>VBAP01000158.1 GCA_005882335.1 Candidatus Segetimicrobium genomatis
TCCGGCGCCGTTTCGTGGCGCGGCCCGAGCTGCTCCAGCAGCGTCTCAAACACAATCTCGATGGGCGCTGCGATCTGGACGTCCTTCGTAATCTCGAGCTGCTCTGAAGTGCTTGTCAGCATGGCTTCTCCTCCTCGTCTCTTACTACTCGACTCTTGTGACCCAATCGCTCCGCCGCCTTGCGCTCGGCCCGTTCCTTGATCCGGTCGAGCTGATCGGTCCAGAAACGCTCATATGTCTTCACCCAGTCGTGCACGGACTTCAGCTCCTCCGCGTTGAGTCGATACAACCGGTGCCGGCCGTGCTTGCTCACCGAGACGATTCCGACCCTGCGCAGCACGCTGAGGTGCTTCGAGACTGCCGGCTGGGGAATCCGGAGTCTCGTCACCAGCTCCCCGACCGCGTGCGCCCTGCCGCCCCGAAGCACGTCGATAATCTCGCGCCGCCGAGGCTCGGCAATGGCGTTGAAGACGTCCGTCGTCGTCGCCGCTCGTGGCATCGCGTCCCATTATATTCCTATATGGGAATATGTCAAGCTCCTTCGCTGCAGGCTCCAGGCCAACCGTGGGATCCGCCCCGAAGGCGGGCCCTGACGCGTGACATTGGGCTAGGGTCTGAACACGAACGCGGGAGCGAAGTCGCTGGCCGCGGCGTCACGCGTTCCCAACGGCTGCAGCCGCCAGCGCCGCTCGATGAATCGGAGAATCGAGGTGGTATCGTACCGCGTGTGATCCACGAACCCGCGCTTCGCGAATGGCGAGATGATGATGGCCGGCACGCGCGATCCCGGCCCCCAGCGATCGATGACGGGCGGAGCCACGTGGTCCCAGCGGCCGCCATTCTCGTCATAGGTGGCGATGATGGCCGATTCGCTCCAGTACGGGCTGTCCATCACCGCCCTCACAATACGCGCAGCGTGCGCCTGCCCGCGCAGAGGCGTGGCATAGCTGGGGTGTTCGTTGTCCGCGCCGACCGCCTTGATAAACACGACGGCCGGCAGTTGGCCGCTGGTGAGGTCACGGAAGAAGTCTGCTTCGTCTCGGAGGTGCTGCGCCTTCGCGGCCGTCCCATCAGCGTACCGAGCAAAGAATGCAAGCGGCTGATGGTGAAACTGGAAGAGCGGGTCCGGATGGCCGGCCAGCGCATCCCGCCATCCCCCGGAATACCACGCCCAGGAGATGCCCTGATCGCTCAGCCGGTCGCCGATCGTGGGGAGGGTCTGATTTGGGACCAGCGTCCTCGCTTCGGCAATTGCGGGGTGCGGGTTGTTCACGGTGAACGAGGTGTTGACCACGTAGCCGTCAGGAGTCACCCGGCCGTCTTGTACCAGAAATCCATTCGCATCGAGCTGAGCCCGAAGATCGGGGGGGGCATCAGCCCAGACAGGTGTGCACGCGCACACCAACCAGAAGTGATTCAAGAACGACCCGCCGAAGGCAGCGTGGAAGAAGTTGTCCGCGAGCGTGAACTGCTGGGCGAGGCGCCCCATCGGCCAGTTTGTGGCGTCATAGTAGCTTACTGCCAACCCGCCCACGTCGGTCCAGGCCACGAACTTGTTCATCTTCCCGCCGTTGATCTGGTGCTGCTCCCTGTAGAACTCGTGGACGGGACTCCCTGGGATCTCCGTCGGCAGAATGTAGTGCGCGAGGTTGAACGGCTCATTGGGCAGATCGGGCGGAAATCGCGAATCGGGCGCGGGTGGAGTGAGGCGCCGGTTGATGGGCTGCGGCAGCACGGCATACGGACGCTCGTTCTTCTCCACCTGCTGAGCGGCGCTCGGAGCGGCGTTGGTCAAACCTTCCGCGCCGGGGAATTTCCCGTACAGCGCGTCAAAGCTCCAGTTCTCCTGGTAGATCACGATGATGTGGTTGATCCGCTCAAGGGGATCTTGGGCCGAAACCGGCAGACGGCCGGCGAATGCAATTAGACTCAGTAAGATGCCGACGGTAACAACCTGCGCGATGCGCACGGGAGTCCCCCCTTGCCGAGCGGGATGAACCAGGTAGGTGAGGAGTTGGCGGGATTCGCAAAAACCTCCTGCGCCCAATCAGGGAAGAGGTTCGGGTGAAGACCAAAGGGGATACCCGTCGAGGACGTTAGAAGCCCATCTTGAAGAAGCTTTCTACGATTTTGCGATCAAAGTGGGATCCTGCTTGCTCGCGAATATGCTGGAGCGCCTTTTCATCCGCCCAGCCTTTCCGGTATGGACGATCGGAGCGCAGGGCATCCCATACGTCGACCACGGCGAAAATGCGCGCCACGAGCGGGATCTGCTCGCCCTTCAGCCCTCTGGGGTAGCCTGTCCCGTCCCACTTTTCGTGGTGGCAATATGGGATGTCAAGCGCCGGCCTCAAGTACGGGATGGCGGAGAGAAATTCATAGGCGTAGACGGGATGCCGCTCAATAATCTGCCGTTCGTCTGGAGTCAGCGGGCCGGGCTTCAGCAGGACGGCGTCAGGGATTGCCATCTTGCCGATATCGTGCAAGAGTGCGCCCCGGTACACGTGGACGAGATCAGCCTCGGGAACGCCGAGTGATTTGGCCAGCCGAACGGTCAGATCTGTGACCCGTTGGGTGTGCCCTTCCGTCTCCTTGTCACGCAGGTCGAGCGCCCTGACCCACCCTTCCAGGGTGTTGTCGTAAGCCGCTTTGAGTTCCAGGTTTGCCGTCTGCAGGTTGGAGAACAGGTGCACGTTGTCAACAGCGATTGCCGCCTGCCCGGCGAGGGCGGTGAAGAAGTCCAGCCAATCCGTCGTCGGCTCAAATGGACCTCTATGGAACACTTCCAGCACACCCTCGATCTGTCCCTTCGCCACCAGGGGTGCCGCGTAATACGCGACGAATCGTTCTTTCGCAAGCAGCTCCGCTCGCGTAAACGATCGCCCCGCCTCGGCCAGGTGCTCTGCAGACACCATGCGCCGTTCCAGGGCCGCCCGGCCGGCAAGGCCCTCGCCCAGCCGCAGACGCGTCCGCTGAATCTCGTTTGATCGGAAGCCGCGCGCGGCGGCTGGTTCCAACACCTGGGTGTGGGGATTCAAGAGGAGCACGGCGGCCGCATGGACCTGGAGTTGGGTCGTGACCTGGTCCAGCAGCACGTTCAGCGCAAGGGAGAGGTCGAGACTCGACGCAATGGCCACGTCGATTGCTCGCAGCGCCGTCAGCCGGTTCAGGTGGCGCTTGATCTCCTCCTCCGCGCGCTTGCGCTCGGTCATGTCGCGGCCGACACCCTGGACCCCGATGGGCTCACCGAAGCGACTGATCAGCGTCGTGCCGATCTCAACGGGAACACGCCGACCATCTTTCGTCAGCAGTTCCACTTCGTACCGGGTGGGGTCGCCCCCGCCCAACTTGGTTGCCAGCATGGCCCGGGCCGTCGCCAGGTGCTCGGGGGGCAGGATATCCGCAATGTTTTTCCGCAAAGCCTCGGCGCGGGGATAGCCGCTGAGCATTTCCGCCGCTTTGTTGACGGAGGTGAAATTCCCTCTCAAATCGATGGTGAAAATCGCGTCGTTGGCATTCTCAAACAGATACCGGTATTGCTCTTCGCTCTCTGCCAGCGCCTCCTCAGCCCGCTTCCGGTCGGTGATGTCTTGCGCCACCACCAGGACGGCGTCGTGGCCTGAAAACGCCATGGCGTGCGACTCGATCTGCGCATCGATGACCCGTCCATCCTTGCGCCGGTGGCGCCACTCGCCGGAAGATTGCAGCACGGGACGCCTCTTGGCCAGATCTACGATCAACCGCCCCACGTCCTCCGGGGGCCGGATGTCGGTGATCCGCATCCCCAAGAATTCCTCACGCGTGTACCCGTAGTGCGCGATGGCGGCGGCATTCACTTCCAGAAACTGGAGCGTCGACAGATCGTACACCCACATCGGGAGAGGATTACCCGCAAAGAGGAGACGGAATGAGGCTTCGTTTTGCCGGAGGACTTCTTCGGCCTGCTTCCGCGCTGTGATATCGACGAGAATGCCGGCGTAGTACACCGCCTCCCCGTCGCCGGCGATCACGGCGCGGGCGCGGTCCTGCACCCAGATGACCGTGCCGTCATACCGGCGGTACTGCGTTTCGAAATCAACAAGTACACGCTCGCGCTCGATGAGGGCTTGCCACCGCTGCCGGTCCTCCGGATTCACATAGAGGTCGCCGGCATTGACGGCCAGGAGCGCATCTCGAGTTGGATAGCCGAGCATCCGGACCATCGCGGGATTGGCGTCGAGAATCCGCCCTGCCGGGGTGGACTGGTATAGACCTACCGGCAGGCCGCTCAAGACGCCGGAGTAGTCATACTCGGGCGGCATTGAGCGCACATTCCTGGTGGAAAATCTCGCGCGTGCCTTCACACTCGTATCCCACCCAGGGAAGTCGTCACTAAGAAGGCCCTCGTATCAAAAATGCCACAGGAATCGGCGCTGTAGTCGCCGAGCCGTCACGGGCTGTGGCCCTCTTCACACGATCGCTGTGACCGCGGCCATCGCTGCTTAGCGGCTTGCCGACTACAGTGCGATCAACACACGATGCGCTGCGAAGAGGGGAGGCGCCGGAGATCCTCGGTTGGGCTAACGTGTCGTGGGCGAGCTGAGGAGAGGAAACGGCTCGCCCTGCCATAGCCGCTGCATTTCCGGGGAGCGATGCAGCAGTTCCTCCAGCGCACCGATGGCTTCAATGTGCCCATCTTTGAGCACGAGGATACGGTCGGCACGGCGGAAGGCGATCTTCCGATGGGACACGACCAGACAGGTCACGTCTTCCAGCGCGAACAGCCGCTCCCAGAGCGTGCGCTCGGTTTCCACGTCCAGGGCGCTGCTCAGGTCGTCGATCACCAGGAGCTCCGGCTTGCGGACAAACATACGCGCGGCGGCGGTGCGCTGGATCTGGCCGCCGGAGAGTTTCACGCCGCGCGGGCCGACCACCGTCTCTAGCCCGCTTTCCAACGTCTCCACGTCGCGCTCCATGACCGCCGACCATACCGCGCCAGGCAAATCCGCCTGCGTCACCGGGAGGCCGAACAGTACGTTGTCTCTCAACGCCTCGCTGAACAGACGCGGCACCTGGGGGATGTATGCGGCGCGCGGGGCCACAAAGAACTCCGCTGGGCGCTCGACCGGTTGCCCGTTCCAGTAGATCTCTCCGGCATCGCGGGGCAGCAGCCCGATCAGCGCGCGCACCAGGGTGCTCTTGCCTGAACCGATCCTCCCGGTCACCACGGTGAATGACCCGCGCGTTAGTGTGAAACTGACGTCCTCGATCCCGCGGCCGGTCACGGGATCGCGAAAGGTGAGGCCGCGCACCTCAAGGGTCTGCAGCCGGTCCACCTCGGTCTTCTCCGCAAACCCCACCTGCGGGAGCGGCCCGCTGAGATACACGGGATGGTACTCGAGCAGCCGCTGGGGCGGTTCATCCTGGAGGAGCTCCACAAGACGCTGCACGGACACCCCAGCCTGACGGATGCGCGCGGAGAAGTTCCCGATCGCGGTCATCGCTTCAGTGACGAGACTGAGGTAGAAGACAAACAGCACAAAGTCCCCAACCGTG
>VBAP01000055.1 GCA_005882335.1 Candidatus Segetimicrobium genomatis
CGCGGGGATTGAAGGTGTTCGGACCTAGTGCCGCCGCGGCCCAGATCGAAGCCAGCAAGGCGTTCGCCAAATCCCTGATGCGCAGGTGGCAGATACCCACCGCGGAGTTCGAAGCGTTCGACGACTCGAGCGACGCGATTTCCTATGTGCGCCGATCGAGCGGGCGAGTCGTGGTCAAAGCCGACGGGCTTGCAGCCGGCAAAGGAGTCGTGGTCGCTCGCACCGCGGCGGAGGCGACGGCGGCTGTCGCCGACTTCATGGTGCGGCGGGTCCACGGTCCGGCGGGCGCGCGTGTCGTGATCGAAGAGTGCCTGGACGGTAGGGAGGCGAGCGTGCTGGCCCTGGTCTGCGGGGAGCGCGTGTGGCCGCTCGTGCCGGCCCAGGACTACAAACGAGCCGGCGACGGCGACAACGGTCCCAACACCGGCGGGATGGGGGCCATCGCGCCGGCCCCACTGCCGGATGGCCTGATGGGCCAAGTGATCGATCAGATTCTCGAACCGGTTGCGGCCGCGATGGCGCGCGAAGGACGGCCATATACCGGTGTGCTGTATGCAGGCATCATGGTGACCTGGGATGGTCCCAAAGTCCTGGAGTTCAACTGCCGCTTTGGCGATCCTGAGGCGCAGGTGATTCTTCCATTACTGCAGGGTTCTTTTGCAGACGTCTTGCTGGACGTTGTTGACGGTCGCACACCGGCCTTGCGTTGGTCGACCGGCGCCGCCGCTTGCGTGGTTCTGGCGTCGGGCGGATATCCCGGACACTATCGCACCGGTTTCCCCATCGCGGGTCTGGAGCAGGTGCCGCAGGACGTGCGGGTGTTCCACGCCGGCACTGCTGTCGCAGACGCGAGGTTGGTCACCGCTGGGGGCCGGGTGCTCAACGCGGTCGGGCTGGGACCCACGCTTGAGGGTGCGGTCTCCCGCACCTACGCGGGCGTGGCGCACATTTCATTTGACGGCATGCAATATCGATCGGACATCGGACGCGGGGTTCACACGGTTCGCCACGCCGAGCTGGCCTCGGCCCCTGGAGGTACTGAGTGATGGACAACACTTCGTTCCGAGGCCCAAGGCCCGAGGTCCCAGGCCCGGTCGTCGGTATCGTCTTGGGGAGCGATTCCGACCGGCCGGTCATGGAGGAAGCGGCCCGCACGCTGACCGAGTTCGGGATCGCACATGAACTGGTCGTCGCCTCGGCGCATCGGTCTCCCGATTTGCTGGATCGCTATGCGCATTCCGTTGAAGCCCGTGGGATCCGCGTGCTCATCGCCGCGGCGGGTGGGGCCGCCCACCTGGCCGGGGCTCTGGCCGCCCGCACGGTCCTTCCGGTGATCGGCGTGCCGTTGGACGCCACTGGACTGGGCGGGCTGGACGCGCTGCTCTCCACGGTGCAGATGCCGCCGGGTGTGCCGGTGGCGACGGTGTCGACCGGTTCGTGGGGTGCGCGCAACGCCGCCATTCTGGCAGTGCAGATGCTGGCTGCGAGCGATCCGGGTCTGCGCGAGCGGCTCCGGGAGTTCAAGGGCAAGATGGCTCGGAAGATTGAGGATGCGGCACAGGGGCTGAGCAAACCCGCTGTCATTGCAAGGCCCGAAGGGCCGAAGCAATCTCCCTCGTCGGAGGAGATTGCTTCGTCGCTTCGCTCCTCGCAATGACATCAAGGAGCACGTTATGCCGGTAACCGCTGTCGTCGGTGGCCACTGGGGCGACGAGGGAAAGGGCAAGGTCGTGGATGCCCTTGCTGCCAGAGCCGATCTGGTCATCCGCTACAATGGCGGCAACAACGCCGGGCACACCATCGTCGGTGAGCGGGGGACATTGCGCCTGCACCAGGTGCCGTCCGGGATCTGCCACGCGGATGTCGAGTGCATCGTCGGCCCGGGTGTAGTTGTGAACCCGGCCGCCCTCTTCGACGAGCTGGACATGCTGGAGGCGGCAGGGATTTCGTCCGCCCGGCTGCGCATCTCCGATCGGGCGCACCTGGTGTTCCCGTTTCACGTCGAAGTCGATGAGACTGTTGAAGTCGCGCGCGGGCCCAAGGCGCACGGCACGACGCGTCGCGGGATCTGGCCGGTGTACGCGGAGAAGGCCGCGCGAACCGGGATCCGTGCCGGCGATCTGCTCGAGCCGGCGTTCCTGCAGGAACGGCTGGGCGAGGTGTCACGCCGGGCCACGGCGTTGCTCGGCCGCACCGTGACGGCCGGTGAGTTGTGGTATCTGTGCGAAGAGTGGAGCGACCGGCTGCTCCCGCACATCGCGGATACGCACCCGCTGGTCCAGGCGGCCTTGCGCCGCGATGATGCCATCCTCCTCGAAGGTCAGCTGGGGGTGATGCGCGATCTGGACTGGGGGGCGTATCCGTACGTCACGTCTTCCACGTGTCTCGCGGGGGGTGCATGCGCCGGTGCCGGGATTCCTCCACAGCGCATCTCGCGCGTCATTGGGGTCGTGAAAGCGTATACGACGGCCGTCGGCGCGGGTCCGATGCCGACCGAGCTCGTGGACGGGCTGGGCGCGCGCCTGCGAGAGCTAGGACAGGAATACGGTGCCAGCACTGGCCGGCCGCGCCGCTGCGGGTGGTTTGATGGCGTGGCGGCGCGGTTCGCCGCCGAGGTCTCCGGCTTTACGGATCTTGCGGTGATGAAACTGGACGTGCTCGATGGGTTTGACACGGTGAAGATCTGCGTCGCATACCGAGACGGGCCCCGTGTGCTCACCTCCGTGCCACACACCGCAGCCATGATGCGGGTGCAGCCGGTGTACGAGGAACTGCCGGGGTGGCGAGAGACGAGCGACGCGCGCACCATCGATGAGCTCCCGGAAGAGGCCCGGGCATTCTTGGAGCGGATCGAGCAGGTCGCCGGCGTCCCCGTCTCCATGGTCGGTGTCGGGCAAGAGCGCGAAGCGCTCATCATGACGGGCTCCGGGCCTCGGGCTCCGGGTCTCGATACTCCGGGTTCGGTGGTTGAGGGGGTCCGGCGATGATCGATCGCTACACCACCCCCGAGATGGCAAAGCTCTGGTCCCCAGAAACCAGGTTCGCGACCTGGCTGGAGATTGAGCTGCTGGCGTGCGAGGCGCAAGCGCAGCTGGGGATTGTGCCGGTTGAGGTGGCAGGGCGGCTGCGGGCCACCGCGCGTGTCGGGACGCCGGAACGCATCGATGAGATCGAGCGCACCGAGACGCAGCACGACGTCGTTGCATTCCTGAGGTCGATTACCGAACTGAGCGGTCCTGACGCGAGATACCTGCACCTCGGCCTGGGATCATCGGACGTGGTGGATACCGCGCTCTCGGTGCTGATGGTCCGGGCGGCTGATCTCCTGCTGGCGGAGGCGCAAACCGTCGTTGATGCGCTGGCCGGACTGGCAGATACGCACCGCGCCACGCTGATGGCCGGCCGCACCCACGGCATGCACGCCGAGCCGATCGCCTTTGGCCTGAAGGCGGCGCTGTGGCGCGAGGAGGTCCGCCGGGGAGCGGATCGCCTGCGCCGCGGACGTCGCGAGGTCGCGGTCGGCAAGGTCTCCGGCGAGGTCGGCACCTACGCGCATGTCGATCCTGCCGTGGAGGAACACGTATGCCGCGCCCTGGGACTGGTCCCGGCGGCGGTCTCGTCGCAGATCATTCAACGGGACCGGCACGCCGAGTACCTCGCGGCCATCGCCGTTGCCGGCGGCACGCTGGAGAAGATCGCCACCGAGATCCGCGCGCTCGCGCGCACCGAGATCGGTGAGGTCGAGGAGCCGTTCGCCGAAGGGCAAACCGGCTCATCGGCCATGCCGCACAAACGAAACCCGATTCTCTGCGAGCGCATCAGCGGGCTGGCCCGGCTGCTGCGGGGCTACGCGCTGGCCGCGATGGAGGATCAGGCGTTGTGGGGAGAGCGGGATATCTCGCACTCGTCCGTGGAGCGCATCGCAATTCCCGGCGCGACCGCGCTGCTGCACTACATGCTGCGCAAGATGGCCGTCGTGCTGCGCGGGCTGAGAGTCTACCCGGATGCGATGCGCGCAAATTTGGACCGCACCGGCGGGCTGGTCTTCAGCCACCGGGTGCTGCTGGCCCTGCTGGAGCGGGGGCTGCCGCGTGACGAGGCCTACCGCATCGTCCAGGCCGCAGCCGCGGCAGCGCACCAGGGACGGGAATCGTTCCGGGAGGGCTTGCTCAGCAGCGGCCGGTTCACGGCCGGCGATCTGGACCGCCTGTTCGAGTACGGCTATTACCTGCGACACGTCGACGCGATTCTGGAGCGGGTTGGGATTCCTGGTCGTGGTGTCATTGCGAGGCCCGAAGGGCCGAAGCAATCCCCTGCTACACCGGAGATTGCTTGCCACCCCGCAAATTTGGACAGCGAATTTGCGGGGACCCCGACAACGCTGCGCTCCTCGCAATGACTGCTGGGAGGCTTTGACGGTGAGTGTCGAGTCACGAATCACGAATCACGAATCACGAGAGGTCCTCCAGACCTCTCTGCCCCTTCCTCTATATAGGCGCGGCAAAGTGCGCGACGTCTATGAGACCGGACGGGACCTGCTCATCGTCGCCACCGACCGGATCTCCGCGTTTGACCATGTGCTGCCGACGCCGGTGCCCGACAAGGGGCGGGTCTTGACCTCGCTCTCAGCGTTCTGGTTTTCTCGCACCGCGTCCATCGTCGCCAACCACATGATGGCGTGGGACCCGGACGAGATCGTGCGGCGTGTTCCCGGCCTGGATGCGGCGACGCTGCCGGTGCTGGCGGGCCGCGCCATGCTTGTGCAGCGATGCGAGCGAATCGACGTGGAGTGCGTGGTACGCGGCTACCTGACCGGTTCGGCGTGGGAAGAGTATCGCCGCACCGGCGCGGTGGCAGGGGTGGCGCTCCCCCCGGGGTTGCGGAACGGCGACGCCCTGCCGGAGCCGATCTTTACCCCGGCCACGAAAGCCGCGACCGGGCACGATGCGAACATCACCTACGCCGATCTCATCGAGATGGTCGGCGGGCCCGTCGCGGGCGACCTGCGGGAGCTCAGCGTCCGGCTGTATGCGTTCGCCGCCACGCACGCGGCGTTGTGTGGGTTGATTCTCGCCGACACGAAGTTTGAGTTTGGTCGCCGGGCTGGACGCGTGCTGCTGATTGATGAGGCCCTCACCCCCGATTCGTCGCGGTACTGGGATGCCGGATCGTATCCGCACTCCCTCCTGCCGTTCGATAAGCAGTACGTGCGTGACTACCTTAATGCGATTGGCTGGAACCACGAACCTCCTGTGCCGGCCCTGCCGGCAGAGGTGGTCGCGGCGACCCGCGAGCGGTACCTGGAGACGTATCGCAGGCTGACAGGAAAAGACGTGACTGGTGACTGGTGACTTGTGACCGGTGACTGGCAACGTAACATGTGTCGCGACTCCTGCTTCCTCCAGTCACCAATCACCAGTCACCAATCACGATCACGCAGACGCGGTGGCGATGATGCCAATCTATAGGATCATCATCGAGTTAAAGCCTGGTGTCCTGGACGCTCAGGGGCAGGCCGTGCACCAGGGCCTCCGAGCGTTGGGCTACGAGACTATCAGCGGCGTGCGGGTCGGCAAATGTATCGAAATCACCGTACCGGACCAGACGGCCCGCGACGAAATCGATGCGATGTGTGAACGGTTCCTTGCCAATCCGCTGATCGAGGAATGGTGGATCGAACGGGATCAAGACCGGGACGGGACTGGGCGTTCCCGCGTTCCCGTGCTCCCGCGTTCCCAGGGGTCATGATGCGATTCGGCGTCGTCATCTTTCCCGCCAGCAACTGCGATCGTGATTGCGTCCATGTGCTGCGCACGGTGCTCGGCCAGGAGGTCGAGGAGGTCTGGCATGAGGAGCAGTCCCTCGATGGGTTGGACGCGGTCGTCCTGCCGGGAGGATTCGCCTACGGCGACTACCTGCGCGCAGGCGCTGTGGCGGCCCGCGCCCCGGTGATGGCCGCGGTGCGCGCGTTCGCGCAGGTGGGCGGTCCGGTGCTGGGGATCTGCAACGGGTTTCAGATTCTGCTCGAAGCCGGGATGCTGCCGGGGGCGATGCTGCGCAACGCCGTCCTGCGCTTCCGCTGCACGATGGTCCACGTCCGCGTCGAGTCCACGCAGACACCGTTCACGCGAACGCTGCGAGAGGGACAGGTGCTGCAGATGCCGATCGCGCACGGTGAGGGAAACTACTTCGCCCCGGGATCGCTGTTGTCCACGATTGAGGAAGCCGGGCAAATCGTCCTCAGATACTGCGATGCCGGCGGCCGCGTCAACCACGGCGCCAACCCCAACGGGTCGGTCCGCAACGTCGCGGGGGTGCGCAATCCCGCAGGGAACGTCGTCGGTCTGATGCCCCATCCCGAGCGAGCGTCTGAAGACGTGCTGGGTTCTGGCGACGGAAGGCTGCTGTTCGAATCGGTGATCATGTGGCTGGAAACGCGAAAGCGGTCACTCGTCGGTGCGTGACCAGAGAGCGAGCGCCGTAGCAATCTCCTTCTTCCAAGGAGATCGCCACGCCCCTTCGGGGCTCGCGATGACGAACTGCGAGCGAAGATGACGACGGCCACGCTGGCTCCGGAGTCCGTCGGCCTGACGCGTGAGGAGTACGAGGAGATCCGCCGGCGTCTGGGACGGGATCCCTCGCCGCTGGAACTGCGGATGTTTGGGGTGATGTGGTCGGAGCATTGCGGCTACAAGCACTCCAAGCTCACGCTCCAGCTTCTGCCCACGGACAGCCCGCGTCTGCTGCAGGGGCCGGGTGAGAATGCCGGTGTGCTGGACATCGGCGGCGGGTGGGCGGTCGCCTTTAAGATGGAAAGCCATAATCACCCGAGCGCGGTGGATCCGTTCAACGGCGCCGCGACGGGAGTAGGCGGGATCATCCGCGATATCCTCGCCATGGGCGCGCGCCCGATCGCGCTGGTAGATTCCTTGCGCTTCGGCCCGCTGCACGAGACAAGATCGCGCCGCCAGGCGGCCGGGGTGATCGCCGGGATTGCCGCCTATGGCAACTGCGTCGGGATCCCTACGGTGGCCGGAGAGCTGGTGACGGACCCCGGGTACCGAGGCACCCCACTCGTTAATGTGGCCTGCGTGGGGTTGGTCCGGCACCGCGAGCTTGCGCGCTCCCGCGCCGCTGGTCCCGGCAATCCCGTGATGCTCGTCGGCGCGCGCACCGGTCGGGACGGCATTGGCGGGGCGGCGTTTGCCTCGGAGGAGCTCGACACCGCATCCGAGCGCGAGGATCGCGCCTCGGTGCAGATCGGCGATCCCTTCGCAGGCAAACTCCTGATCGAAGCCACGGTCGACGCCCTGCGCACCGGCGGCGTGGTCGCAGTGCAGGATCTCGGAGCCGCAGGGCTCACCTGCGCCAGCAGCGAGATGGCTGCCCGCGGCGGTGTGGGCATGCGGCTCGAACTCGAGCTCGTGCCTCTGCGCGAAGAGGAGATGCGTCCTGACGAGATCTTGCTGTCCGAGTCGCAAGAGCGCATGTTGCTCGTTGTGATGCCCGAGGCAGCGGAGCGCGTGGCGTCCATCTACTGCCGGTGGGGATTGCGGGCGGACGTGGTCGGCGAGGTGACGGGCGGCCCGTTGCTCACGGTGCTCCGTGCCGGCGCGCCGATCGTATCATTGCCCCCATACGCGCTCGCGGAAGCCCCGGTCTACCGGCCGGCCGCGCGAGAGCCGGAGACGCTGCACGCGCGCTGGGCGATGCCTGAAGTTTCCCAGACCGATCCGGCGCAGGCGTTGCTGGCCCTGCTGGCCGCGCCCGCCGTCGCAGTGAAGCGGGTGGCCTTCGAGCAGTATGACCACATGGTCCAGGTCCGGACCGTCGTGGCGCCCGGCGCTGGTGATGCCGCGGTGCTTCGCCTGCCCGAACTTTCTCCCAAGGGCCTCGCGCTCGTCTGCGATGGAGATGGGCGGCTCACGAGCCTCGATCCCTATCGCGGGGCGCGGCGGGCGGTGGCCGAGGCCGCGGCCAACCTCGCCTGTGTCGGGGCGACGCCGCTTGGACTCACCGACTGTTTGAACTTCGGGAGTCCGGAGAATCCTGAAGTCTTCTGGACCTTCCGCCAGGCTGTGACCGGCATCGCCGATGCCTGCCGCGCCATGAAGATCCCGGTGGTCGGCGGCAACGTTTCCTTCTACAACGAGTCGCCGGACGGGCCGGTGCTGCCTACGCCGGTGATCACCATGGTGGGCGTGCTGGAGGACGTTTCCTCTACATGTGGAGCCGGGTTCCGCAGGGCAGATGACATGATCATACTTATCGGTAAGACGGATCCGGATCTCGCGGCAAGTTTCTACGTGAGTGCCGTGCACGGGATGCATGCCGGCCGCCCGGCAGACGTGGATTTTGACGCGCACCAACGCGTCCTCGCCGTCGTGCGTGACGCCGTGGCGCGTGGGTGGCTGTCCTCTGCGCACGACTGCAGTGAGGGCGGGGCCGCGATCGCCGTGGCGGAGTGCGCGGCGCTGGGTGGTCTCGGCGCCGAGGTGATCCTGCCGGCTGCCCCGCGCGCCGACATCGCGCTGTTCGGCGAGGCGCCGTCGCGGTTCGTGCTTTCGCTGCCCGAACACCGTCTGCGCGATTTTCAGGCGCTGGCCGCCGCGCGCAGCGTTCCCCTGACGATCCTCGGCCGAATAGGCGGCGACAGGCTGCGGCTCGCAGCATCGACAGATCATCGCTGGGCCATCGATCTTCCACTTGCGGAGATTGCTGCGGCCTACGACGCACTGTCCAGCATCCTATGAAGAGCGACCAGGTGACCAGGATGCCAAGGGACCAGGCAAGATTGGAAAGCTCTGAGAGTCATGCGGGTCCCCTGGTCTCCTGGTCCCCTGGTCCCGTAGTTGATGACGTCTTGCACGAGGAGTGCGGCGTCATCGGGATCGTGAGCGGAGATGGGCCCGCGGCGCCGATGGCGCACCTCGGATTGTATTCCCTGCAGCATCGCGGACAAGAGAGCGCGGGCATCGCCACAAGCGACGGCGTCCGTCTCTGGCACCATCGCGGCATGGGTCTGGTGTTCCAAGTGTTCGATGCGGACCGGATCGCGCGGCTCCCCGGGCCGCTGGCCATCGGGCACGTGCGCTATTCCACGATGGGCTCGGTGCGTCTGGAAAACGCGCAGCCTCTCGTCGTCCCGTCCCCGTGGGGACCGCTCGCCCTGGCCCACAATGGTAATCTCATCAATGCTCCGCAGCTCCGCGCGGAACTCGAGGCGGGCGGGGTGGAGTTTTCCGGAACGACGGATAGTGAAGTTATCGCCCACCTGATCGCGCGCACACCGGCGCCGGAGCCCGAAGAGGCGATCGCCTCGGCGATGCGGCGGATCGAAGGCGCCTACACTATCGTGGTGCTCGTCACCGGCAGGGTGCTGGGGTTCCGCGATGCCCACGCCATCCGGCCGCTGGCGGTCGGTACCACCGGCCGCAGCTGGATCCTGGCCTCCGAGACCTGTGCGTTTGACCACCTCGGCGCCGTTCCCGTGCGCGACGTCGACCCGGGGGAGCTCGTCATCCTGGACGCTGGAGGTCTGCGGTCGATCCAGGTACTGCCGCCCGGCCGCGTCGCGCACTGCGTCTTCGAGTACATCTACTTTGCCCGGCCGGACACTGTCCTGGCCGACCGCAACGTCCACCTCGCGCGGCGGCGGATGGGCCGCATCCTGGCCCGTGAGCATCCCGCGCAGGGCGATGTGGTGATCCCCGTGCCCGACTCCGGCGCCTCGGCTGCGATGGGATTCGCGGAGACATCTGGCATCCCGCTTGAAGTCGGACTCGTCAAGAACCGCTACATCGGCCGGACATTCATCCAGCCTGATCCGGCCACGCGCGATTTTGGGGTCCGGGTGAAGCTCAACCCGCTGCGCGACGTTCTGGACGGCCGTCGGGTCGTGATGGTTGACGATTCCATCGTGCGGGGGACGACGAGCGGGAAGATCGTCCTCATGCTGCGGGCCGCCGGGGCGACCGAGGTCCATGTGCGCATCTCCTCTCCGCCGATCCAGTATCCGTGTTTCTACGGCATCGATACCAGCAGCCGAGGGCAGCTCGTGGCGGCGAGCCACAGCGTAGAGAACATCCGAGAGCTCATTGCCGCAGACTCATTGGGGTATCTCAGCCAGGCGGGTCTGGTCGAGGCCTTGCAGCTGGCGCCCGAACGGTTGTGTATGGCTTGTCTGGACGGACATTATCCCACGCGTGTCCCGCTGGAATCCCTGGCAGGGCGGCATGCGCTGGAGCCGGTGGCTGATCGGCCGCCGGAGCCTGCGCTGCAGGGTGGCCGTGATGAGTGACGGTTCGCTCACCTACCGCACGTCGGGCGTAGACCGGGGCGCGGTGGCCGCCGCGCTGGACGCCGTGCACGAACGCATTCGGGGAACCTTCACCACGGACGTGCTGGGAGACATAGGGCACTTCGCCGGGCTGTTTCGTCTCAGCGGGTTCCTCGATCCGGTGCTGGTGTCTTCCATCGATGGGGTCGGGACCAAGGTCATGCTCGCCCGTCAGGCCGGCAGGATGGATGTGGTTGGCCGGGATGCGATCACGCACGGCGTCAACGATGTCGCGGTGCTGGGCGCGGCGCCGCTGTTCGCCTTGGACTACGTGGCGGCATCCCAGCTGGATCCCGCCGAGCTCGCCGCCGTCGTCAGCGGAATGGCGGCGGCGTGCCGTGAGGAAGGCGCGGCGTTGCTTGGCGGTGAGACGTCGCAGATGCCCGGCGTCTACACGGAGGCTGGGCTCGACATCGTTGCGTGTGTGATCGGGGCGGCCGAACGCGCCGCCCTCTGTGACGGCTCGACCATCCGTCCCGGCGACGCGGTGATCGGCCTCGCGTCGAATGGGTTGCACACCAACGGCTACACTCTGGTCCGCGCGGTGATGGGCCGGTGCGGCTGGACGCTGCCCGCGGTCTTTCCTGACCTGGGCGGCACGCTGGCCGATGCCCTTCTGCGTCCGCACCGATCCTACCGGCGGGCGCTGCAGGCGCTTGCAGGGACGGGCTGGCTGCGCGGCGCGGCGCACATCACCGGCGGCGGCCTGCCGGGCAATCTGGTGCGGATCTTGCCTCCTGCGCGCCGGGCGCGGATCGACACAACGGCCTGGCCGGTCCCGCCCATCTTCACCATCCTGGCCCGCGGCGGGCGCATCGCGCGCGACGAGATGTTCGCGACATTCAACATGGGCGTCGGCCTGGCCGTCGTGGTTCCGCAAGACCGCGCCGGCCTGGCAGTGGACATCTGTGGGGCCAACGGAGCAGATGGATGGATCATCGGGGAGATCGCTCCGGGCGAGCGGGGCGTGGAGCTGCTATGACTGACGCCGTCGCGCAGTCGCGTGGTCGCGCAGTCGGGCGGTCGGGTGGTCTCATTGGAATTGGCGTACTCGTGTCGGGTGGCGGCACAAATCTCCAGGCCATCCTGGATGCGTGCGCTCGAGGAGAAATTCCTGGGCGGGTCGTCGTCGTGGCATCGACCACCGCAAAGGCGTATGCGCTTGTGCGGGCGCGGCAGGCGGGAGTCCCGGCGGTCGTTCTGGCCCCCTGGTCGTTTCCCGATCGGCAGACATACGACGCCAGGCTGGCCGAGGTGCTGCAGGCTCATGACGTGGATCTGATATGTCTCGCGGGGTTTCTACGGATTCTCACCGCAGCGTTCGTGGATCGGTTTCGGGGGCGGATCATGAACATCCACCCGGCATTGCTCCCGGCCTTCGGCGGCGTGGGGATGTACGGTCCACACGTGCACGAGACTGTGCTCGCCAGCGGCGCGAAGATCTCGGGCTGCACCGTGCACTTCGTGGACGAGACGCCCGACGGAGGACCAATTATCCTTCAGGCCGCGGTTCCGGTCCAAGACGACGACAGCGTGGAGAGTCTGGCCGCGCGGATTGCTGAGCAGGAGCACCACCTGTACCCTGAAGCGATCAGGCTGTTCGCCGGGGGTCGCCTGCAGATGAATGGGAAGCGCGTGCGGATTACGCGTGATGCCGCGGAGTTGGTGCCATCATGAATGAGTTCGGCGCTGCGTCGAAGCCCGAGACCCGAGACCCAACGCCCGATGGGTCGGTCGATGTGCGGCGCGCGCTGATCAGCGTGTGGGATAAGGCCGGGTTACTCGAATTCGCCGCGGAGCTCGCCGGCATGGGCATCGAGATTCTCGCCACCGGCGGCACGGCGGCTGCTCTGGAACAGGCGGCGCTGCCGGTGGTGCGGTTGGAGACGCTGACCGGATTTGACGAGGTCCTTGAGGGCCGGGTGAAGACGCTGCATCCCGCGGTCTTCGCGGCGATCCTGGCCCGCAACAATCCACAGCATCTCGCACAACTTGACCTACTGGGGTCCCGCCCGATCGATCTCGTGGCGGTCAACCTGTACCCGTTTGATAGCCAGGCGGAGTCCGTGTCACTGCGCGACGCCGTGGAGTTGATCGACATCGGCGGTGTGGCGCTGCTGCGCGCGGCGGCCAAGAACTGGGAGCGC
>VBAP01000056.1:0-8487 GCA_005882335.1 Candidatus Segetimicrobium genomatis
GTGCGGGTCGGGCTCCGCCTTCGTGTACGTCGCGTTGTACAAGTTTTCGAAGGCTGAGGACTTTTCCGGGCTGAGCTACGATGCGGCGAAGGTGAAGGCCTGGGAACCGGCATTCCAGTTGCTGCGCTCTCTCAAACCCTACATCTACAACAACGGGTTCTACCCAAACGGAAACGTCGCCGTGTTGCAGCTACTCGGACGGGAGAACATCTATATGGCGCCGGTGTGGTCCGACCAGGGGGTAAGTTACCTGGACCAGGGACTGCTGCCCAAGGATATCAAGCTCGTCCAGGTGACTCCGCCATTCACCGGCGGTGACTCGGCCATTGCCATCCCGGTGCATGCCGAACATCAGGCGTCCGGCCTGATGTTCCTCAACTGGCTGCTGACGTCCAAGGCCCAGACAATTGTGGTGAACAAGCTGGCGGGCTATCCGGGCATCGACTGGAAGTACATGCCCAAGGACGTGCGGGACAAATTCGCTGGCATCGCCACGAACTTCAGCCCGCTTCCGAACGGGCAGTACCAGGCCGACGCGAAGCGGCTCTGGCAGGAGATGGTGGCCGGCTCCGGACAGTGAAGTCGTCCGTCCGGGAGGGAGTGACCGGTCTCGCGCTGGTCCTCCCTCCCTTTTTCCTCCTCGTCTTCTTTATTCTGCTCCCTGCCGCAGAGGCGGTCCTGGGCACACTGCGCGTCGAGCGCAGCGGCCAGCTCGTGTATTCTCTGGCCCGCTACGTGGAGATGTTCCACACCATCTCGCTGCGCCGCAGCGTGGGGTTCACCGTCATGGTGACGCTGGCCTCGGTGGCGGTCACCTTCGTGCTGGCCTACGCGCTCGCGTTATACCTGCGCTTCAGCCGGGGATGGGTGAGTACGCTGCTGGGGGCCCTGTTTATCATCCCCCTGTTCATTCCAACGGTCATCGCCTCGTTCGCCATGGTGACGTTCCTGGAACACCACGGCTACATTGCCACACTGTTGCACTACGTCGGCGTGGAGGACACGCCATCGCTGGTGTTCAACGCCACCGGCATCGTGCTCACCGAGGTCTGGGCGAGTATTCCTTTCGCGACGCTTGTGCTGCTGGCCGGGCTGCAGGGCATCGATGACGCGCTCATCGACAGCGCACGCGACGTGGGCGCCGGGGCGCTGCGGACATTCCTGGCCGTCGTCCTGCCGCTCAACGCGGTGGCGACCATCATCACCATGAGTCTGCTCTTCATCGGCATCCTGGGCAGTTTTACCATTCCGTATCTGGTCGGCGGGAACGCCCCGCAGATGATGAGCGTGGTGATGACCAACTACTTCACGAACTACCTGCGGCCGGATATCTCGGTGTCCCTGGCGGCCCTGAGCTTTGTGATCGCCGGGCTGGCCGGGGCCGCCTACGTCGCCGGCGTCTCGCGCCGGGAGCGGGGTGCGGTGTGAGCGCCGTTGGCGAGGCGGTGCGCGAGCGTGTCGGCGGCCTGTTCTGGTTCTGGTCGGTGGGCGCGTTCCGGCGATCGCTGCCGGTGCTCTTCCTCCTTGGGCTGGCGGCATTTATCCTCGGACCGCTGCTGAGCCTCATCCTCTGGGCCTTTGCGGGCCGGTGGTTCTACCCGGCGTTGCTGCCCCAGGAGTTCTCCCTGAAGTGGTGGGACGTGGTCTTTGGAAATCGCAGCGTCGTGAATTCGATCAAATACAGCCTGATGACCGCCCCGACGGTCACGCTGCTGTCCGCGCTGATCTGCCTGCCGGCCGCCTACGCCTTCGCGCGCTTCCAGTTTCCCGGCCGGCGATTTCTGCTGCTGTCCTTCCTGAGTGCCAACTCGTTTCCCAAGATTGGGCTCTACATCAGCATTGCCACGCTCTTCTACCGCCTCCACCTGATGACGACGTTTTGGGGTGTGGTGCTGATCCAGTTGATGGGCACGCTGTTGTTCATGATCTGGATCCCCACCGGGACGTTCCGGGGGATCAACCGCAGTTTGGAAGAAGCGGCGCGGGATGTGGGCGCCAGTGGTGCGCGCACCTTCTTTCAGATCACCCTCCCCATCGCCATGCCCGGGCTGCTGGTCGCCGGACTGTTTGCGTTCCTGGCGGCGTTCGATGAAGCGCAAGGGACGTTGATCGTGGGGAGTCCGAACTACATCACGATGCCGGTGATGATGTACACCCTGGTGCTGAACTACCCGCAGCCGGTCGGCGCGGTCTTCTCGATTCTGCTGACGCTGCCCTCGCTGGTGCTGCTGCTCCTGGCGCAGCGATTGCTTCGGCAGGGCTATCTCGCCGCGGGCTACACGCTCTGAAGCTGCCCATGGCCGGCCTGCAGCTCGTCAACCTCACCAAGCGATTCGGGACGACGGCCGCGGTCTATGACTTCTCGCTGGAGGTCCACGACGGCGAGTTGATGTGCCTGCTGGGGCCGTCGGGGTGCGGAAAGACGACGACACTGCGGATGATCGGCGGCTTCGCCACTCCCGACGGCGGCGACATCCTGATCGAGGGGCACAGCGTCCTGGCATTGCCCCCGGAGCGGCGCCCCACGGCGATGGTATTTCAGCGGTTCAATCTCTGGCCGCACATGACCGTGACGGACAACATCGCCTTCGGCCTGCGGCTCCGGCGCCTGCCCGCGGCCGCGATCCATCGGAAAGTGGGGGAGACTCTCCAGCTGGTCGGCCTCCCGCAGGCGGCGCGCAAATGGCCGCACCAACTCTCCGGTGGGGAGCAGCAGCGCATCGCCGTGGCGCGGGCGTTGGTCCTGGAGCCGAAGATCCTGCTTCTGGACGAACCCTTCAGCAACCTCGACGCGCGGCTGCGCGTGCGGATGCGGGAAGAGCTCAAGACCCTGCAACGCCAGGTCGGCATCACGACGGTCTTTGTCACGCACGATCAGGAGGAGGCACTGACGCTCGCCGACCGGATCGCCGTGATGAACAAGGGCGTCATGGAGCAGGTGGACACACCCGGGGTCCTCTATCGCCGGCCGCAGGGGCTGTTCGTGGCCGACTTCATGGGCACCATGAACTTCATCCGCGCACGGTACCATCGCGATCGAGGCGCGCTGGCCGGCGGTCAGGTGGGCATCTCCGCCCGCGGTGACTGGCACGATGGCGCGGTGGTCACCGTGGCGTTCCGTCCGGAGGATGTGACGTTCGTCGATGGCGATGCGGGCATTCCCGTCCAGGTTCGTCGCGTCGTCAACCTCGGCCATTACCTCGAGGTCACCGTCGACGGCTCAGGGGTCGGGGCGATCAAGGTCTTCACGGATGGACAGCGACCGATGTCCGAGGGGCAGAGCCTGAACGTACACTTCCGGCGGATCCTGGTCTACGCGGAGGGGTTACCCCTCGTGGAGATCGAGATGCCCCGCCTCACGCACCTGCGCACCGCCGAGGAAGTTGTCGAAGGCTCGCCCAGCGTCTAGCGCACGAGACCGCGGAGATAGGCCAGGGCCCGTGGGACGGCCGTCATTCCAGGTTCGTCTCCTTCATACTCGACTGATACGCACCCCTTGTACCCCGCCCCGCGCAGCAGCGCGATCGCGGTGTCGTGATCCACGCGCGCGTCGCGTCCATCGGGTAACACTTTCGTGAACTTGGCGTGGACGTGCCACGCCAGCCGTGCGGTCCGCTCGATGCTCACCAGGCCGTCGAGATAGTTCCCGGTATCCAGCAGCAAACCCAGCGCGGGGCTTCCCACGGCTTCCAGGATTGCCAGTACATCTGCCGCCGTCTGCACGAACCCGCGGTGATTGTGATTTTCCATCACCAGCTGCACGCCGAGCCGTTCGGCCTCGCCGGCCACGGCCCGCAGGGCCGCGATCATCGGCTGCCACCGCGCCGCGCGATCGCCTTCGGGCCATCCCGCAAAGGTCCGCAGGAAACGCGTCCGCAACTGTTTCGAGATATCCATCCAGGCTACAGTCCGCACCAGTTCTTCCTGGCGTAAGACATCATCGGCCACGCCGAAGTCGTTCATGAAGGCGATGTTCACGATCTCAAGTTTGTGGCGGTCCGAAGGTGTTCCGGGGTCGGCGGGCCGACATGCTTGTCCTCCACCTCGACGGCCCCCAGCCCCAGATCCTCGGCGGACAGCCGGAGCCAGTCCACCAGCGTCAGCCGGCCGGCATCGATTTCCTTTGCGTACGACTCCGAACTGCAGGCGAGATCCACGGCTCACTCCGTGCGAACGCGAGTGGGCAGGCCACCCGCGGCGATGCTGGCATAGGCCGCGTCCAGGACGGCGAGGCTGTGGAAGGCGTCGTCCACCGTGACCGGGGGCGGAGCGACGCCCAGGCAGGCGTCGATGAAAGCGCGATCTTCGTCCACGTACCCCCACAAGCTCACGATGTCGGGGGATGAAAACTGCTGCCAGTCGGCGCGGGGATTCTCGCGCGTCGTAAAGCGCGCGTGGTCCATATCCTCTGAGATCAGCAGCGCGTGATCGCCATAGAGCTCGACGCGCTCCTGAGGCGGCGCCCACGTAGCGTGGCCACAGGTGCTGAAGGCCACGGGCCGGTCCCCGGCACACCGCAGCAGCAACGCGACATCGTCGTAGTCTGGGTAGCAGCTCTGCCGCCCCAGCGCCGCGACGCTCTCGATCGGTCCGATGAGCCAGGCGATCATGTCGAACAGATGCACCGCGGTATCGTACATGAAACCGCCCGAGATGGCGACGTTGGTATACCAGCTCGGCGTGAGCATGTCGCCGTCGTTGATCTTCACGTTGGCGGAGAACGGCGTGAAGCCGGCGTCGACGTGCTGCCGGAGGAAACGATAGGCCGGCGCCCAGCGCCGGTTGAACCCGATCTGGTAGACGCGGCCGGCGCGGCGCACCTGGTCACGGATCTGCCGCCCTTCCTCCAACGTCGTAGCCATGGGTTTCTCGGAGAACACATGCAGCCCGCGGGTGAGGGCCTCCAGCACCACCGCGCCGTGATAGACGTTGGGCAGCGTCACAAACACCGCGTCGATCCCCAACGTGGCCAGAGCGGCGAGGTCCCGGCACGGCTGCGCGCCGACCGATGCTGCTGCGGTCGTCGCCGCCTCGGCCACGGCGTCGGCGACGCCCACGAGCTCCACCCGATGGTCCTGCGACAGGGCCTGCAGATGCCGCCGGCCCATCGTCCCGGCTCCGATCAGGCCCGCTCTCACGCCCATGGGTCGATGACGACCTTCATCGAGTCGGGCGCGATGGACTTCCGGACGGCGGCGTCCACGTCGCCGAGTCGATAGCGGTGCGACACGAACTCGCGTACCGGGTAGTGCTGCATGTACCGCATCAGCTGGCGCATGCTCGGTCCATACGCGGCGGCCTCTTCGCCCCCGACGCCGATGATCCGCACGCTCTTCGAGCACAAATGCCGGTGGGGGTTGATCTGCACCGGGCCCAGGTCGGAAAAGTTGCCGGCCTCGACCAGCATTCCGCCAAGGCGGAGCATTTCGATCGCCTCAGGAACGACCTGCGGCACGCCCGCGCATTCGACCACCACATCCGCGCCGCGGCCGTGGGTCAGGTCACGAATCGCCTGGAGGCGCTTCGCCGGCGCGGTCGTCGAGGCGTCGATGGCGGCGTCGGCGCCGAGTCGCTTCGCCATGCCAAGCCGAGACGGGGAGAGATCGACCGCCACGATCGTGCCGGCGCCGAGCATCCGGGCTTTCATCAAGAAGCACATGCCCAGCGACCCAACGCCCAGCACGACGACCGTGTCGTCGAACAGAAACGCCTCGTTGGGGACGGCGGAGAACTGCTTCGCCCGGTCCAATCCCACAGTCACGGCCATGACCTCCGTCAGGACGGCCACTTCGTCCGGGAGGTCGTCGGGTACGCGCACCAGGAAGCTGCCGGGCACCACATACAAGTATTCCGACCAGCCGCCGAAGAGGTGCGGTGGCTCGGCCGCGGTCATGTTGTTCCCGTAATCCACCATGCGTTCGCAGAAGTAGTAGGGAAAGTCGTGCCGGCAGTAATAACACTCGCCGCAGATGACGTTGGCTCCCACGACCACCCGGTCACCCACGCGCAGCGGGACGCCCTCAAAATCGGTATACGCCCGCTCGCCCCCGATGGCGGCGACCGTCCCCACGTTCTCGTGCCCCTGAATGATCGGGAAGGGAATCTCCTTGGGCGCGCCCGTCCCGGCGTACTGGGTGGTGTACCCCTGATAGGTATGCTTGTCGGTTCCGCAGATCCCGGAGAGACGCATCCGGACCAGGGCGCACCCCGGCGCCGGATCCGGCAGCGGGTACTCGCGGATCTCATACCGCCCGGGTGCGACCAGCGTCGCCGCCCGCGCGTGTGCTGCCCCCATCATGCTCTCCTCCCGCGTCCCGAACGTGCCGCCATTCGTGGAGCGCTACCCGAAGATCCAGTCCTGCAGTTCGACGCCCATCCCCGGCGCCTGCGGGAGCTGCACCATCCCGTCCGCGACGGCCAGCGGCTCCCGCAGCGTCTGCTGATACGCCGACGCGGGAAACGCCGGCGGGTCATGCGGGAACTCGAAGAACGTCGTGTTCGAGATCGATGCGGCGAGGTGGAGATTCGCCACCATCCCCAGTGGATCGCCCCACGTGTGCGGTGTGAGCAGGACGCCCGCGGCGTGGGCCATCGTGGCCAGCGCTTTCGTGCGCAGCAATCCCTCACACAGCGTCACGTCCGGCTGCAGAATATCGTAGCAACCGTCGAGCAGCAGCCGCTGCAGCTCGTCGAACCGCTGGTTGACCTCCCCGCCGGCGATGGCGACCGGCGACGCCGCATGGAGCCGCTGGAGTTCAGCGTAGGCGTGGCGGGGCAGCGGCTCTTCCAGCCAGCCGACGCCGTAATCAGCCAGCGCCCGTGCGGTCCCCAGCGCCCGGTGATAGGTCCAGTGCGGCCCCGGAAGGGGCGCGTCGGCGGTGTCGGTTTGATTGGCGTCCACCATGATCGCCATCTGGTCGCCCACCGCCTTGCGCACGGCTGCCACCTGCGCAACGTCTTCGGCCAGGGTGTCGTTGTGAATGCGGAGCTTGATGGCGCGGAAGCCCTGATCGCGCAGCCGCCGGGCGTCGTCGGCGCGCTGGGCCGGGGTGCGATTCTGTCCTGTGGACGCATAGACCGGCACGGCATCGCTAACGTTCCCCAGCAGTTTATACACCGGCAGCCCGGCGATCTTCCCCAGGATATCCCAGAGCGCCAGTTCCACGAACCAGACCGCGGTGCCGAAATAGGGCCAGAGGTACCGCAGCGTGCCGGTGTGCTTTTCGATCCGCAGCGGATCTTCACCGGCCAGGTACGTCGCGATGCGTGCCACGGCCTGCTCTTCGGCGCCATAGAACTCGTGGCCGGCGATGCCGTAGACACCGGCGTCGGTGTCAATCCGAACGTAGGCCACCCGGATCTGCGTCTCGACCCGTCCCGGCGCCCACGCGGGATAGAAGGGGGCCGGCAGCGGGATGTCGACCTGGCGGGTCCGGATGCGTGTGATCTGCATGCACGTGTCCGAGAGGGAGCCGGGAGGTGGCGCCGCCTCCCGGCCGCGGCCTCATTTCATATAGCCGATGTCCGTCAACGCGGTCACCGCCGATGCGATGGCGTCGCTGTCCGACGCACCCTGCACGGCCTTGGCAAACATGTTGGGGATCACATAGGTTTGATAGGCTTTCTCGGCCAGGGCGCTGGGCGGCGCGGGATACGCCACCAGGTGCGCGTTCCGCATGAACCCCACCAGCAGCCGCAGGTTCGGATCCGGGGCGTAGGGCGGGTTCTGGTCGAAGTGGGGCAGCACCGGCATGTCGTAGCCGCTGCCCAGCGTCAGCGCGGTCTTCTGACTGGCCTCGGTGAACATGGATCGCAGGAACCGTTTGGCCAGATCGATGTTGGGGCTGAACTTGAACACGCCCCAGCCGTGGATGTCGGCGTAGAAGAAGCGGCCCTTCGGTCCCGACGGCGCCAGGGTGTGCCGCACCGACGGGGCGAACGGCATCTTCTCCCGGTGGGCCCGCAGGTAGATGCTGGGCGCGTTGATGGTGTACGACCCGCGGCCGGACAGCATGTGCTTGTTGTTGCCGGAATCGTCCCAGGACAGCACGGTGGCGTCCATCTGGGAGAAGAGTTTGCGGACGTAGGTCAGCGCGGCGCGCGTTTGGGGCGAGTCGAGCGTGAGCTTGGCCTTCGCGTCGGCCACGGAGGCGCCGAACGACCACAGCAAGGGAAAGAGAATGGAGTTGGCATCTTCACACTGGCTGATCGGCAGCCCCACGGGGTGCCCGGCCTTCTTGAGTTTCCCGGCGGCGCGCAGCAAGTCGTCCCAGGTGGCCGGCGGCTGTTCGCCCACCTGGCCGAAGTAGTCGGCGCGGTACACGCCCAGCGTCCCGTTGCCGATCCAGGGCAACGCCAGCCAGTGGCCGTCCACGTACCCGGAGTCCTTCGCCACCTGATAGAAATTCCCGAACTGCTTGGAGATGTCGGCGACCACGTCGTCCAACGGGACGAGGTAGTCCTTGTGAATCGTGGGGAGGTTGTCTT
>VBAP01000056.1:8555-23376 GCA_005882335.1 Candidatus Segetimicrobium genomatis
GCGGCGCTGTGTTGCCCGGCGAAGTCATTCCCGATCTTGGCGATGGCCTTGTCGCTGTCTTCGTTGAACGCCGAATGTCCCAACAGCCGGAGCGTCGTCGACGGTCCCGCCGCGACCCGGTGAGGCCAGCGCAGCGTCCCGGCGGCCACCGCCAGTCCGGCCCCCCCCGCGGCCTTGAGAAACCCTCTGCGGGTAATCTTCATTCCCACCCCTCCATCGTCAGTCTGATGTGCGTTCCGGTCTCGCCTGCGCACGGCGCTTCGCGCCGCTCACCTCCTCATCCTCTGACGGCGCCGGCGGTGAGGCCGGCCACGTAGTGATCCAAGAAGAGTGAGAACAGCACCACCACGGGCAGCGAAGCGACCAGCGCGCCGCCCATCAACGATCCCCAGTAGAAGAAGTCCCCGCGGATCAGATCGACGACGACGCCGGTGGTCACGGTCTTGAGGTCGGTGGTGGAGATGAACGTCAGCGAGTAGATGAACTCGCTGTAGGCCAGCGTGAACCCGAAGAGCGCGGCGGTGATGATCCCCGGCCGCGCCAGGGGCAGCACCACGTGCCGCAATGCCCCCGCGCGGGTGCACCCGTCGACCAGCGCGCTCTCCTCCACGTCCCGCGGGATCGTGGTGAAGTACGCGGTGAGCATCCAGGTGGCGAACGGCACCATGAACGCCGGATAGGTGACGATCAGGGACCACAGCGTGTTGGACAGGTGGAACACGGCCATCAAACGCGCCAGTGGCAGGAAGAGCAGCGTGGTCGGCACCAGGTACACGATAAAGACGAAGGTCGTCGTAGCCTCGGCCAGCGGGAACCGCAGGCGCGCCAGAGCGTACGCCGCCAGCACGGCCAGCAGCACGGAGACGGCCGTCGTGGTCGCCGCGACCACGGTCGAGTTGCGCAGCCACAGCGGGAAGGCCGTGTGCGTGAACAGGAAGTGGTAATGCTCCCAGGTGATGCCGGCGCGGACCAGGAAGGGATTCTGCGCCAGATCGTAGAGTTCGACGTCTTGCTTCAGCGACGCCACGAGCATCCAGATGAACGGGAAGACGGCGAAGAGGACAAACGGCGCCGCCGTGAGGTAGGCGATCGCGACCCGCCGCCGCGATGACCTCACCACTGCCAGACTCTCCGCATCAACCGCACCTGTACGTACGTTGAGATGGCCAGGATCGGGAAGAGGTAGAGTGAGATGGCCGCCGCGTTGCCCAGGTCGCCGGTCGCCAGCCCCAGCTTGTACGCCAGCGTGGCCAGGATCTGGGTGGTATTCTGCGGGCCACCCTTCGTCAGGACGAAGACCGTGGCGAAGTCGCTGCTGGTCATCACGACCGAGAACAGCAGCACGGTGGCCAGCACCGGTCGCAGCAGGGGCAGCGTAATGTGCCGGAAACGGACGATGGGTCCGGCCCCGTCCACGGTGCCCGCCTCGTACAGCTCCTGCGGAATGGTGACAAGGCCGGCCAGGAAGTTGATCCCGAAAAACGGCAGGCCCGACCACACGTTCACGAGCACCACGGCGAGGCGGGCCAGGCGCGGGGTTCCCAGCCAGGCAATGGGTTCCGCGATCGCTCCCAGGTGCATCAACACCCAGTTGATGACGCTGTAGGTGGAGTCGAACATCCAGGTCCAGGCCAGCATGGCCAGCGACGTGGGCACGACCCACGGGATCAGCACCGCGCCGCGAATCCACCGCATCCCCGGCGCCCGCTGCGCCAGCACCAGCGCCAGGACCAGCCCCAGCACCAGTTTGGCGGCGACCGCGCCGAGCGTGTACCCGATGGTGTTGGACAGCGTCAGCGTGAAGATCGCCGTGCGGAGGAGGCGGACGAAATTCTGTAGGCCCACGAAGTGCGCCGGCCCGCTGACCTGCGCGTCCGTCATGCTGAGGAAGAAGGCGTAGCCCAGCGGGTACACTGCCAGCACCAGCAGCAGCAACAGCGTGGGCAGCAGGAAACTCCACGCCGTCACGGTCTCCGGGCGGAGACGGACGCCGTACGCGGTGGTCCTCTGGTGCAGAATCTCTTCCCTGGAGATCATTCGCTCCTTCTTCGGTCTTATGACGCCGCGGGCGTGCGCGAGGTCGGGGACAGCCCCAGGGCCTGGGCCTGTTCCCGGACGATGGCGACCACACGCTCGACTTCCGCACTTAGCGTCTTCCGGCCGAGGTCTGCCGAGGCCTCACGGGGGTCGGCCTCGGGGCGAACCGTGAAATCCGGCGTGGGACGGCCGTCGAACGCCTTGCCGTCGACGATCCCAAACTCCTGGTAGCGGAGCGGCACGCCTTTCGGCGGCAGCGCGGTGACGTCGACGAGGTCGGGCCTGGTCGCAAGGAGGATCGAGGTCTCGACCTTCTCGGCGTGGCCGGGATCGGAGAAGGGTGGGGACGCCGGCAGAAAGGCCATCGCGAACACGACGCGCACGCGTGGCGGATCGGATTCTTCCGCGGCCAGACGCTGCAGCGTGCGCTGGTGATTGACCGCACCGTGCCCGTTGACGAGCACGAGGAGCCGGTACCCGTCCAACTTCAACAGCCGGATGAGCTCGCGGACGGTGACGGCGAACGTACCTTCCTCAAAGTACAGGCTCTTCACGGGATTGTCGGGGAAGTCCATCCCGATGATGCGTTCCGTTCCCTGGAATCCCAAGAGAGCCGCGCTGGTCTCCGAGCCGATGTAGTAGGTGGGCAGAACGACGCCGCCCACCCGCTGCGCCACTTCGACGGCGACCATATGCGCATGCAGGCCGTCCATCCCCATGGGAAGATGGGGGCCGTGCCACTCGATCGGGCCGATCGGGATGAGGACCAGCGGCAGGCGCGAGCGCTCGCGCACGATCTCCGGCGGCCGCATCAGCTCGTACTGGACGGTGCGCATCTAGTTCCCTCCCGCTCGGGCTGCAGGCTCAGCGTCTCCCTTGACGATCAGCGATTCGATGACACTCGGATCGGCGGCGCCTTTCAAGAACTCTCCGACCTTCCGGCCGCGATACAACACCACGATGACGTCGGCGACGGGGTAGACATGGGACAGGTTGTGCGTGATGAAGATGGTGGAGAGCCCCCGCGCGGTGACATCGCGGATATAGTCCAGGACCTTGCGGGCCTCCTTGATGGAGAGCTGGGATGTGGGTTCGTCGAGAATCATCACCTTGGCGCCGAAATACATCGCCCGCGCGATCGAGATGGCCTGCCGCTCCCCTCCAGACAAGAGACGGATTTCCTTTTCGGCCGTGGTCAGGCTGGTGATGCCGATCTCCCGCAGGTAGCTCTCGGCCGTCAGGTGCATCTTTGCGGTGTCGAGTACCGACACCGGGCCGACGCGCCGCGCGGGCTCGGCTCCGAGGAAGAAATTTCTGGCGATGCTCATACTCTCCACCAATGCCAGGTCCTGGTATACGGTCTCAATCCCCAGCCTGCGGGCCTGAGTCGGCGAACGCAGGTAAACCCGGCGGTGTTCAAACCAGATTTCGCCGCTGTCGGGCTGATGCACGCCGGCGAGGATCTTGATGAGCGTCGACTTTCCTGCTCCGTTGTCTCCCACCAGCGCCAGCGTGTGGCCACGCGGGAGGGTGAGGCTGACGTTGTGGAGCGCCTGCAGACGGCCGAAGCGTTTCGAAATATCGCGCGCCTCGAGCAGCGGGGTCGCCACGAGCAGCGGGGTCGCCATCAGCTTCTCCGGGTGAAGATCAGGTGGTCCAGCTGTGTGTTGATCACGACGATGACGATGATCACGCACCCGACGAAGGCCGTGTACCAAAACGAGGGCGCCCCGGCGGCGACGAGTCCGACCTCGATGGAGGCGAGGGCGATGGTCCCCAAGATCATCCCCAAGACCGTCCCCGTCCCTCCGAACAGAGAGACGCCGCCGACCACGGCGGACGCGATGGCTTCAAGTTCCAACCCGCTGCGCACGGGCGAGATCGACATCATGCGGCCGAGCTGGAGCGCGCCGGCCAGGCCCGCCAGGAGGCCACAGAGGGTGAAGTTGATCAACTTCACCCTGTCGACCGGCACGCCGATGGCCCGTGCCGCCTCGGTCTTTCCGCCGGTTCCGTAGACCCAGTTGCCGTAGCGCGTCTTCTCCAGCATGATCCAGAAGATCACCGCGGCGAGCGCCCACCAGACCGCTGACACATGCAGCGAACTCGCGGGGCTCGGCGTGCTGTTTCCCAAGACGTTGAGCACCGGCAGAGGAGCGATGAAGCTGATGGGCCAGCCTCCGGTGACCCACAGGGCCATCCCGTTCCAGAAGAACAGCGTCCCCAGCGTGGTGATGAATGAGGGGATCCGGGTCCGCAGCGTGATGAGGCCGTTGAGTAGTCCGATCAGGGCGGCCATGCCCAGCACCGTGATGACGGAGAGCGCCGCCGGCACCGCCGCCTTCAAGAGAATGCCAAGCACAATCGCAGAGAACGTAAAATTCGAGCCCACCGACAGGTCGAACTCCCCAGAGACCATCAGCACGCCTTCACCGATGGTAATCGTGCCGATCTCTGCCGCAATGGTCAGGATACCCCCGAACGTCGCCCAGGTGAGGAACGCGGGGTTCAGATAGGTGAACACACTGTACGTGACCGCGATGGCGATCACGGCCCCGAGTTCCCGCCGCCGATGGAACACGACTCGTCCGAGCAGTGGGGTGAGAGCGAATGGGAAGGAGCCCGCTAGAGGCGAACTCCTCCCCACCCGTGGCGAGTCAGCCTTCATCGGTACGACGGCGCACGACAGCCCATCTCCTATCGGAACCCCTGCTTGGCGAGCTTCGTGATGAAATCAACGTTCTTCGCGTCCACCGTCCCTCCGGCGCCGATGTGGTCGTTGGGATCGAGGGCGTAGTTGTTGTAGAGATAGAGCAGGGCGATGGGGAGGAAGCCGAAACCAAGCTGCTGGAGGTCGATGGCTGAGACCACGCGTCCTCGCTTGATCGCATCGAGGGTGACGTCGTCGATATCCGACCCCACCACCCGGATCTTGTCGTTGGATGCCTTCATCTCGTCGAGGAGTTTGACCGCCGCGTGGGTCCCCAGCGCGCCGAGAGTGAAGATTGCTTTGGTGTTGGGATTCTTCTGCAGATAGGCGCGCATGATCTCGACCGCTTTGGTGGTCTCCTCGCCAATGACGAGTTTGTCCACCTTTGGGTCCAGAGACGTGATCCCCTCGATGTAGCCAGAGGTCTTGATCTCCAGGACGCGGTTTCCCGGCTCATGGTTGACGACCACGACATCCGCGCCCTTCTGCAGCAGCGGGACCAGCTTCGCCGATGCCCGCGCCGCGGCGATCCTCACGTCGACGCCCACGAACGCGATCGGGTTGCCGTTCGCGAACGTAGCCGCGAAGTCCTTAGGCGGAGGTGTGTCCGAGAAGATCGTGGGGATGCCCGCCTGAGCGGCACGCTGTAAGGGCCCTCGAATCACCGCGGGGTCGGCGCTTGTGGTGACGATCCCCGCGGCTTTTGCGCTGATGGCGGCGTTGACCATGTCCGCCTGCTTTGGCGGACTGTACCCCGAGGGTCCTTCGAAGACCGCCTTGACGCCCAAGGCCTTGCCTGCCGCCTGGACCCCGCGCTGGACGACGGCCCAGTAGGGATCGCCGGGTCCGACGTGCGCCACCCAGTAATAGGTCCCGGATGAAGCGGACTGCGCGAAGGCCTTGGCGATGTGCCGCGTGCCGGTGGACAGCACGCTGGCCGCCACCGTGGCCCCGACCGTTGCTTTCAGAAGATCACGACGACTGAGCTTCTCGTGCATGCTCGTGCCCCCCTTCGACGCGATGATGAAACCGTTCTGGTCTTGCGAATCCTGGAGTCTCCCACCTCCCCGCCCGGCGCCGGGCTTCGTCCATCACAAGGAAACGTCCGAGTGACCCAGGCCGGACCCGGGCCTTTCGTTACCCCGGCTTCATCGGTGTGACCAACCCCTCTACGGGGACCCGCCGTCCCTCGCGGGCGGCCCGGTCCAGCGCGTCGCACACCACCGCACACCGGTATCCGTCCTCGAAACTGGCGCCGTCCGGTTCCACGGTGCTCTGCCCGCCCACTGCCAATAAGAAGTGGTGCAGTTGGTGCACAAACGTGTGCTCCCATCCCAGAATGTGTCCCGGCGGCCACCAGGTCCCCCCGTACGGGTGGTGCGCCTCCGTCACCAGGACCGTGCGGAACCCATTGGCCCCGTCGTCGCGGACAAACAGCTCCAGTTCGTTCAACCGCTCCAGGTTGAACACCAGCGAGCCGCCGGAGCCGTTCACTTCGAAGCTGAGGAAATTCTTGCGCCCCGGACAGAAGCTGCTGGCCTCCAGCGTGCCGACCGCGCCGGTGGTGAACTCCAGGACGGCCTCGATGGCGTCCTCGACGTCGACCGCACCCTCACCGCCGTCACGGCGGGGACGGCGGTCGATAAAGATGCGTGCGGTGGCGGAGACTGCCGAAACCTCGCCGACGAGGAACCGCGCCAGGTCAAGCGCGTGGGCGGCCAGGTCGCCGATGACCCCGCTACCCGCCCGGGCTTTGTCGTGGCGCCAGCCGTAGGGAATGCTGGGATCGACCATCGAGTCGTCACAGTACCGGGTCCGGAAGTGAAAGATCCGGCCGAGCCGTCCTTCGCGGATGAGTTGCCTGGCCAGCCGGACTGCGGGGACGAACCGGTAGTTGTACCCGGTCATGTGCACGATCCGCGCCGCGGCCGCGGCGTCGCGCATCTGCGCCGCCTCCGTCGACGTCCGCGCCAGCGGCTTCTCACACAACACATGCAGCCCGCGTGCGGCGCCCGCGACAGACGCCTCGGCATGCACGTCGTTGGGACCGGCGTTGATCAGGACCTGCACGCGGCGGTCGTCAATCAGCCGCCGCCAATCGGGGTAGGCGGCCTGCGCGCCGTAGCGCTGGGCGGCCCGCTCCACCCGATCTGCCGATCGTCCCGCGACCGCGACCAACAGCGGCCGCGCCGGGAGCGGCCAGAAGATCGTCGAGACCCGCTGGATGGCCAGGAGGTGAGCCTTGGCGACCCCTTCGTACCCGAGCACCCCGATGCCGACCTGCCGTACCGAGCCGTCGGTCACAGCACGGCCTGGGCCACTTTGTGGATGCCGGCAATGACGTCGCTGATATCCTGGTCGGCAAACAAGGGGTGCACATCGAGATGCACGGCCCGCTGCAGGATGGCGTCGGTGCGCGGGAATTGCCCCTTCACCAGGGTGGCGCTGCCTTTGTAGTGCGGGCACTCCCAGGAGCACTTCCGTGTGGAGAGCAGGCGGCGGTTGATGATTTGGTCAAAGTGGTTGTAGACATGCTGGCCGCTCCACCAGGGCACGCTCGCCGGCAGGTTCTCCGCGGCCAGGGCCCGGGCGAACCGGTCCGCCTGGGCCGCCATCGGCACGAAGAAGATGACGGTGGCGCCCGTTTCGCCGTCCTCATCGTAGAGCGTTCGAAAGGTCAGTCCGGGGATATCCCGTATGCCGTCCCTAATCCGGCGGGCGTTGGCGCGCATCCGTTCGATGATCCAGTCCATCTTTTTCAGTTGCGCCAGGCCGACCGCGGCGGTGAGCTCGCCCATGCGAAAGTTGATGCCGATGATGAGCGGGCTGTCCCCGGCGATCAGCAGATCGAGTTCCTCCATCCGCACCGAGCCCTGATCGTGGAACCGCACGGCGCGTTCGAACAGGACGGGGTCGCTGGAGGTGAGCATGCCTCCCTCGCCGGTGGTGATGGTCTTGTGATACTGCAAACTGAACGCGCCGAACTGACCCCAGGTACCCAGGCGCCGCCCTTGGTACCGGCCGCCCAGGGCCTGGGCCGTGTCCTCGACGACGGACAGGTGATGCGCCCGCGCGGTCTCGAGGATCGGCGCCAGGTTCGCGGGCGCGCCGCGCATGTGCACCGGGATGACCGCGCGCGTGTAGGGGGTAATCGCGGCGGCGAGCGCCGCCGCGTCCATGTTGAGCGACTCGTCGATATCGACGAACAGCGGGACGGCCCCCAGGATCACCACCGCATTGATCGTCGCGATCCAGGTGTACGTGGGCACCGCTACCTCGTCGCCCGGCCCGATGCCCAGCGCCGCCAGTGCGGTGATCAGGGCGGCCGTCCCCGACGTGACCGCCAGGGCGTGACGCGCGCCCATGGCCTGGGCGAAGGCCTTCTCTAATGACGCGGCGCGATGGAGCGGCCGGGGACCATAGTGCCGGAAGAGGGACTGGCTCTCGATGACCTCGAGCACCGCCGCCTTTTCCTCCTCACCGATCAGCAATCCGCCTGGCCACCCGGGCAGCAACGGGGTGGTGCGCACGGGTGTGCCGCCGTCGATTGCCAGCCGATCGGTGATGGCCATCTGGATGTCTCCTCCGGGGTATGTTGCGCGTTGCCTTCGCCAGCAGGATTGCGACTCCTGCCCTAGTCGCCGCATACGCCGCGCGAAGGGGTTTGCGACCGGCGCCGTCCCGAGCAGGTGGAGGACCTCCGCTGCGGGCCGTTGAACCACAGAGCACTTGACCCTCTCCCCCCTAGCGAATACGGGTCACGACTCTTTCGAGCGGTACTGATGAAGTGCGGCTCGGGCGCGGCATTTTGCAAGACTCGACTCTCATGCCGCGCCACGCGCCGTTCCCAACGTCGTGCTGAGCGTGTCAGCGTACGGAGAGTCTGTCCGGAGACGGGTGACTCACAAGGGGGGAATGCGTAGTGGGCAGGAATCGATGGTGGATGATTGCACCACTGTTGTTCCTCGTGGTGATCCTGGTGGCTCCCGTGGGGGCCGTCAGTCCAGTCGGCGCGGATAAGTTCAACGTCCGGGCCCAGATCGACCTCAGCAAGCTCACGCGGGATAATTTCACCGCGATGGTCACGCCCGCGGCGAAGTCGCAGTCCGGGCTGGTCTTCTACGACTTCGCGGATACGCTGTGCGAGTTGCTGGCGAAAGAAAGCGCGGAGTTTACCCAGCAGACCGGCATCGCCGTCAAGCACGTCTGCGTGGATGGCGACACCGCCACGCAACAGCTCATCGCGGAGGCGCAGGCAGGCAAGCCGGCGTCGGCGGACCTGTTCTTCGGTCCCAACAACAGCATGCGCGCGTTGACCAAGGCCGGCGTCATCGCCAACCTGCCGCTGGTCGACCTGCTGCCGAACGCCACCGACGTGGAACAGGCGGCGGCGCGGGCGTCGCGCGGCTTCAAGCACGGCGGGACGGTGGTGCCGTTCCACCGCAACCAAACCGCACTGGCCTACAACAGCGCGCTGGTGACCAAGCCGCCCCAGACGTTTGAGGAACTGCTGACCTTCGCCAGGGAGCACAGCGGCAAGGTCACCGTGACCGACCCGACGCACGGCGGCAGCGGCTCAGGCTTCCTGGAGAGCGCGTTGTTGAAGTTCTCTCCGCAGTGCAAAGATGACTACTACAACTTCGACCTGACCAAAGAGCAGGCTGCGGCCGCGGCGCAGAGGTGCATGGCGCCGGTGCTGGCCTACTGGCGATCACTGAAACCGCACATCAAGTTCTCGAACAGCAACGAGAACTCGATCAAAGCCCTGGCCAACAACGTGGCGCTGGTCGCTACGGTATGGGAGGATGACCTCTTTACGCTGGCGACCAAGGGGCTGGTCCCGCAGTCGGCGCGCCCGGTGCTGCTGCAGACGGGGCAGGTGGGTGACGGCGACGGCTTGTTCATCGTGGCGTCCACCCAGAAGCTCGAAGCCGCGCTGCTCTATGCCAACTTCCTGATGAGCGATAAGGTGCAGATCGACAAGCTGGAGCAGACCGGGAGCCGCACGGCGAGGGTCAATTTGCAGACCAAGGGCAAGATCCCCGAAAAACTGGCGAAGTTCCTGGTCCTGGATACCATGTACCATGAGCGCACGCGGCCCCGGATCAATGGGCAGATTACAGATGCCGCCGCGGACCTCTTCGTCAAGGAGATTATCGCCAAGTAGAAGACCATGGCGCGCCTCGAGCTGCGGGACATCACCAAACGCTTCGGGCGCGCCGTGGCCGTAGACCGGGTGTCGGTGGAGGTCACAGACGGGGAGTTCTTGACCCTGCTGGGGCCCTCCGGGTGCGGCAAGACGACCACCCTGCGGATCATCGCCGGTCTCGTCGACCCCGACGAGGGGGAGGTGCTGCTGGACGGCAAGCCCGTGCAGCACTTCCCCGCTCACCGCCGGCAGACCGCGATGGTCTTCCAGAGTTACGCGCTGTTTCCCCACATGACCGTCTCGGAGAACATCGGGTTCGGCCTGCGCATGCGCGCACTCTCCGCAGACCTGATCCAGCAGCGCGTCGGAGAAGCGCTGGCCCTGGTCGAACTGGAAGGCCTGAGCGACCGGTTTCCCCGTCAGCTCTCCGGCGGCCAGCAGCAGCGGGTCGCCGTTGCCCGAGCGATCGTCACGCGGCCAAAGGTGCTGCTCTTCGACGAACCGTTGAGCAACCTCGACGCCAAGTTGCGGGAACGGCTGCGGCTGGAGCTTCGCGCGCTCCAGCAGCGCCTGGGCGTGACCACAGTCTATGTGACGCACGACCAGGCGGAAGCGCTCGCGCTCTCGGACCGCGTCGCCGTGATGTTCACAGGGAGGATCGTCGAGATCGGAACGCCGCGGCAGGTCTATCGCACGCCGCGCGTGCGTGTGACGGCGGAGTTCCTGGGGGTTACCAACTTCCTGGATGGAAAAGTCGCGGCGGTGGCCGACGGGCACTACATCGTCCAGACGCCGCTGGGGATCGTCGAAGCCGATGCCGCGCTGGGCGTGCGGGTGGGCGAAGTGGTGACGCTCTCATTCCGTCCTGAGGACGTCCGCATCGGCCGGTACGAGGGCACGGCGATCACCGGGCGCGTCCTGCACGCCTCGTACCTGGGGTCCGTGACCGACTACGTCGTGGAGTCCGGCGGGATCACGCTGCGCGTGCACGAGGCCGGGGGCTCCGCGCGCGGTGCGGGCGAGGAGATCACGATCACGTTGCCGGCGACCGCGGCGATTGTGCGCGGAGAATAGCATGGCGCAATTCGCCGCGGCGATCCCGCAGGTGACCCGAGCACAAGTCCGCCGCCGGCGTGAGTGGCTCATCGACCTGGTCCTGCTGGCGCCGGGGCTGGGGTATCTGCTGGTGTTCATGTGCGTCCCGCTCGTGCAGGTGGCCCTGCGAGGCTTCGGGCTGCTGGCCATCGGCGAGCCCTCGCAGTTCACGTTGGGGTTGTACCGCGAGGTCCTGGCCAACAAGATCGATCGGGATAGCATCATCTTCAGCCTTTACTTTGCGCTGGGCACGACCGTGATCAGCCTGATCCTCTCGCTCGTCATCAGCGCCCTCCTGCAGATCAAGTTCCCGGGACGCTACATCATCAGCGTGCTGTATAAGATCCCGCTGGTGGTACCGAGCCTGGTGGCGGCGTTCCTGGTGCTGACGATCATCGATCAGGGCGGCATCATCTCACGGGCGCTGCTGCCTTACGGCGTGGAGTGGCCCGAGCTGGTGCACGACCGCTACGGCCTGGGTATTATTCTGGTCCTGGTCTGGCACAACGTGCCGATCATGACCGTGATCTTATCCGCCGTGATGAGCGGGATTCCACACGACGTCACCGCCGCGGCGCGCAATCTCGGCGCCAGCCCCTGGCAGGTGTTCCGGAACATCACCGTGCCCCTGTCGCTGCCGGGGATCTCGGCCGCCTCCTTGCTGGTTTTCATCGGGGTTTTCGGGGCCTTCTCCATTCCCTCGTTGCTGGGCGCCGCCTATCCCAAAGCGATCGCGGTGGTGATGAGCAACGAGGTGCTGGACCGGGCCAACTGGGGCCTGGCCTCCGCGCTGGGCACGATCGTGACGGCGCTCTCGGCGATCCTGCTCTACGTGTACTACCGGCTGATCCGGCATCAGGAGGCCGCGCTGCGATGAACCGGACCTGGGCGATGGGCGGTACGCCGGGCCGGTGGCTGCTGGCCGTGGGCTTCTTCGGCGTGGCGTCCCTCGTCTTGATCATCCCGCTGATCGTCGGGGTGCTGTGGTCGCTCGTCAACCCGGACGTCGGCTGGTTCCCGCCCGCGATCGTGCCGTCCAGCCTCTCGCTGGCGAACTGGCGGGCGATGCTCTCGGTGCCGGAGATCGGGCAGGCCTTCGTGATGAGCTTCCTGATCGCGCCCATCGTGACGCTACTCTGCGCTGCGCTCGCGTTGCCCACAGGCTACGCGCTGGGACGGCGGCAGCTGCGCGCCCGGCGGACCATCGAGCTGCTCGTGCTGGCGCCGATCATCCTGCCCGGCATCGTGCTCGCGACGGGGCTGGGATCGATGTTCATCCGCCTCGGACTGTCGCATACGGTCACGGGGGTCGTTCTGGTGCAGACCGTCGTGTTGCTGCCGTTCATGATCCGGATCGTGGCCGCGACCTTCGAGGGCGTGCCGCAGGACTTGATCGACGCCGCCCGGAACCTCGGCGCCAGCCCGTGGCCGCTGGCCCGCGATGTCCTGATCCCGCTGGTGCGGCCTGGGCTGTTTGCCGGCGGGCTGTTCACCTTCATCGGCAGCCTGGAGGAGTTCGTCTTGACCTTCATCGTCGGCATGCCGTATGTGCAGACGCTGCCCGTCCTCCTCTGGGCGTACCTGGGGGGCCGGTCGTCGATCTTCACCTACGCCGCGGTCGTCACCATGGTGTTGCTGGTGCCGACGATTGTGCTGATGTTCGTCGCGGAGCGGACGCTCAAGCAAGAGTACCTGGCCGCGGGGTTCGGAAAAGTCTGATGGAGCTGCTTGCCAGTCGCGCGGGCCGGCCGCTGATCTCGGCCCACCGCGGATTCGCTGCCGCGGCGCCGGAGAACACGCTGGCGGCGCTGGACCTCGCCTGGCGCGCCGGCGCCACCGTGGCTGAGATCGACGTGCAGTTGACCCGCGACGGCCGCGTCGTCCTGATGCACGACCGCTCGGTGACGCGGACGACCAACGGCTCCGGGCTCGTGCGGGATCTCACATTTCGAGAGCTGAAAGCCATGGATGCCGGCGCATGGTTCGATCGGAAGTTCGCAGGCGAGCGCGTGCCGGCGCTGGCAGAAGTCTTGGACTGGAGCCGCGGCCGGCTGGGGTTCCTCATTGAGTTGAAGAACTACCCGCACCGGGAGATGCCGCTGGTCGAGAAGACGATTGCCGAGATCGAGGCGCACGGCGCCCAAGACTACGTCGTGCCGGCCGGCTTCGACCACGTCACCCTGGCCGAGATTCACCGTATCCGCCCGCAATGGCCGCTGGAAATGATCTACATCGCGCGTCTCGCCGACCCGGTCCACGCGGCGCGGGCCGCCGGGGCCACCCTCATCTCGCTGGAGCCGGAGTTCTGCCTGGAGCCCGATGTGAAGGCGATGCATGCCGCCGGACTTTCGGTGCTCACCACCCTGCTCAACGGAGAGCACGCCCAAGAACTCCTGCGGATCGGCGTGGACGTCTTCGAGTCGGATGATGTGGGGATGGCGGCCTCGGCGCTGGGAGTCTCGCCGAGGGTCTAACCTGCTGCCTGCGGGCCGAGCACTATGCGCAGCGCCGCGACCGACTCGCGCACGTATCGATCGAGCACCGCGCCCCAGGGAACCTGCGGCGAACCACCCGGGAGCGTGGCCTCCGGTGGAGCAATTTCCAGTACCATCGCGCCGGAGTACCCGACCTCACGCAGCGCCACGGTGATCGGGAACAGATCAAGGTGACCCCCGCCCAGCCCCCGCCTGTTAGAATCGGCGACGTGCACGTGCCACAGCCGTGAGCCCGCGGCGCGGATGGCCGCCGGGATGTCGGGCTCTTCGATGTTGGCGTGGAAGAGATCCAAGGTCATACCCACCTGGGGCGAGCCCACGTCACGCAGGTAGGCCAGGGCCTGTGCCGTCGTTGTCACCAGGTAGGCTTCATACCGGTTGAGCGGCTCGATGGCGATGCGGACGCCCAGCCGCTCCGCTTCCCGCCCAGCGGTCTGCATCCCCTCGACAGACCACCGCCATTCCTGCTCCCGGCTGCTGATCGGCGCGAGGCGCGACTCGCCCGAGGGCAACATCTGCACAAGCGGCGCGCCGATAGCGGCGGCGAACCGCAGGCAGCCGACCAGATAGGCTACGGCCTCGGCCCGGATCGATGGATCAGGATGGGCGAGATCACGCCGCGTCTGTGGGACCTTGCACGAGGCGGTCAGGGCCAGGGGGGCCAGGCCGGTTCGGGCGAGGAGACGGCGCACCGCATCGGGAGTCCACATCTCCGGCTCGCCCAGGAGTTCCACGCCATCGCAGCCGGCTGCGGCGATGCGCGTCAGCGTCTCCTCCAGCGGTGCCTCGTAGATCCAGGTACATGCGCCGAGCCGCAACACGGCGGCGCTCACGATCCACGCGGACCGATCAGCACGACCGCCAGGTCCACGATGTTCATGTCCGGCCGGGCAGGACGGATCCGTTCGATGTGTAACGCGTGTGTTTCTTTCATGAGCTGCACACCGCCGACAGGCCGGCCATCGGGCCGGGCCACCTTCCCACCCTGAATCGTCCCATACAATAACAGTTCCAGACCCAGTGGTTCGTGAACCCCGGCAAAGAGATCGTCCGCACCCGCGTAGGAACCGGCGCGGCCGCAGTAGGGGCAGCCGTCGATGTACGGGTGAGCCGGGTGCTCGTCTGCGACCTCGTAGTGCACGCTCCCTGCGAACCGGTGGTAGCGTTCTGAACCCCCCTCTGCGCCGCGGAGAGTCACGTGGTGTTTCCCCGTCTGACGCAGGGCAACGTAGTAGTAGCGGATGTGCAGATCGTGAGCGTGATGCAGGGTCGGATCGGTGCCGCCCTGCCACGGCTGCAGCCCGCCCAGCCGCGCCTGGGACTCCGAGGCTTCCG
>VBAP01000159.1:0-3531 GCA_005882335.1 Candidatus Segetimicrobium genomatis
TCCGCCGCGGGCTACGGCGCATTGGGCCTGCTGCCCGAGGACTTCGGCCGTTCCGGCCAGTCGTTCCGCGAAGGCATGAAGCGGCGGGCGTTCTCCGTCATCGCGCGAAATCGTGATCCCCCATCGAATGAATGGGAAGGGCCGTATCTGGGAGACATCCACGCCCTCGTGAGCCTCTCCCACGATTCGGCGGATGAGCTGGCGGCGAAGACCCATGAGGTCTCCGAGGGGCTGCGCGCGATTGCCGAAGTCCTGACGATCGAACGGGGCACCGTCTTGCGGAACGCGAGAGGCGACCCGATCGAACACTTCGGCTACGTCGACTCGCGAAGTCAGCCCCTGTTCCTGCAGGCGGACCTGGATGCGGAGAAAGAAGCCGGAGTCGATGCGTGGGATCCGTCCGCGCCGCTCGGCCTGGTCCTAGTCGACGATCCGTTCACCAGCGAAGAGGATTCGTTCGGGAGCTTCCTCGTCTTCCGGAAACTGCAGCAGGACGTCGTGAATTTCAACGCTGGCGTGAAAGACCTCGCGACCCGCCTCGCGGCGGACGAGGCTCTAGCAGGAGCACTCGTCGTCGGCCGATTCAAAGATGGCACGCCGGTGACCCTCCGACCCTGGGACGGCCTCGGGCCGGTGAACAACTTCGAGTACCGCGCACACGACGGCGTCGGGAATCGCTGTCCGTTCCACGCGCACATTAGGAAAGCGAATCAGCGAGGGGCAAACCCGTTCCTGAACTCGGAGGAAGAGCGAAGCCATCGGATCGTGCGCCGAGGCGTTCCTTACGGGGTGCGGCCCGCGACGTCGAGTAGCGTCCTCGCGGGTGCCACTGCAAACGGCGAAGTCGGCCTCCTCTTCCAGGCGTTTCAGGGCGACATCGCGCGGCAGTTCGAGTTCATTCAGCGCACCTGGGTCGACAATCCGAATTTCCCCGAGCTCCTCCTCTTCCCGGGCCTGAACACGGGGGACGACGCGCTCATCGGGCAACATCCGCGGGCCGCTCAGAAGTGGCCCCGCACGTGGGGTCGGTCTGGGCGGTTCCTCGATCGGCTGCGGTTCAACTTCGGAGACTACGTCCGGTTGCGAGGCGGGGAGTACTTCTTCGCGCCGAGTCTCAGTTTCCTGAAAAACCTGTGACCGTTGGGCGCTCGAACCGATCTGGTGGGCGTCGATCAGACGCGACGTTTCGGCGTGTCACATTCCATTCGTATGGTCACCATAGTCACGTATAAGTACCATATCGACCATAGAACGATCATTATGGCATCGACCACGACAACCATTTCGCTGCGCAAGGAGACCAAGGAGTTGCTTCGCCGGTTTGGGTCCAAGGGACAAACCTATGACGAGGTCATCCGGGAGCTGATCGAGAAGGCGTCCATCAAGGAACACGATGCGCGGTGGAACCGGATCCTGGAGGAAGAGGAGTTCATCCCGTTGGACGAGCTATGACCTTTCGGGTCACGTTGTCCGAGACGGCGGCCCGGCAGCTGCGCAAGCTGCCCTCCGGCCAGCGGAATCGAATCGTTCGGGGACTGCGCGTCCTCGAAGAAGACCCTTTTCGCCCGCGGCCCAAGGCGGATATCCGACCGATTGAAGGCACCGATCCCAGGAAGTATCGCATCCGGATCGGCGAATACCGCGCGGTTTACGCGGTCGTAGGACGCGACGTGAAGATCCTCGAGGTGTTCACACGGGGGCGGGGCTATCGATGATCAGAATGCGCGGCGATCGGGCGATTGAGAGGCCGCAGCCTTATGGCTCACCGACCGATTCCGGCGCCCATGCTCAAGTTCGAAACGGTCGCGGTCGTCGTGCGGGATGAGAAAAAGGCAACCAAGTTCTGGAAGGAAAAAGTCGGCTTCCGCGTCGTGACGTCGTGGCCTCATTGGGTCACCGTCGGGCCGCGCGGTGCGAACGTCCGGTTGCATCTCTGCCCGGACTCCCGGCCGGAGAAGGGGAACACGGGATACCTTTTCGCCACCGCGGACGCCGCGAAGGAGGAGGCCCGACTCCGCAAGAAGGGCGTCAAGATCACGCGCCCGACGAAGAAGGAAGAGTGGGGCACGATCTTCTGGTTCGCGGATCCGGACGGGAACGAGTTCCAGGTGATTGAGGACTAAGTGTCTTCATCGGGGCCTCCGGTTCGGCCGCCGGAGGTCCGGACTCGCCATTCCTGAGTCGTCCACGCCCGCTCGGGCACGGATTCGTCGAGACGGTGGCGACCCTCCTACCGCACGAATCCACAAATACCTCTGAAATCCATGCGTCCTGTGTGGAGGGGGAGACTTGCGGAGAGCTTGTGCCATTCTTCTAGGAGCCGCGGTCGTCGCGTTCCTATTGATGCCGAGCGCGAGGGCGGACACCGTGAAGTACGGCCACACGTTAGGCGGTGCCGCCACCGAAACGGGTGGCTTCATCGGCGTCGATGGGGCCGGCAACGTCTACCAGTTCGGGACGACGAACGCCTACTCGGCGGGCGCCTTTGTGGTGAAGCGGGATTCCCGTGGGGACGTGATTTGGCAGCGCATCCTGAACTTCGGTGGGCCGCTGGCGCCGGGAGGAATGGCCGTGGCTCCCGACGGAGCCCTCTATTTCACAGGCCAATTCGGCGGTAATTTTTCCGCAGGCACGATCGTGGGAAAGATCCTCTCCGACGGCACCCTCGCGTTCTCGAAGTTCACGAATGCCTTCGTCTTTCCGACCGGCATCGCGTTCGACCCGATTTCGGGCGGCGCGCTCGTCACGGGCGCCAGGAGTTGGTCCCCTCCCTCCGGAGGCATCTTGGCGGTCGACGCGAACGGCAGCGCCCGCTGGGCCGCCTTCGTGAACGGGACGGCCGTCCCGTACACCGCGGCCTTCGACGACAACGGGACGGCATTTGTCGCGACCACTCGACTGTTGAACGGTCGGACGGACGCCGCGATCGTCGCGTTCAGCGCGTCCGGCGCAAAACTCGGGGAGAGACGACTGGACCTGCCGGATGACGAATACGGGTGGTCGATCACCCGCGGGCCGGACGGAGACCTCTACTATCTCGGTTTCTCGTATCCGACCTACGACCCGATCTTCGCCCGCTTCACGACGAGTCTGACCCCCCAGTGGACGAAGTTCGGCGGGAGTCCGTCCCTCTACGAATACTGCTGGCGGATCGTCTCCCGTGGCGATGGGACGTTCTTCGCCTTGGGAAACTATTACAACTACTCGGCGGGGCAGAGTGGCGGCGTCACCTACCGGATCAACTCGACCGGGGCCATTGTCGACAGCGCCCTTCGTCCTTCCTCGGGTCCCGGGGGCTCCTACCTTCGGCTCGAGGACATCGGGGTGGGGCCGGACCGCACCGTGCTGCTCTCCGGGACGAGCTACCGATCTCCACCGCGAGAAGGAACGCCCGTGGGCGATGCGCGGGCGGTGGCCATCAGCGCCTCGTGGCTCTCCGATTCGGCCGGCTGGTATTCCAGCTCCCTTTCGCCCTCGGACCTGCCGGGCACCCTGACGGACCCGAATTTTCCCACGGACGACTTCCGCGTG
>VBAP01000159.1:3562-6931 GCA_005882335.1 Candidatus Segetimicrobium genomatis
GACCGCCGTCGCCAACGCGACCATCACGAATCTGGACAACCGGACCGTGGCGTTTTCCGCGAACGTGAGCGGAGGAACCTCGCCGTACACGTATCAGTGGTCCTTCGGAGACGCGAATCGTTCGACGGACGCCAACCCGATTCACACGTATTCGCAAGGCGGCCGGTTCCCGGTCCAACTGATGATCGAGGACAGCGCCGGGAATCGCGCGTACGCGATCGTGGACGTGCTCCTCGGCGGACCTCCCGTGATCACGACGATGAGCATCAGCCCGAGTCCCACATACGTGGGTCAGTTCACGTCCTTCTATGCCGAAGGGGACGACCCCGATGGATCGATCGTGAACTGGCACTGGGACTTCGGAGACGGGTCCACCTGGGATTCGTCTTACAGCTACGCGTACCATTACTACTACGCCCTGGGAACGTACAATGTGACGGTCACGGCCCGAGACAACGACGGGCTCGAAACGAGTGCCTCGATGCCCCTGCAAGTCCTCGACCGGCCGCCGTACGCCTGTTTCTACGTGTATCCGAATCCGACGGTCGTCGGATATCCGACGAGCTTCCAGGATTGCTCCTATGACCCGGACGGCTACATCGTGTCGTCCGCCTGGGACTTCGGGGACCGGGGGCAAGCCAACGGGACGTACGTGACCCATTCGTTCTCGGATCCAGGGAACTACGTCGTCCGGCTGACCGTGACGGACAACAGCGGCAACGTCGTGACGCAGAACCAATCCGTGTCCGTGAACGTGAACCGGCTTCCGGTCGCGCGGTTCACGTACTACCCATCCGATCCGATCGCCGGGCAATACGTCTACTTCAACGGCGGAGGCTCCTACGATCCCGACGGATACATCACCCGGTGGTACTGGGACTTCGGGGACGGGACGAACCAGTCGAACTATTACGGCGACATGGCCCACTACTACGCGCAGGGCGGCCGGTACACTGTCACCTTGACCGTGACGGACAACTTCAACGGGATGAACCGTTCGTCCGCCTCCCTGTACGTGGACATCCCGCCCATCGCGACGTTCACGACCGCGCGTCCGTTTGGCAAGGTCGGCACGCCCCTCGCCTTCGATGCATCCGCCTCGCACGATCCGGACGGACGGATCGTCCGGTACGAATGGAATTTCGGGGATGGCGGGAACTCGACCGACGGCGGCCCGATCCTGAGCCATGTCTTTGCCGCGACCGGGACGTACTCGGTCACGTTGGTGGTCTGGGACGACCACAACGCGACGGCGTACTTCCAGAGGACGATCTCGGTTGTCCCGCCGAAGTCGCCGTTCGCGATCCTCGCCTTCACGCCTTCACGGCCCTTCGTCGGAGATTCGGTCTCCTTCAACGCCAGCCTGAGCTCGGATCCCGACGGGACAATCGTGCGCTATGTGTGGCAACTCGGGGATGGCGCCGTCGGAGAGGGCGCGACGTTGACCCATCGATACGCCTATCCAGGGACGTATACGGTCCACCTCACGGTCGTCGACGAAGACGGCATCGCCGTGACGACATCCTCGGAAATCACGGCCGTCTCCCGACCCGTCGCGGCCTTCAACGTGTCTCCGACCCCGGTTCGGCCATCGGAGGACGTCACGTTCACGGCAAACGGAAGTTGGGACCTCACCGGCTCCCTCGTCTACCATTGGAACTTCGGCGATGGGACGTACGGCGAGGGTTGGCAGACGACGAAGCAATACACCGCCGCGGGGACGTATCACGTCACCCTGAACGTCACGAATCCGTTCGGAGTGTCCGCCACGGTGGAGAAGGACATCGTGGTCGAGGCCGCCAGTCCCGTCACCGCGTCCGGCTTCGACAATGTGACGATCATGGCTTCGCTCCTCGTTGTCGTCATTGCGGCCGCCGTGGCGGTCGCCATCTACGCTTGGCGACGGCCGCGCGGGCCGAAACCACCGTCTCGCTCCCCGTGAGACGCGACGCGTCGTCCTACGCCACCGCGGGCGTCCTAGAGCGAATAGGGACTTTCCGGACCTTCCGCTCCTCCGGGCTGCGCGAGTGTGTGCCGCAACGTTCATCGACCGAATGGCATAATCGCGAGGCCGCGAGAGTCCGAACCTGATCCGCTCGATCGACCTTGGTCAACGTCGTGGAGCAGATCATGAAGCGATCCCGTCTCGGACGAGCGCAGGCGGTCGAGGTCTTGCAATGGCTCGAGACGGCGCGCCATCTGCGGTTGGTGCCCGGGACCCAGTGAATCCTCGTGGCCGTCCCTTCTCCGCGGTCGCCACCCCGTTCGTCGTGACGCGGCGAAACCGACGGTGGTACTTCGCGAACTGCGCCTGGGACGCGGTGGCGTTCCATGCCATGTTGAACGAAGAGGTCCGGATCGGGACACAGTGCCATCATTGCGCGGAACCGATCGCGATCACCCTCGCCAATGGACGGGCGATGTCCACGCTCGGAAGCCGATTCGTCCACCTCTCCCTTCCCGCCTCGCAATGGTGGACGACATCGTGAACACGCGCTCGAACCACATGGTCTTCTTCCGAAGCCGGACTCATCTCGACGATTGGCGGGAATCGAATCCGGGGCCGGAGGGCGCTGTGCTCACGGTCGAACAAACGCACGCGCTGAGCGTCCCCATTATCGAGACAAGCTGAAGGCGGACTACGCCCGTCCGTCGAAGGACGAACTGGTCGCCCGGTTCCGGGCCCGTGGCCTCACGGGCCCCTTCTGGGAGCTGTGAGCCAGGCCACCCGCCAGACCCGCCAGAGGGCGGACGGGTCTGTGAGCGGATCGCCATGGACGAGGAAGAAGTCCGCGGGTCCTCCTTCGACGATTCGACCGGCGTCGGGTTCTCCGAGCAGTTCGCCGCCCCGGACTGTCGCGGAGGACAGCGCCTCCCACGGCTGGAGTCCCGCTTCGACGAGCGCCTCGACCTCCCACGCGAGATGGTTCGCCCGTAGGGATCCGCCGCCAAAGTCTGTGCCGGTCGCGATCCGCACTCCGGCTCGGTGGGCGAGGCGGACGCTCTCGATCGCCCGCTCCCGTCGACGCGCGATGCGCTCCTTCCCCTCGTCGCTGACGAAGCGGGGCAACGTCGTCGTCTGCGCGAAGGAGGCCCAGGAGCGGAAGATCGCCAGGGTGCTCACGAGGAACGTCCCCTGCCGGGCCATCGTCGCGACCGCGTCCGAGTCGAGCTCGAATCCGTGTTCGAGAGAATCGACTCCGGCATCGATCCCGACCCCAGCCCCGACGAGGAATCCGGAATGCGCGGTGACCTTCGCCCCGCGACCGTGCGCGAGTTCGACGATGGCCCGCACGTCGTCCGTCGACCAGGGTGCCTCTTCCTTCTTCGGTCCGTCGAGGTAGAGCTTGAGGAAGTCCGCCCCATCGT
>VBAP01000159.1:7123-8356 GCA_005882335.1 Candidatus Segetimicrobium genomatis
ATGCTCCGCGACGCCGAGCAGGTCCTCCGGAGGATCGGCGCCGCGGTCGATCCAATGGGAGCCGCCGGGAAGGGTGACGTGGCTGTGGGCATCGACCATGCCGGGAACGATCGTGGACCCTCCGGCATCGATGACGTGGACGTTCGGCGGGAGATCGCCCTCATCGGTACTCGGACGGATCCAGACCACGTGGCCTGCGTCGACGAGAAGGCTCACGCCTTTCCGTAGAGATGGCCCGGTCGGGTCGGCCAGGGCGGCGTCCCGATACAAGGTCGGTCGGGGAATGATCATCGGAACACCCGTCCTCGTCCGTCTCACTTTCGGCGTTCAAAGAGGGTATCTCCGAACCAGACCAACGGCGGGTGCGGCTGGAGCCGCTCTGCCTTCGCGAGGAATGCCCGGAACCGAGGGTCGCGGTCGTGCTCCTCGTGGGCCTCGTGATCCGCGGCGACGATGTGAAGGAGGTAATCCTGGACGCCGGCTCGCTGCTCGCTCCCGCCGGTTGTGCGGACGAGGCGAGCCTCGAGGAACCGTCCTCGGCGCGTGAAATCGTCCCAGATCGGAATCTCCTCCGCTTCGAACATCGCTTCGAAATCCGTTGCACGATTGGCGTCGAGTCGGAGGACAATCGCCGTCGACTCCGTCGTCTCGGGCATGGTGACTTCGGCTTTCCGAGGCATGCGTCGTCGATGCGAGAGGCATTACTTAAGTCCAAAGCCGCGGCCAAATCAGTGATGAATCGATGCAAGTGCGTGCGAGGCGCAACCAGCCAGACCCATTATGACTGTGGCTTCGGAGCACCAGGCATCTGAGCGTAGCCTTGCAGGCGGATCGTGACAGAGACCTTCTGCAAGGATGCCATGCGCCCAGGCGACGCCCTTCAGTCGTCAACAGCTACTCGAGCTGGTTTTCCATGGCCAAAGGCCATCCCACGTTCAGAAAGTTCCCCGCTTGTTGTCGAACCTTATTCAGGAGAATCCGCAAGTCGGATTCGGACCAAAGACGATAGCGTCTCGTCTCAGCTGCGTAAATTAGGCGCTGACCAAGTTATTGAACGGCTAATGTTTATTCGGGGTTTCTTGGTTCTGCCTGGAACAGTGGGAGAATGAATTCAACAACGGACTCGTCGGGCGACACTCAGGGAACTTTGGCGGGAGCAGGGGGAGCGCTAATCGGAGGGGGGCTCACAGAGCTTCAGACGAATACCCCCTTCGGATTCTTGGTGATCCTGTT
>VBAP01000160.1 GCA_005882335.1 Candidatus Segetimicrobium genomatis
GAGGTCGACAAGGCCGACATCGAGTTTCCGAACGACCTCCTGCGCGAGCTCGACCGCATGGAGTTCTTCGTCTACGAGACGAAGGAGCTGGTCAAAGCCAAGCAGCGCCCGATCGTGTTCATCACCTCGAACAACGAAAAGGAGCTGCCCGACGCCTTCCTGCGGCGCTGCTTCTTCCACTACATCCGCTTTCCCGACAAGGAAACGATGGAGAAAATCGTCGGGGTGCACTTCCCCGGGCTGAAGAAGTCGCTCTTGCGCGAAGCGCTCGAAGCGTTCTTCGAGGTGCGCGAAGTCCCGGGCCTGAAGAAAAAGCCCTCGACCTCCGAGCTCCTCGACTGGCTGAAGCTCCTGCTCGCCGAGGACATCCCGCCCGAGGCGCTCCGGAGCAAGGACCGCAAGACCATTATCCCGCCCCTCCACGGGGCACTGCTCAAGAACGAGCAGGACGTCCACCTTTTTGAACGTCTCATCTTCATGTCGCGGAATGCGCGTTGAATGCTGGGCCGGCTCCTCTCGGATGTGCTGCGTCAACTGACGGCGGAAAAGCGGACATCGCCGCGACCGGAAGCGCAGCTGCCCGGGGAAAATCCGCTCGCCGAGTACTTCTTCAACAATCCGGGGCGCCTGATACACAAGTGGCACCACTACTTCGACATCTACCACAGGCACTTCGCCCGATTCCGGGGCCGCTCTCCGGTCGTCGTGGAAATCGGCGTCTTCCACGGAGGATCCCTGCAGATGTGGCACCACTATTTCGGTCCGGGGACCCGCGTCGTGGGCATCGACATCGATCCTCGCTGCCGCAGCTTCGAGGATGAAGCCACGACGATACTCATCGGCGACCAAGGCGACCGCCGGTTCCTTGCCGAGGTGCGCGGACGCGTGCCGCATATCGACATCCTGATCGACGACGGCGGACACGCGATGGCGCAGCAGATCGCGACGTTCGAGGAGCTCTACCCTCACGTCCAGCCCGACGGCATCTATCTCTGCGAAGACATTCACACCTCGTTCATGCCGGAATTCGGCGGCGGGCATCGCCGCGAAGGAACCTTTCTCGAATACGGCAAGGCGCTGGTCGACCGGCTCTACGGCTGGTACTCGCGCGATCACACGGTTCTGACGGCCGACGAATTCACCCGGGCAACCTACGCGCTGCACTTCTACGACAGCGTTCTCGTCATCGAGAAGAGCCCGAAAGCGCCGCCACAGACCTCGTTGACCGGCACGCCCTCTTTCTGAAGCCCCCGCCATGCTCTCCGGCTTCTTCGTCAAGCTCAAGGACCACAAGATCCCGGTCTCGATCAAGGAGTGGCTGACGCTGCTCGAGGCGATGCAGAAGGGCGTCATCTCGCCCTCGATCGACGAGTTCTACTGCCTGTCGCGCACGGCTCTGGTCAAGGACGAGCAGAATTTCGACAAGTTCGACCGCGCTTTCGGCGAATATTTCAAGGGAATCGAGTCGATCGCCGGAATCGAATTCGACGTGCCGCTCGAATGGCTCCTCAAGCACGCCGAGCTGAATCTGTCGCCGGAGGAAAAGGCGATGATCGAGGCGCTGGGCGGCTGGGAAAAACTCATGGAGGCGCTCAAGAAACGCCTCGAGGAGCAGAAAGGCCGGCACCAGGGCGGCAACAAGTGGATCGGCACCGCGGGCACCTCCCCTTTCGGCGCCTACGGCTACAACCCCGAGGGGGTGCGCATCGGCCAGGACGGCTCGCGCAACCGCAGCGCGGTCAAAGTGTGGGACGCCCGAGAGTACCGCAACCTCGACGACTCGGTGGAGCTCGGCACGCGCAACATCAAGGTGGCGCTCCGAAGGCTGCGCAAGTTCGCGCGCGAGGGCGCGCCCGAAGAGCTCGACCTCGACACCACCATCGACAGGACCGCGCGCAACGCGGGGTATCTCGACCTCAGCATGCGTCCGGAGCGCCACAACGCGGTCAAGGTGCTGATGTTCGTGGACATCGGCGGCACCATGGACGACCACATCAGGCTGTGCGAGGAGCTCTTCTCCGCCGCGAAGACCGAGTTCAAGCACCTGGAGTACTTCTACTTCCACAACTGCCTTTACGATCACGTGTGGAAGGACAACCTCAGGCGGCGCTCCGAGCGCACCCGCACCTCCGACGTCATGCACAAGTACGGCCGCGACTACAAGCTCGTCTTCGTCGGCGACGCGACCATGAGCCCCTACGAGATCCTGCAGCCGGGAGGCTCGATCGAGTACTCGAACGACGAGGCGGGCGCGCTGTGGCTGAAGCGCATGCTCGAGCCGAGGAGATCTGGCCCTATCGCCAGTCGATCGGCATAATCAGGGAGATCATGGGCGGGCGCATGTATCCGACGACCATCGCGGGGCTCGAGCGCGCCATGCGCGTGCTCGCCAAGTGACCGTGCGCGCCGTCGCCCTCGCCTGGGCTCTCGCGCTGCCGGTCGCGATGCTCGCGGCAGATAGCTTCGGCGCGCGCATCGGCAAGAGGCAGCTGTGGGGCTCGATCGCCTACAACACCAAGACGGGCTCTTACGGATACGCCGTCGACCGGAAGACCAAGCGCGACGCCGAGACGGATGCCTTCGGCCAGTGCGGCTCCAACTGCGACCTGATCCGAACCTTTCGGGACGCGTGTGCGGCGGTCGCGGCCAAGCCGACCCGCACATCTTCCGACACCGGCGCGTCCCGGGAGATCGCCCAGATGAAGGCGCTCAAGAAGTGCGGCAGCGATTGCGCGGTCAAGGTGTGGGCGTGCACCAGTGAGAAATGAGACAGGCGGCAAAACTTGCTTTGCCGCCTGTCTCAATACACCACGGACCTCGGCTCGCGCCTCGGTTTCCCCAGCCGGAGTGAGTTCGGCGCAGACCGCCCACCGCTATCGTGATCAGGCCTGACCCGGCGGCGGCGCGACTTTGAGCACTTCTTCCAGAGTGGTGAGGCCCATCGCGACTTTCATTGCGCCGCTTATGCGCAGCGGCTTCATGCCTTCCTTGTATGCGAGCTCCCGGATCTTCGCGACGTCCGCCTCGGCGTTGATCAGGCGCTTGATCTCCGGCGTAAGCAGCAGGATCTCGTACAGGCCGATGCGCCCCAGGTAGCCGGTGTTGCGGCATTCGAGGCACCCGACCGCCCGATAAACGTGCGCCGGCCGCTTCGCTTTCCAGGGAGCGACGAACTCCTCCCAGCTCAATTCGCCCTCGCGCGCCCCTTCGTAGGGAGTCTTTTCCTTGCAGTGGCGGCACAAGGTGCGCACCAGGCGCTGCGCCATGACGCCCAGGATGGTCGAGTTGAGGAGATACGGCGGAGCGCCGAGCTCGAGCAGCCGCGTGATGGCGCTCGCCGCGTCGTTGGTGTGCAGCGTGGAAAACACGAGGTGCCCGGTGAGCGCCGCCTGCACCGCCATCTCGGCGGTCTCGATGTCGCGGATCTCGCCGACCATGATGATGTCCGGGTCCTGGCGCATGAGCGCGCGCACCCCTTCGGCGAAGCCGAGCTCGATCGCCGACTGGACCTGCATCTGGTTGAAGGCGGGCTCGATCATCTCGATCGGGTCCTCGATGGTGCACACGTTGACCTCGGGCGTGGCGATCGTTTTCAAGGTCGAATAAAGCGTGGTGGTCTTGCCAGAGCCCGTGGGCCCGGTCACCAGGATGATGCCGTTCGGCTGCTCGATCATCTGCTTCCAGCGCCCCTTGTCGTCCTCCGAGAAGCCGAGCTCGGCGAAATCCTTGACGATCACCTCCGGGTCGAAAACGCGCATCACGAGCTTCTCGCCGAACGCGGTCGGAAGCGTCGAGAGGCGCAGCTCCACGTCCTGGCCGTCCGCGGTGCGCGTCTTGATGCGGCCGTCCTGCGGGCGGCGCTTCTCGACCACGTCCATGCGCCCGAGGATCTTGATGCGCGAGGTCATCCCCGCCATCACGGGCATCGGGATCTGGTACACCGGGTGCAGCACGCCGTCGATGCGAAAGCGCACCTCGCCCACGTCGCGGCGGGGCTCCATGTGGATGTCGCTCGCGCGCTGGTCGAACGCGTACTGCCACAGCCAGTCCACCACGTGCACGATGTGCTGGTCGTTCGCGTCGAACTGCTTGTTCGTCTGGCCGATCTCGACCAGCTGCTCGAAATTGCCGATGCCGCTTCTCTGCTCGCCGCCCTTCTGCGCCGCGCCCTTGATCGATTTTGCGAGGTTGTAGAACTCGATCTGGTAGCGCCCGATGTCGAGCGGATTGGCGATGACGCGGCGGATCTCCAGGCGCAGCATCTGCTTCAGCTCCCGCTCCCACTCCTTGACGTAGGGCTCGGCCGTCGCGATCACCGCCTCGCGGGTATTGACCTGGACCGGCAGGACCTTGAAGCGCGCCGCGTAGTGGTTGGACATCACGTCGGTCACGGCGGCGAAGTTGATCTTGAGCGGATCGATGTGGAAGTACTCCATCCCGGTCTGCCCGGCGAGCCACTCGGTGAGCCACTCGAGGGAGAGGACCTTCTGCGGGGGCTTGCGCGAGCGCCATTTCTGGTCGGCGACGACGACCAGCGGATGGTGATCGCCGCGATGCAACCTGCGGTCGGCGACGAGCTTGTCGGCGTCGGCCTTGGGCACCACGCCGTCCGCGACGAGGCCCTGGAGCACCTCGGCGAGCGTGAGCCGGTGGTCCTGCAGCGCTTCTGCGGCGGTCTGCATGGCCGGGAATATAGCCAGCCGCTCCGGAACCGGCAAGCGTTTTGACTTTGCCGGTCAACTGCGAGATGCTAACCGCTCCAAAAACTCGAACTTCCGGAGACCAAGATGACCATCAAAGTCGGCGACAAGCTCCCCGACGGAAAGCTTTCCGAATCGACCGAATTCGACGAGGCCGCGGGCTGCCCGATGCCGCCGAAAGACGTCAGCGTGTCCGACGCGCTGAAGGGCAAGAAGGTGGTGATCTTCGCCCTGCCCGGCGCTTACACGCCGACCTGCTCCGCGAAGCACGTGCCCAGCTACGTGAAGAACTACGACAAGCTCAAGGCGAAAAAGGTGGACGAGATCTGGTGCGTCGCGACCAACGACGCGTTCGTGATGGCCGCGTGGGGCCGCGACCAGAAGGCGGGCGGCAAGGTCCGCATGCTCGGCGACGGCAGCGTGCAGTGGACCAAGGCACTCGGCCTCGAGCTCGATCTCACCGCGCGCAACATGGGCATCCGCTCGCAACGCTATTCGATGCTCGTGGAGAACGGCGTGGTGAAGAAGCTCAACATCGAGGCGCCCGGCAAGTACGAGGTGAGCGGCGCCGAGACGATGCTGTCGCAGCTTTGAAGACTCGTCTGGTCCTCGCCGCGCTCGGCCTGGGCGCGGCGATCTGCGCGTATGCGCAGGAGTATCCGTCCAGGCCGATCCGCTTCATCGTGACCTTCCCGCCCGGGGGCACGGTCGACATCACCGCGCGCATCGTGCAGCCCAAGCTCTCGGAGAGCCTCGGGCAGACCGTCGTCATCGAGAACCGCGGCGGTGCCGGCGGCGCGGTCGGCACCGAGGCGGCGGCGAAGAGCGCGCCGGACGGCTACACCTTCCTGTACACGCTCTCCTCGCACA
>VBAP01000095.1:0-6860 GCA_005882335.1 Candidatus Segetimicrobium genomatis
AAGATCATTGATATGCCCAACGTACTCACCAACGGCGGTCCGGGCACCGCGACCGAGTCGCTGACGCTGCACGCCTTCATGGCCTGGCGCACACTGGACATCGGCGGCTCGGCCGCCGTGGCCTACATGCTGCTGTTCGTGGTGACCTTCGCCGCGCTGTCGTACGTCAATCTGGCGCACCGCCGGCTGGCCGAGGCGGGCTAGGATGGCACGGGTGTGGCGCGTCCGGCGATCCCCGTCCGCGATGCCGGCATGGCTGGCGGTGGTGTTCTACGCTGCGCTGGTCACCTGGGCGGTGGTGGTGCTCTTCCCGCTGTACTGGATCCTTGTCACGTCGTTCAAGCTGCCCATCCACGTGTATGCTGGCCCAGTGTACCTGCCGTTTGTAGACTTCATGCCGTCGCTGCACGCCTGGCGGTACATCTTTGTCGACCTCCGGAACGACACCCTCCGGCCGTTCGAGAACACCGTGGTCGTGGCCCTGGTGAGTTCCACGCTGGCCATTGTCCTCGGCACCGGCGCCGGGTACGGCCTGCTGCGATTTCACTACCGGCCGCGCCTCAGCGCCATCCTGCTGTTTGCCGCCACCGCCGTGCTGGTGATCGCGGCGCTGGCCGAACGAGTCAACGGATTGGCGGCGATCGGCGGCGGAGCGCTGCTGTTTCTCCTGGTGCGGGCCGTGCTGGGGCGCAGAGGGCGCACCGTGGGCAACGACGACATCGCCTTCTGGATGATCTCCCAGCGGATGCTGCCGCCGGTGGCGGTGGTGATTCCCATCTACGTGATGTTTCAACGGCTGAGCCTGCTGGACACTCGAGCGGCCCTGATCATCACATACACCGCGGTGAACCTGCCCATCGTAGTGTGGTTGATGCGCGACTACTTCCGCAACATCTCGCTGGAGCTGGAAGAGAGCGCCGCCATCGACGGCGCGTCACCGTATCGCATCTTCTGGTCGATCGTACTGCCGCTGGCCACGCCCGGCCTCGCCGCAACGTTCTTGCTCGTGCTCGTCTTCTCGTGGAACGAGTATCTGTTCGCGTTGTTTCTCACCAGCGCGAACGCCCAGACCCTGCCGCTGAGCATCGCGGCACAAAACGCCACGCGCGGTCCGATGTGGTGGTACATGTCGGTGCTGATCCTGATCATGATCACCCCCGTCATCGCCATGGCCATCGCCCTGGAACGCTATATTGCCAAGGGGCTCCTGGTGGGCGCGCTCAAAGGATGATCCGGAAGGCGCTGGGTTCCACGGGTCTCCAGGTCACCCCCCTGTGCATCGGGTGCGGCGCGCTCGCTAGCATGCCGGAGGATTTCGGCTATGCGGTTCCCGAGGCGCAGGCGCTGGCCACGCTGAGGCTGGCCTTTCGCAGCCCGATCAATTTTCTCGATACCGCCGCGGCCTACGGCGACGGGGAAAGCGAGCGCCGGATCGGCCTGGTGCTGCGGGAACTCGGCGGCCTGCCACCAGGTTACGTCCTGTCTACCAAGGCTGACCGCAATCTGCAGACGGGTGAGTTCAGCGGTGAGCAGTTCCGGCGGTCGCTCGACCGCAGCCTGAGGCTGCTGGGGCTGGATCGGCTGCCGCTGGTATTTTTGCATGATCCCGAACACACCACATTTGAGCGGGTGATGACCCGCGGCGGGCCCCTCGATGTTATGCAGGAGTTCAAAGCTCAGGGCGTGATCGAGCATCTGGGCATTGCCGGAGGCCCCATCGATCTGCTGATTCGCTACGTGGAGACGAGGGCGTTCGAGGTCGTGATCACCCACAACCGCTACACCCTGCTGCATCGCGGCGCCGAACCGCTGATCGACCGCGCCGCCCGGCTGGGCGTGGCTGTGTTGAATGCGGCGCCCTACGGCAGCGGGATTCTGGCGAAGGGGCCTGAGGCCTACCCGCGGTACGCGTACCGGGACGCGGCAACCTCCGTCGTGGAGCGTGCCCGCCGCATGGCAGATCTCTGCCGTGAGAACGGCGTCCCGCTCGCCGCGGCCGCGCTGCAATTTTCGCTGCGCGATCCGCGGATCGTCTCCACCATCGTGGGCCTGAGTCGTCCTGAGCGCATCACGGAAACGCTGGAGCTCCTCACCCGTCCAATCCCCGATGACCTCTGGCCGCGGCTGGATGCATTTGCCGAATGGGAAGGCGATCCTCAGGCCCCCGGGTCACAGGTGCGGGGATGACTGCCGTGGCCGTCGTGACCGGGGCTGGTCAGGGGATTGGTCGCGCCATCGCCCGCCGGCTCCCCGGCGAGGGGTTCGCGGTGGCCCTGGTGGATCTCGATGCGGCCGGGCTGGCGGAGACGGCAAAAGAAATCGGAGATGACGGTGCCCAGACGTTGCCGGTCCGCTCGGATCTGACGGAGGTCCGGAACATCGAGCGCACGATGAGTCAGGTAGTCAAGGCGTGGGGCCGCATCGATGCGCTGGTCAACAACGCGGGGCGGGAGGTCACCAAGCCGTTCCTCGAAACCACAGAAGCAGACTGGGATGCGATGCTCACTATCAACCTGCGGACCGTGTTCTTTGCGACCCAGCACGCGGCCCGTGCCATGATCGCTGGCGGGGCGGGCGGCCAGATCGTAAACATTGCTTCGATCGCGGGCCGCTCCGGGCGGGCCGACCAGGCCGCCTACGGGGCGGCGAAGGCCGGCGTGATCAGCGTGACGCGCTCGGCGGCCCTGGCCCTGGCCTCTCACGGGATTACGGTGAACGCCGTCTGCCCTGGAGTCGTGGACACGGCCATGACCCGCCGGATTCATGACATCCGGTCCCGCATGGCCGGGATCAGTCCACAGGAGTCGCTCCGGCGCATGGTGGCGCGCATTCCCCTGGGCCGCATCGCCAGCCCGGACGATGTTGCCAGGGCGGTGGCGTTCTTCTGCTCGCCGCAGGCGCAGTACATCACCGGTCAGGCGCTCAACGTCTGCGGTGGGATTGAGATGGACTGATGGCGGCAGTCACCGCGAGGCCCGTAGTGGCGCGGCGGTCTCCCTCGTCGAAGAGACTGCTTCGCGGCTTCGCCGCCGAAGCCATGGTGGAAAATTCTACGTTGTCATTGCGAGGCGCGTAGCGCCGAAGCAATCGCCTCAGTCGAGGAGATCGCCACGCCCTTTCGGGCTCGCGATGACGGGAGTTAAGTCATGCGAGAACTCCACATCGCCCTGATCGGGGGCCCGCAATATGATCGGCTGCGGGAGATGCTGCCGGCGTTTGAGCGCCAGCACGGGTACCGCGTCACCGTCGAGGTCCAGCTCCCGCACGTCGAGTTGAACGCACGCATGGCCGACGACCTGGGCACGCCGCGCGGCCGCTATGATCTTATCTCCACGCACACCAAGTACGCTCCCTCGCAGGCCGCGCATCTCCGCCCGCTCGATACCCTGGTGGCCCCGGAAGAGTTGCCGGATTTTTTCCCCCGCGTCATGGAGCTGTGCCGCATCAACGGGGCGGTCATGCAACTGCCGAGGAACTTCGATGCCCGCCTGCTCTTCTATCGTGCCGATCTCATCGCCGCCCCGCCGAGCTGGGAAGACGCCGCGGCCCTGATGGTCCGGCATGCTGGCCCAGGTTTCTACGGCTTCGCATTTCCTGGGAGGCATTCCGGTCTCTTCGGCACCTTTTACGAATTGTTGGGGATGGCCGGCGGGGACCTGTTTGATGCCCAACTGCACCCGGTCTTCAATGACGCGGCTGGTGTCTGGGCGTTGCGCTTCCTGCACCGGCTGCACACCGTCGACCGGGTCACGCCCCCTGACCTGCTGGAGCGCTGGTATTACGACGAGGTGTCCACACAGTTCCGGGCGGGCCGCGTCCTGATGATCGGCGACTGGCCGGGGTTCTACGGCCTGTACAAGGATCCTCAGACCTGCGCGGTGATTGAGCAGTATGACATTGCCGTCTACCCTCCCGGACCGGCCGGGGTCCGGAAATCCTACGCCGGCTGCCATTCGTTTGCCATCCCGAAGGCCGCGCGCGACGTGGAGGGCGCGCTGGCGCTGCTGCGGCATCTCGTCAGTCCCGAGGTACAGTATTTCGAGGCCTCAGCCAGCGGACACACGCCGGTGCGCCGCACAGTGTTTGACCGGGTGAAGGGCGAACTCCCGCGGGGCAGCCGCGACGCCCGGCGGATGGCGGCGCTTGAGGAGACCATCGAGCGCCACGCGATGATTCCGCCAAAATTCGCGCGCTATCCGATGGTGGAAGACATCCTGTGGGTGGGCGTGCAGCAGGCCATCACCGGTGCCCAGACACCCCAGGCGGCGCTGGGGTCGATGGAGCGGCAGGTGGAAGAGGTGTTGCGATGATCCGTGGGTTGTGGCATGTCTCGTTCACCGTCAGCAACCTGGAGCGCTCCGTCGAATGGTACTCGAAGGTGCTGGGGCTGGAGTATGTGCGCGGACAGGTGCAGGACAACGAATACACCCGCGCTCTGGTGGGATTCCCCGATGCCAGGCTCAAGGTGGCGCAGCTGCGGATTCCCAACCTGACCATCCCGGTGTCCCGGCACCACATTGAACTGGTGGAGTATGAGCATCCCCGAGGGGCGGCGATTCCGCTGCCGACCAACTCTCCGGGCGTCGGGCACTGGGCCTTCGTCGTTGACGACATCCACGCCGAGGTCACCCGCCTGAAAGGGCTCGGGGTCCGGTTCAAGTCCGAGTCGCCGAATCTCATCACCGAGGGTGTGAACCGGGGCGGCTGCACCATCTATTTTCTGGACCCGGACGGGATCACATTGGAACTGATGCAGCCACCGGTCTAGGAACACCGTAAAGTCTGTGCTGGGTATCCAAGGCGGGGCGGGGCCACCCACGGCACCGGACCCGTAACTGAGTCACTCCATAGCCGCCCTTCGGGGCCCGGTGCCCTGGGTGGCCCCACCCCGCCACCACTCCCAGCCTAGGATCTGATCGCCCGAAGGATGCGGTCGCACAGCCCCATCGTCTTCACATTGTCGGCGGCGGACGGTTGCGGTTCGGTGCCGCTGCGCAGGCACTCCAGGAAGTGGCTGATCTCACCGACGTAACCGTTCAGATAAAGATCCTTGAGGCCTCCCGACGCGGATGTGTGTACCGCGGTGAGGACGCGATCTTCCTCATCGATCGTCTGCCAGCGGGGACGATCAGGAGACGCCGGCCGGTCGAGGTGGGCGGCGATGCGAAGGAGGTTCTCGACCCTGGCAAATCCGTGTGTGCCCGTCACGGTCAGTTCCTCATGATGCCGCGTCCAGGCTGGGACCCCGGCGAAGAAGAGTCCACCGATTTCCCCGTGTTCGAAAAGCAAGGTGAAGCACTGATCGACCTGAATCTCCCGGGTGTTGCCGAATCCACGGACCTCGGTCACTTCCCCGAAGAGATACCGGCACAGGTCCACGTAGTGAATCCCGCCGGTCTTGATGAACCACTCATCATCCCATCCCGGACGTGAGCCAATGGCAAACATCCCGTGGAGGGACAGGGGATCGCCGAATCCAGGCTCGTGCATAAACTGTTTCAACTGCACATAGGCAGGCGCGAATCGCTTCATGAAGCCCACCATCACCGGTTGGCCGGTTCGCGCTGCCAGGCTTGCGATCTCCTCCGCTTCATGTTCATCTAACCCCACCGGCTTCTCAGCAAAGACGGGCAGCCCCGCGCGCAGCACCTCTCGCACCAGGCCCACCTGCTCCCTCTCCGGCGCGATGACAAAGACGGCGTCGAGGCGTTCCCGGCGCAGCATCTCCGCCGGGCTGGCGTAGGCATGCTCGGCGCCGAACTCGCCGGCGGCCGCTCGGGCCCGGTCCAGGTGGCGCGCGCAGACCGCGGCGATCTGCGCCCCGGCCAGTCGCACTACCGGGTAGATATTGGCCTTGGCGTGCCGTCCCGCACCGATGACGCCGATCCGCGGCTGATCCACGCTCAGCAACTCCCGCTTAGCCACCCCAAAAATTCGTCAGAGCAAATTTTTGGGGAACCCCGGCACAGGGTAGTGTGCCTCGGAGGAGAAAATTGTGGGATAGAGGGATTATCACCTGCCCACTTCTCGATTTCGCGGAGCGCGCGTCAAACGGATCGAGGATCCGAATCTGCTGATAGGCCGTGGCACGTTCGTCGATGACGTGGCCGCCCCCGGCGTCTGGCACGCGATGGTGGTCCGCAGTCCGCATGCCCACGCGCGAATCCGCGGGCTACGCGCCCGCGGGGTACGGCCCCGGACGAAACAGGTGGTGACCGCCCACGACCTCGGCAAACCCATCATGCTGCCTGGGGATATCGAGGGGGGCGCGGTGGCACCGCATCCTCTGCTGGCCGTTGATCACGTCCATTACGTCGGCCAGCCCGTGGCCGTGGTTCTGGGGAAGAGCCCCCAGGAGGCGGCCGACCGTGCCATAGAGGTGGAAGTAGAGTACGAACCGCTGCAGCCGATAGTGGACGCGGAGGCGGCGCTGGATCGCCAGGCGCCGCTCCTCCACCGGGGGTTGCGGACTAACGTGGCCTACCGCGACTCGTGGAGACGCGGAGCGGTGGCCCAGGTCTTCGCGGCCGCGGATGTGACGATCTCGCAGCGTATCCATCAGCAACGCATCGCAGCCATTTCCCTGGAGGGTCGAGCGGTGCTGGCCGTGCCCCCGCAGCATCGTGACCGGACACTGACCGTCTGGTCCTCCACGCAGATGCCCCACGCGCTGCGTGACGCACTGGAGGAACGGTTACCGCTGCGGGGCGTGCGGGTGCGCGTGATTGCCCCAGACGTGGGCGGCGGCTTTGGTGCCAAGGGGACCATCTATCCCGAGGAGGTGCTTGTGCCGTGGCTGGCGCTCCGGCTCGGCCGGCCGGTGAAATGGGTGGAGTCACGCCGCGAGCACCTGTTGACCA
>VBAP01000095.1:6930-19293 GCA_005882335.1 Candidatus Segetimicrobium genomatis
TGTGGTGGCGGACCTCGGAGCCTATCTGATGTCCACGACCGCCGAAATTCCTCCGCTGACCCTGGAGATGGCTACCGGTCCCTACGCCATCCGCAACGTCGAGGCAGAGCTGGTAGAAGCGTATACCAACAAGGTTCCCACGGGAGCATACCGCGGGGCGGGCCGCCCGGAGGCGGCATTCTACCTGGAGCGGGCCATCGACATCCTGGCGGGGACACTCGAGCTCGACCCCGCTCTGGTCCGGCGGCGAAATTTCATCCCTCCCGAGGCGTTTCCGTATCGCGCGCCGTCGGGGTCCCTCTACGACAGCGGCAACTATGAGCGCGCGCTCGATCGCGCCTTGGATGTGAGTTCCTACTCGCAGTGGCGCGACCGCCAGGCCCAGGCCAGGCAGGCGGGCCGGTATCTTGGCATCGGGCTGTCCAGTTATGTTGAAACATGCACGTATGGTTCCGATACCTCCCGTGTCGAGCTCGATACGCAGGGCCGAGTCACCGTGTTCAGTGGGACCTCTCCTCACGGGCAGGGGGGCGCCACGGGATTTGCGCAGATCGTGGCCGATGCGCTGGGTCTACAGGTGCAGGAGATCAGCGTCGTCACCGGAGACACCGCGCGCATCCCGGATGGTGACGGGACGGCGGGGAGCCGGACGATGGTGGTCGGAGGGTCTGCGGTGCACCGGGCTTCCCAGCGCTTGAGGCAGATGCTTTTGGAACGCGCGGCGAAGCGGCTGGAGGCGTCTCTCAAAGATCTGGTCTTTGCCGGCGGCCGCATCCATGTCGCCGGTGTGCCCAGCCGGGGCCTGGCGCTGCGTGAGCTCGTCGATGCCCGGCGAAAAGTGCTGCGGGCGACCGGACAGTACACGGTCCGGGGATCGACCTTTCCGTTTGGGACGCATGTGGCCGTGGTCGAGGTGGATCCGGAGACCGGAGAAGTCCAACTGTTACACCACTTTGCCGTGGACGACTGCGGTGTGGTGATCAACCCGCTCCTGGTCGAGGGCCAGATTCACGGCGGGGTGGCCCAGTCCATCGGCCAGGCGTTGTATGAGGCCGCGGAGTACGATGCATCCGGGCAGCTGGTGACGGGATCGCTGCTGGATTACGCGATCCCGCGTGCAACAGCGATTCCTTTTATCGTCACCGCGCGCACGGAGACGCCCTCACCGCGCAATCCGCTAGGCGCGAAGGGCGTTGGGGAAGCGGGGACCATCGGCGCGATGCCGGCGGTGGCGAACGCCGTGATCGACGCCCTGGCGCCGTTTGGCGTGCGCCATCTCGACATGCCGCTCACCCCCGCCAAGATATGGGCCGCAGCGCGCGGCAAGGCCGGGTAGGATTTTAACGCCCAACTCGGTACGCCACCAGCAGACCGTCGCGGAGCGGGACGATCGAGCTGATCCATCCGGGGTCGGAGGTGACCGTGGTGGTCAGGCGGCGGACGCCCTCGGTCTCTTCCGTCCGGTCGTTGGCGTCAAAGATCTGCCCGCGCCAGAACATGTTGTCCACGATGAGCACTCCGCCGGGGCGGAGTTTCTCTGCGACCACCGGCAGCGACGCGGGATAGCCCTCTTTGTCGATGTCATTGAAAATGAGATCGAACGTGCCCTTAGTTCCGCGGAGGGTCTGCACCGCCTCCCCGACGTGATACTCTATGACCCCGTTGAAGCCAAGCGCGCTGAGGTGCTTTCGAGCGCGCTGTGATAGGGCCTCGTCCCAGACGACGTGGTAGACGGTGCCTCCACCGTTCTCTTTCACCGCCCGCGCGAACCACGACGTGGAATACCCATACCCCGATCCCATCTCGAAGATCCGGCGCGCCCCGATCGTCCGCGCGAGTTGATAGCAGAAATGTCCGGCCACGGGTCCGATGATGGGAAAGCGGGTCTCCTTCGCGTAGGCTTCCATCGCCTGCATCTCGGGAGGCCGCGGGGGAATCAGGCGCTCAAGATACTGGTTGAGTTGAGGTGCCAGTAACCCACCGATCATGGGATCCTCCTCACATGTGACAGCCGAAACGGGCCTATGGAGCTAGTTCTGCGCGTTGGCGCCGGCCTCCCACGCGTGGGCGCAGGCCGCACGGCGATGCTGCACGAACCACTGAACCAGGGACCAGGATACCAGGGGACCATGGGACCACAAAGACGGAGATTTTCCCTGGTCGCCTGGTCCCCTGGTCCCTTGGCTCCTTCTGTGATGGGAGGTGTGAGATGGAACGGCTGCAACGGCACGGAGGGACGGCGGGGTACGTTAGTGCGTTCTGCCTCCTCGTTCTCCTGATCTTGAGTTTTGGCGTCCCCGGGACCGGGGCGACATACGCCGACCCCGCCAGGGCCCTGGCCCAGATCGCCGGTGACAGGTGGCTGTGGAGACTCAGCAATCTGGCAGGTATCCTCGCTTCTGGGCTGGCGGTGGTCTTCACGATCGGCCTGTGGGTGCGTCTCCGCGAGCCGGCCCCGGCACGGGCGACGGTCGTGCTCTATCTCGCCATCATCGGCCTGGGTGGATACGCCCTCTCCGGGTTCGTGTTATGGAAGGGCGGACTGGCGATGGCCAGCTTTCTGGTGCGGGATCAGGTCGCGGCCACTCACGCCTGGCTGGCGCTCGACTTCATGGCCCGCGGGGCCGCCGACGTAGGGAACGCATTTGTGGGCACCGCCTTGCTCATCGTGGGCTGGGCGATCGCGGACACCGGAGCGCTCAGCCGGCGGGTGGGCTGGCTGGCCGGGCTCACCGGCATCATGACGCTGCTGGTGATTCGACCGTTCGCATCCGTGGTTGAGATTTTGCAGGTCCTGCTGACCATCGTCTGGCTGGCGTGGGCAGGGAGTGAGTTGCGCAAGGCCTAGCTGAGCCGGGATAGGTGAGCAGGAGCCGCGTTGGTCTGCACGAAAGCCCTCAACGCCTTATTCCTGAAAGGAGTCGGACCGATGACGGTTAGATACCGCATGATTTTTGTGCTGGCGTTGGCAATCGCCCTGGTGTGGCCTGCTCTTGGGCGCGGTGGTGCTCCTCAAACGATTACGTTTCTCACCGCCCCCTGGGGTGTGCCGCCTGATCAGGCGCTGCTCAAATCGTTCGAGGACCGCAGCGGGATCACGGTGCAGATAATTTCCGCGCCGTCGGCCGAGATGTACACAAAGGTCCAGGTGGCGTCGGCCGGCCGGCGCGCGCCCGCCGACGTCATCTTCCTGACCGAAGAGGCGCCGTCGTTCATCGTGGCGCCGGGGTACACGGAGCCCCTCGACGCCCGCGTCGCCAAGAGCGCCGATCTCAACGCGGGCGACATCGAGCGGATGGATTTCTGGACGGTGGGCGGCAAGATTCAAGGGATCACGACGTACGTGCAAATGGTGATGATGGATTACAATGCCAAGCGGCTGCGGGCCGGCGGATTCAACACCCCGGCCGCGACGTGGGACGAACTGCGGCGGCAGTCCGTCGCGCTGAAGCAGAAGGGCGTGGATCAATACCCGGTTGCGTTCGGGGCGATCGACTGGTCGTGGTTCCTGATGTCTCTCTCGGCCGGAGACCCGATGTTCGACGGTAGTCTGAACCCCGTCTTCAGTAACTCCGCATCCCCCGCCCGGAAGGCCATGGCCATGCTGCTCGGCTTCTTTGCCACCGACAAGGTCATCACGCCCGATCTGCTGACGAAAGTGACGCCGCATGACGTCTTCATGGGTGGAACGGGAGTCTACCATCAGGCCTGGCAGGGTTCGCTGGCGGTCATGAACAACGACAAGATCTCCAAGCAGGCGCCCGATGTGCAGTATCTGCTCATGCCCGAGCGTCACTTCACCTGGAGCCTGGACGCGGCTATCGGCTTGTCGCGATTCTCCGGAAAGAAAGACGCCGGGTGGGAGTTCATCAAGTGGTATGTCTCGCCTGAGAACCAGCGGGCCATCTTCAAGGCGGTCGGCCTGGTCCCGTCCCGCAGGTCAGTGCAGCAGGCGCTGAATGCAGAGGGCGCGATCCAGGGTTTCGATGTCATGGCGGAGCAGGCCAAGTACGTGCATCAGCTGCCGCGGACGGTGAAGTGGTGGGGCCCGTGGACCCAGAGCGTGACGGAAGCGATCCGCAAGGCGGCCCAGGGCCAGCTCACGGCCGATGGGGCGGTGGACGCCGTCGCGAAACGCTGGAACGAACTGAAGGCGCAGTATAAGCAATAGGCTTGTTGCGGATTCGAAGCGAGGAGCGGACTGCCTACCTGGCTATCTTGCCGGTCGGTCTGCTCCTCGTGTTCTTCGTCTATTACCCCGCGATTTCCACGTTTCTCCTGGGCCTGACCGACGCCAACCCACGGGTGCAGGGGCTGGAGGGTAGCGCCCACTTCATCGGCCTGCGCAACTACGTCCAGACGCTGGGATCGGGCGAGTTCTGGGCGAGTGTCTGGCGGACCGTCCTGATTGTCTTGATGGTGTTGCCCCTGGAGCTCGTAATCGGCCTGGCCGCCGCGATGATCCTCAACGAGCAATTCCGCGGCCGTGCCGTGCTGCGCACCATCGCCATCGTGCCATGGATGCTGCCCCCGCTGGTGAACGGTTTCATGTGGTCATGGATTTTGAACGGAGACTATGGCGCGCTCAATGGCCTCCTCTATCAACTGCACCTCATCACCGGCTACCATCACTGGCTGGCGTCGCCATCGGCGCAGTTGTTCTGGGTGGCGGTGGCGCAGGTGTGGACGCGGTTTCCCTTTGCCATGGTGGTGCTGCTGGCCGCATTGCAGTCGATTCCCCAGGACGTGGTCGAAGCGGCCCGTGTCGATGGGGCGCGCCCGGCGCAGGTCTTCCGGTCGGTGACGTTTCCGTTGCTCCTGCCGGCGTTCACCGTGGCCATGGCTGTAGAGTTCATCGTCACGTTCCAGATCTTCGACGTGATCTGGTCCCTGACGGCGGGCGGCGCGGCCGGCCAGGTCATCAACCCGTTCACGAAGGCCGTCATGATCTTGAACTACGAGGTGGTGTTTCGGAACCTGGACCTCGGCCTGGGTTCCGCCGTCGCCTACTTGATCCTCGTGCTGTCGATGGGCGTCGGGTACGTCTTCGTGCGCATGCTCTACGAGCGAGGCGCGTGAGATGACGCTCTCCCGCTTCTTGCGGCGCACCGTCTTCTGGCTGGCGGCGGCGGCGCTGGCGCTGTGGAGCCTGGGCCCGGTCTACTGGATCGTGGTCAGCAGCATCTCCACGCGGATCGAGCTGTACACCGTTCCGTACAAGCACTGGATCCCGCAGTCGCCGACGCTGCAAAACTACATTGACGTCTTCACCACCGGCCCAAAGTATCGGGCGGGAGGGTTCCTGCCATCGGCGACGCTGCTCTACTCCGGCGTGCGCAACAGCGTTATCGAGGCGCTGCTGGCCGCGGCGTTGCTTAGCCTGCTGGCCTCGCTCGCCGGGTATGCCTTTGCCCGGTTGAACTTCCGGGGCCGGTCCTTCCTGTTTTTCATGATGCTCCTGCTGGTACCGTTGCCGATCTGGGTCTCGCTCATCGCGCTGTTTCAGCTGATGAGCGTACTGGGACTGATCGATACCAAGCTCGGCCTGGTCTTGCTGTTTGTGGCCTATGGAGCGCCTCTCTACGTGTGGTTGATGCAGACGTACATCCGGGCCACGCCGCGGGACATCGAGGAGGCGGCCCTGATCGACGGCGCGTCCCGCTTCCGGGCCCTGCGCACCGTCGTGCTGCCGGTCGCGCTCCCCGGGTTGGTCTCGGTGTTTCTCGTGGCCTTCCTGACGGTGTGGAACGCATTTCTCATCCCGCTCATCTTCACGAACTCCGAAAATGCTCAGTCACTCACTGTCGTGCTCTCTCTCTTCATCGGGCAGTATGAGGTTGCCTGGGAAGCGATGTCGGCGGCTGCGGTCGTGACGATGATCCCTCCGGTCGTGATGGCCCTGTTCTTCCAGCGTTATGTCGTGCGGGGGCTGGCCCTCGGAGCCGTGCAATAGACGATGCCGTCCGCTCATACTGGGATGTCCGTTCGCAGTATGACGCTGGAACAGAAAGTCGGGCAGATGTTCATGCTGGCCTTTGCCGGCTCGACGGCCCAGGATGCCGCCGCTCTGCTCCGCGATCATCATGTCGGCGCATGTTACCTGAGCAACGACAACTTCGTCGATCCCCCGCAGGCGGCGGCGCTGGCAGCCGAACTGCAGGCGCTGGCCCGCGCGGGCTCCGGGATCCCAGCGCTGCTGGCGGCGGATCAAGAAGGGGCGTGGGCGGTGCTCACTCCGCACAGCTGCCCGGGGCCTGGCAACATGGGCCTCGGGGCGACAGGGTCTGTGGAGGATACGCGTGAGATGTACTCGGTGTTCGGCCAGGAACTGCGTGCCGCCGGCCTCAACGCCGACCTCGCCCCGGCAGCCGACGTGAACAGCAACCCGCTGAATTCCATCATCGGGATGCGTTCGTTCGGCGAGGACCCGGAGGCGGTGGCCCGGCATGTGCGCGCCGGGGTGGCCGGGTTGCATGCCGCCGGGGTCATCGCAGCGGCCAAACATTTCCCCGGGCACGGGGATACCATCGTCGATACCCACCGCGGCCTGGCGCGCGTGGATCGTGATTACCAGGCGCTGCTGCGCCGAGAGCTTGTGCCCTTCCGCGCCGCCATCGACTCGGGCGTGGACATCGTCATGACGTCACACATCCTGTTTCCCGCGCTCGATCCGGACCATCCGGCCACGCTCTCCCCCGCCATCCTGCGCGACCTGCTGCGCGGAACGATGGGGTTTGGGGGCGTCGTCCTCACCGATTCCTTCAATATGGGGGCGGTGCGCCGCGTGTCTGATCCGCTCGACGCAGTGGTGCAGACTGTGCAGGCTGGGGCCGACATGGTGCTGCTGGCTGAGGAGCGCTATGGCGACGAGTCTGGAGATTACGTAGAACGGCAGGCGCAACTGGTCGCCGGGCTGGTGGCCGCCGTGAATATAGGGCGGCTTCCCGTCTCGCGTGTCGACGATGCGGTGGCGCGCATCCTGGCGCTCAAAGCCCGCTACCGGCTTGCCGGACAGCCCGCCGCCGGCGCGAGGACCCCGCAAGACACGGTCGGCTCACCGGCGCACAGGGAGATCGAGCGCAGGGTGGCCGAAGATGCGGTCGTCCTGGTACAGAATCGGGGCGGTGTCGTTCCGTTGAACGCTGCGCGTGCGCAGCGTATTGTGGTGCTGTCCGCGACCGACCCGGAAGGATATCGCCGAATGGCAGCGGGACGTGGCATCGGGCCCAATGTCGTTGAGCGCCCCTCAGACGTCGCGTCGATGGAAATCCGCCGGCGCCATCCGGACGCCATCAGCCTGACCCTGCGTGACGGTGAATGGGAAGCTCAGGCCGGCAGGATGGCGGCGGCGAGCGCCTTTGTCGTCATGACCGAGAAGTTTCCGCTGGCCGGATTCGACTTTCCCGACGAATCCCAACACCGGTTGATTCGATGGCTGCTGTCGAAGCACAGCGCTCCGGTCATCGTGCTCGCCTGTCGTGATCCTTACGAACTCGCCCAGTTTCCCGACGTGGACGCCTATGTCTGCGCGGTCGGGTACAGACCGGCGTGCGTGAGGGCTGCCGTGGGCGTTCTCTTTGGCGAGATTGCGCCGCGCGGCCGCCTGCCGGTGTCCATCCCCGGGCTGTACCCGATCGGTCACGGAGTAACTACGTCTACTTGGTCTCCTTAATCTCCTTAGTCTACTTAGTCTCACTACGTATACGTGCCCGACCATAGATGTAAGCTTGTAGGCAAGTAGACTGAGGAGACCAAGTAGACGAAGTAAAAATGAGGAGACGTCATTCGTTGAAGGTCTGCCATGGCCGAATCACCAGGCGGCGCATTTCTCTTTGACCTCGATGGCACCCTCGTGGACAGCGTCTACCAGCACGTGCTGGCCTGGCGCGAAGCGCTGGAAGCCGCCGGCATCAAGCTGTCTGTATGGCGGATCCACCGCCGGATCGGCATGAGCGGCGGCCTGTTTGTGAACGCCCTGCTGAGGGAGACCGGCCATCAGTTGACTCCTGAAGAAATTACCCGGATGCAGCAGGTGCACCGTGAAACGTACGCCCGAGAGGTGGCACAAATCAGGCCTCTGCCCGGCGCCCGAGAGCTCCTGGCCTCCCTGTCCCAGGCCGGGATTCCCTGGATCATTGCGACCAGCGGACGCAGGGAGACCGCCGCATCGACGGTGCGGGTGCTCGAGCTGGATGCGACGGCGCCCCTGGTGACCCGGGACGACGTGCGCCGCGCGAAGCCGGATCCGGATCTCTTCCTGGTGGCGGCGCAGCGCCTGGGGGTGCCGATCGCGGCGTCGGTCGTGGTCGGCGACAGCGTGTGGGATTTGCTCGCCGCCCGCCGCGCCGGCGCGCTCGGGGTGGGGCTGCTGTCGGGCGGGTACGGCCTCGATGAGCTTGAACGGGCCGGCGCCTACCGGGTGTACGAAGATCCCGCCGACCTGCTCCGCCACCTGGACGAAGTCGGCGTGCGTGTGCCGGGCGGCTAAGGGATAGTGCGTGTCGCGGTGAGCGTGTGGCGATGAGAGGTCCGCGCGCGAGGATTTCGGAACTTCCCGGCGACTGTCCGGTGACATGGGCAGTGCTGGGGGCGAACGTGCTGACCTTCGTCGGTTCTTTTATGGCTGGGATGTCATGGTCTGACCTGGCCTTTTTTCCCCCCTCATTCTTGCAAAGACCCTGGACGGCGGTTACCTATCCGTTGATAGGGACCGGTGGCATCGTGTGGGTACTCATCGGCGGATACGTCTTCTGGCTGTTCGGCGGGAGCCTGGAGCGCTCGTGGGGGTGGCGAGACTACATCGTCTTCTTGGTGCTGGTAAGTGGATCCAGCGCGGTCGCCTTGTGGCTCGCCAGCGTGCTGACCCAGCGGGACGCGTTGGTGGCTGGTTTTGGGATGCCACTCGCCGCGGTGACCGTCGCCTGGGCTGCGATCAATCCCTTTGAGCGGGTAGCGCTCTACTTTGTCCTGCCGGTGGAAGCCCGTTGGGTTGGGATCCTGGCCGCGACGGCTGTCCTGTTCTCGCTGCCGTTTCCGCTGGGGGTATTTGCGCTTGCGGGATGCGGCGTGGCCTGGTGGTACGTGCGGCAGGGCCGCTACGGACTCGTCCGACCCGCGCCTCCGCATCCGCGTCGCCGTCTGGAACGCACGAAGCGCTCCTTGACCCTGAATCCGATCGCCTGGTACCGGCGCTGGCGACTCCGGCGGCAGTTCATGCGTCTGGTCAAAGGGTCGAAGGAAGATGACGACGATACACTGCATTAGGATCTGACGTCGGAGGAGTCCAGATGATCACGCAATTACGGATGTACACGATTAACCGGGGCAAGATGGATGACTTTGTCCGCGCCTGGAGGTCAGGCGTGTACCCGCTGCGTCAGAGACACGGGTTTCGGATTGAAGGCGCGTGGATACTCAAAGAACGGAACCAGTTTGTGTGGCTGATGAGTTATGACGGGGCGGATTGGGAGGCTAAAGACAAGGCCTATTATGCATCGCCCGAGCGGGCGGTGCTCGATCCTGATCCGGCCCAGTTCATTGCGCTTTCAGAGCAGTGGTTCCTCACGGAAGTTTTGCCGCGCCGCTGAGCCCAAGCCGTCACCCGCGTTCCATCTCACCCATCCTTCCAGGTTCGATCACCGAGTCGAGTCGGGGGGAGTTCCTCGCCCAAATGCGAATTGGTAGGATGTCCCACATGGAGTCGACTGCATAATGTCGACACACCTCAGCGGCAGATCGTGCGCTGAGTAGATTGAGGAGTGCTTTGCTGTGCTCAATCGGGTGCCGCTCGTTAGGATGCGAAGCATCTCCAAAGCATTTGGTCCCACTGTGGCCGTCGACGGGGTCGATCTGGATTTGCTGCCGGGCGAAATTCATGGCCTGGTGGGCGAAAATGGTGCCGGCAAATCAACCCTGATGAGGGTCCTGTCCGGCTTCTACGCGGACTACGCGGGGGAACTGGCGATCGATGGACGCGCGGTGCGGATCCTCAGTCCCGGCCAGGCCCGTGCTCTCGGCATTGGTCTGGTGCATCAGGAACTCAGCCTGGTTCCTGAGCTGACGGTCGCCGACAATATCTTCCTCGGCCGCGAACCCTCTGCCCGTCTGCCTGGTTTCATCAATCTCGCCGCGGCGAGAGCCCAGGCCCGGCTTCTCTGCGACGAACTCGGCGTTTACCTCCATCCGGAAGCCAGGGTGGCGCGCTTGAGCATCGCCGAACGGCAGCTGGTAGAAATCGCCAAGGGGGTCGCGCTCAATCCGCGCGTACTGATTCTGGACGAACCCACGTCCTCGCTGACCCATCAGGAAATCGGCCGGCTCCTCGATATCGTGAGAAGCCTTGCGGCCAGAGGCATGACGCTCGTCTACATTTCCCATAAGCTCGACGAAGTCTTCGCTGTCGCTGATCGCATTACGGTGCTGCGTGACGGAAAGCGGGTGGCCACAGCGGCTGTCTCCGAGTGGACCGACGCGACCCTGGTACAAGCTATGGTGGGGCGCGACCTGTCTTCTCTCTTTCCGCGTCGTCGGGCCGAGCGAGGGGAAGTCCGTCTTGAGGTACGCAACCTGGGTCGGACAGGGGCCTTCCACCGGGTGTCGTTCGCCGTCCGCAGCGGCGAGGTCCTCGGTCTGTACGGGCTCATCGGGTCGGGCCGGACCGCGCTGGCGGAAGCCCTCTTTGGACTTGCTCCCGCGTGGGACGGGGACATCCTGGTTGACGGCGTGAGTGTGGTCATCCGGTCCCCCCGGGATGCCATCGGGCACGGGATTGCCATGACGCCCGAAGACCGCCGGGTGCGAGGACTTGTTCCGATGCTTCCCGTGCGCACCAATCTCTCGTTGCGCGCCCTCCGGGCGCTCAGCCCGATGGGGTTGATCAACGGTCATCGCGAATACGGCGAAGTCCAGCGGATGATCGAGACGCTGGCCATCCGGACTCCTTCTCACGCCGTTGAAGTATCCACGCTCAGTGGCGGCAACCAGCAAAAGATCGTCATCGGGCGCTGGCTGATGATTCCACCGAAAGTGCTGATTCTTGATGAACCGACCCGCGGGATCGACGTCGGGGCCAAGGCAGAGGTGCACGCGATCATCGACCGGCTGGCGGGCGATGGGCTGGCGGTGCTGTTCATCTCCTCTGAGCTCCCTGAGATTCTCGGCATGAGTGACCGGATCTTGGTCATGAGAAATGGCACGGTCGCCGGAGCATTCTCGCGCCAGGACGCCACCGAGGAACGTATCATGGCCGTCGCCGCCGGGGTGGCGGGCGAGGTCCGGGCATCCTGATGGGCGGGAGCGGCGGATGAGAGAATCAGACACTCCCACGGCGGCGCGCATCGGCGCGGCGGTGGGAGCCCTCCCCCTCCGACCCTCCCTGGTGGCCACTCTGCGGGACTACGGTATCTACCTGGCCCTCGCCGCCCTCGTTGTGTATTTCGCCATCGCCCTGCCGCAGTTCCGCACTCCCGACAACGCCTTGCTGGTGCTGCTGCAAGTTTCTGTGATCGGAATTATCGCGATCGGGATGACCTTTACCATCCTGACCGCCGGGATCGACCTCTCGGTCGGCTCGCTGCTGGCCGTGGCCGGGATGTTCTCGGGGGTCTTCGCCCAAAAAGATCCGTCGGCCGCGAATGTCCTCCTCGCATTTCTGCTGCCCGTGGTGATCGGTCTCCTGGGTGGGGCGATCAACGGTGTGATCATCGCCTGGGCCGGGGTCAACCCTCTGATCGTGACGTTAGGCACGCTGACAGCCTATCGCGGATTTGTGGTCTGGTATCGCGTCAATCCGATCTACGATCTCCAGCCGTACTATCGCGTGGTGGGACAGGGGACGGTCGGCCCCATTCCCATTCCGGCGATCATTCTCCTCGTGATGGCGGGTGCGGCGTGGGTGGTGCTCAACTACACGCGGTACGGCCGTTACGTCTACGTGGTGGGAGGAAATCCGGAGGCGGCCCGCGCGGCCGGCATCGACGTTCCCCTCCTGAAATTCAGCGTGTACGTGATCAGCGGCTTCTGCGTGGGGGTCGCCGGTCTGATCTTCACGTCGCGCCTCATGGCGGCGCAGGCGATTTCGGGTCAGGGATTCGAACTGCAGGCCATCGCGGCCGCCGTGGTCGGAGGCGCGTCGCTGTTCGGTGGTCGAGGAAAGATCACGAACACCATCGTCGGCGCGCTGATCATGGGTGTGTTGTTCAACGGACTGGTGATGCTCAACGTGCCGGCGCCGATCCAACAGATGGTCATCGGGGTGATCATCATTGCGGCGGTGTGGCTCGACGCGGTGCTGCGGCAGAGAGGGTACTGACATCGCGTCCCGGGTGAAATCCACCTGCGGCGCAGAGAGGAGGTGCGTTGGCG
>VBAP01000096.1 GCA_005882335.1 Candidatus Segetimicrobium genomatis
AGCTATTCGCGTCTTGGGTTAAGAGATCATGGAAACAACCCTGAGCGACATCCCGATGATGTGCCTCGTGGCCGACGGCGGGCCGGAGGGTGCAAGAGAGGCATTCAACCGACTCGAAAGCAAACTTCCGTCGCTCCGAGGGCGGAAGTTCTACGGCACATTCCACCCCACCACCGGCGAGTATCGTGCATGCGTCGCGTGTGTCCCTGGTGATGATCCGGGGCGACTGGGGCTCGCTGCTGGTGTGATTCCGGGCGGGCTCTATCTCCGCGAGAAAATGAAGAATTGGACAAGCCGGACGGACGAAATCGGCAAGATGTTCATGGCCATGGGCGAGCGGGAGCGGCAACGGGTCGACAGCAGTCGGCCGAGCATCGAGTTCTACCGAAGTCAGGATGAACTGATCCTGCTATTGCCCATCTCCCCCGAGCAGAAACCATCAGAGAGCGGCTGATGAGCGAACCCTACGTACCTGATGGATTTACGCGGGTCACTCCGTACTTGACGGTTAATGGAGCCCAGAAACTGCTGGATTTTCTGGTGGCGGTTTTTGACGCGCGAGTGGTCGACCGAGCCGAGCAGCCGGAGGGGAAGCTCGCCCGCGCTGCCGTCCGAATCGGTGATTCCACCATCGAGCTGTCGGAGGCGGCAGGGAAGTGGGGACCAATGCCCGGCGCGATTCATATCTACGTCCCTGATGTGGATCAAACTCATCAACGGGCATTGCGTAACGGTGCGAAGGCGCTGCATGAGCCGATGGAGATGGATTACGCAGAACGCGCCTCAGCCGTACAGGATCCCTTCGGAAACAACTGGTATATCGCCACCCATCGTCGAAGGTAAGCGCCTGGAAGGAAAGGGGTCAAGTCTTGACATAGCACAACTCAGGTAGCCTGCAAGACAGACTTGTGCTATGTCAAGACTTGACCCCTTCATCATAACCCCTTCATCAACGGAGACAATACGCCGGGGTCCTGGGAGCACCGCTGAATCACCTCCTTTCTAAGGAGAACCGGCGCATGGGTCACCCATGGTGGTGGCTCGGGTTCCGCGACTTCCCCGCCGCTTGCAGTTTTCAGACGAGGGCCGTCCCTTTTGGACGGCCCTTTCGTTTCGCTGGGAGTATTCGGTAGGATTGAGAGGCCCCCAATGAAGAAACGGGTTGAGTGATCCAACGTGAAAGCTGGGTGGCCTTGAAGGCGTAGATGCTCATCGCCTTGAGATGGACAGCGTGTCGGCTGGATCTCGTTAGGCCCCCGCGAGGAGTATCCGCGGTTGGAGGCGCTCTCCAGTAATGCAGCCCGTTAATGACTAACCCGCGACTCGATGTAAGAGATCGAGGGAGAGACTGCTGATGCTGGACACATTCAAAGAGGTGATCGCGAATCAGTTCGACGCCGCGTTCTCGATGCTCAATGCGTGCATTGACAAATGTCCCGAGACCGTTTGGAACTCGCGAATCGCGAACTACCTATTTTGCCAGGTCGCATTTCACGTGTTGTTTTGGACGGATTTCTATCTGGGACAGAATGAGGAAGCGTTTCGCCAGCAGCGATTTCATCGCGCTCACGAGCATTTCTTTGGCGACTACGAGGAATTCGAGGACCGTGCGCCGGTCTCACTTTACGATAAGACGTCGATCAGCGCCTACCTGCAACACTGTCGGCGCAAGGTGTCCGAAGTGGTCGCTGCAGAAACTGCGGAGACGTTGGGCGCACGTTCCGGGTTCGAGCGAAGGGCGTTTTCACGAGCCGAACTGCATATCTACAACATCCGGCACATCCAGCACCATACCGCGCATTTAAGTCTGCGGTTGAGACTCGACGCCAACCAGGGTATCCCCTGGATTGGATCCGGGTGGCGGCGTCAGGTGTGAGCTCCCCGCCCACCGCCTTGTTCGGCGCTACTCCTGTGGTTCAGTCGCGTGAGAACTATGATAGGGGTCAGTATGCGCCATAGCAGATCCATGCTGGCTTTGACACGACGGCACTCTCCGCGACAACTCTCCCGAGCCTCTCTCCTTCGAGGCGTGCGCGAGCTATCGGCACGCGATCGTGATCTTGCTCGAGTCATCCAGCGATATGGACCGCCACCACTGTGGGCCCGACGCCCAGGCTTCGCCACGCTGGTGCGCATCATTCTTGAACAGCAGGTCTCTCTTGCGTCGGCCGAGGCCGCGTATGGCCGGCTCCAGAGCGTCGCCGGTCGAGTCACCCCTCGCTATGTAGCGGCCACCACCGAAGCCCGGCTCCGGGAAGCCGGTCTCACTCGACAGAAGGCAGCCTACTGCCACGCTCTCGCCCGAGCCCTCCTTGCCGGCACACTCGACCTCGCCGCGATTGCCAAGCTGAGCGATGAGGCAGTCCGTGCCATCATGTTGCAGCTTCCCGGTGTCGGTCCATGGACCGCTGACATCTATCTCCTTATGGCCCTTCGCCGGACCGACGTCTGGCCGGTGGGTGATCTGGCTTTGGCCAGAGCCGCACAGCAAGTCAAGCGCCTCCGTCGCCTTCCCAACTCTGAACAGCTCACGCGCATGGCCAGAGCCTGGGCCCCCTGGCGCGCGGTCGCCGCCCGTATTCTCTGGCATTCCTATCTCTCCAATGGCAGGCCAATCTGATATCGAGCTATGAAGAGCATGACTTCTGTCCTCAAACATCACCCGCTGGTTGCATTCTTCATTCTGGCCTTCGGCATCTCATGGGGAAATTATCTACTGTCTAGGGCTTGGCCCAATTTTCCCTTCCTCTTCCCGTATGGTCCATTGCTCGCCGCGGTGATCGTTACAAGCGTCACCCGCGGGATGGACGGGCTGAAAGACTTATTGAATCGCTGCCTGCGGTGGCGCGTCGAACTCAAATGGTACTTGGCGGCACTGGTCGTCCCGGTTGCCCTCACCATTGCCGCAGTCTCCCTCAACATATTGCTTGGCGCATCTGCACCCGAAAGGGGCCAACTCGGCCACTGGTATAGCCTCTTCATACTGTTCCCTATGGCGTTGGTTGACGCACCATTAGGGGAGGAAACAGGCTGGCGCGGCTATGCCCTGTCGAGATTTTCAGCTAGGCGTTCGCCACTGGTCAACAGCCTGTTCCTCGGGGTGCTCATCGCCGGGTGGCATGTGCCTGTTGCTCTGGCCGCTCCATCCATCGCGGCGTACCTGATCGGGGCTATCGCTTCGGCTGTGCTGACCAACTGGGTCTATTACAACTCACAAGAGAGTGCGTTGCTGGCTATTTTGTACCACACCGCCCAAAATACCATCGGAGGTTGGTACCTCTTTCGAATGTTCACAGGCCCGGAGCTGATCAGGCTATGGTGGCTGTGGGCCGCAGCACATGTCGTCGTAGTATTCATACTGGTGCTTGTGGCCGGGCCGAATCTCCGGCGCCGACCGCGCCCATTTGCTGGGGCGCGGGGCAAGTACTGAGGTCGGAAGGTCGCGCAAAGGCCCGGCCTAGACAGACGTTGTTAAAGGAGGATCGTATGAAGCTACAGCGACTGGGTATCGCGCTTACTGGCATCAATCTCGTGCTCCTGGCTCTTAATGTAGTGCAGACCAGGTCCGCGACAGCGCAGACTCCCGTTCCAGTCCTCCGAGGGCGCACGCTTGAGTTGACAGACGAACGCGGCGTGGTTCGCGCGCGTCTTGGCATAAAAGGGCAAGATGGTCCGATTGAGCTCGACCTTTTCGATAAGGGCGGCATCAATCACGTGAAGCTCGGCGCGGGCGAGGACGGCTCAGGGCTGCTCTTCACCGATGAAGTAACGAATTCCGCCGCCAGCTCTTACGTCCAAATCATCGCCAGGCGGATCGCCACCCCGGACCGACCGAAGACCACGAGCATCACGTTGAGGGGCGCGGATGGCCGGGAGCGAGTGATCACGCCACCATAACATCAGGATGACTCCTCACCAAGAGGGACCTCGGCGCGAGCCGTACAGCATACAGCGCCTCGAAGCGTTCAGCGATGGCGTGTTCGCAATTGCGATTACGCTCCTGATCTTAGACGTGCGGGTACCTCGAGATCTGCCCCAGACGACCAGATTGGCTGACGCGATGCTGGCCGCCTGGCCGAGCTACTTTGCCTTCCTCACCAGTTTCGCGACCATCGGGATCATGTGGATGAATCACCATCGCCTGTTTAGGATCATCGCACGGGCAGATCATGCGCTCCTCATATGGAACGGGCTCTTGCTGCTTGGAATTACCTTCGTGCCGTTTCCCACCGCGCTAATCGCCGAATATATCCAGCGTCCAGACCAGCGGACGGCTGCGATGGTCCTCGGTGGTACCTATGTCTTTCTGGCCCTCATGTTCAATGGTTTGTGGTGGCACGCGGCCCGTGGGCGTCGTCTCCTGGGGGAGGCCCTGGACGAGGCCGGGGTGAGAGCGATCTCGAGATCGTATGCCATCGGGCCCGCGGCCTACCTGATGACGTTCCTGCTCGCCCTGGTGAACGCGCCGGCCAGCCTCGGATTGAACCTGCTCCTGGCGGCCTTTTATGCGCTCCCGGCCAGGCTATTACCACGCCCCTTCCGTTAGAAGGCATTAAGGAAGACTTGATCCTTTCCCGCGTTAGCCTGCTGTGAGCTTGTCGAGCAGCCGGGCGACATCATCGGGCCTGGAGAACATCGGCCAGTGCCCGGTGGGGAGCTCGAAGAAGCGCCACTGTGGGCCGGAAAGTTCGCGAGCCCATGGCGGCCCGCTGGCGATCATCTCTTGCACCTCAGACAGGGAGAGGCTGCAGAGAACGCCCAGCCTTGGCAATTTTTCCCGGGCGGGGTTCTTCAGCCGCAGCGGTTGCCGAATGATGCCGAACGGCTGGGCAACCGCTCGAGCCTGCATGAGCGTGCGTTCTTTGTCACCGAGCCCAGCGAGGCTGGCGCCGATGACGTTTTCCAGTTCGTCCCACGACGGCAGGGGCCACCGCCACCCGTCGCCTCGCTCGGCCACGACTCTCTCGACGAAGGCCCTGGCCTTGGGTGTGTTCGTGTCGATCTGGGCGAAACCGTCGGGGACTGGCGAAGAGTCCAGGTACACCAGTTGAGAGAGGCGGTTGGGAATCCGATCGGCGACGCCCGTGATCACGACCCCGCCGCCGCTGTGCCCCACCAGGATGACGTCGCGGAGATCCTCGAACTTGATGAGGTTCACGACGTCGGTGATGTGAGTCTCGAGGTCGACCTGAGGGGTGGCCAGGTGTACCCGTTCGCCGAGGCCGGTGAGGGTGACAGGGTACACGTCATGTCCACCGTATCGCAGCTGTCGGGCGACGCGTTGCCAGCACCACCCCCCCAGCCAGAAACCTGGAACCAAAACGAAGGTCGCCATGCGATAGTTACACCTTCCTCCAGGAGAGAATTCTCCGTCAAGCAGGACGACCCCCTCGACGGAGGAAGATGTCTACAAGGTAACTTGTGGCGCGCCCGGTTGGTGACGCTGCGGATCCCTTGTCGCACTGGTCGGGTCGAGGAAGCTTTATCTGAGTGCGCAGCGAAGTATTCGCTAAGATGGATGCACAGACGCCAACTCCTCCACGATTCTATCCACCGGTGATCTGGCTGCTATCGGTCGTCCTGATGGTCGCGCTGCACTACGTCGTGCCGATCGCAAAGTGGCTGGCGTGGCCGTGGAGGGCGTTCGGGGTTCTGCCGATTGCCGTAGGCATGGTCGAGGGTTTGTTCGCGGCCGGTCACTTCAGGCGGCGCGACACCACCATCATCCCCTTTGAGCAGTCGAGCGCCCTGATTGTGGAAGGTCCGTATCAATACAGCAGGAATCCCCTCTACCTTTCGATGGTGCTCATCCTCGTCGGGATCTGGCTACTGCTCGGCAGTCTGTTGCCCATGCTCGTCATCCCTCTCTTTGTCTGGTGGATCTCCAGCCGGTTCATCGCAAAAGAAGAGCGTCACCTGGAATTACAGTTCGGCCGTACCTACCTCGAGTACAAGGCGAAGGTCAGGCGGTGGCTCTAGCCTCGAAGCCCACGCCTCCCTTCCGAGATCCGGGAAGAGACAGGAATGGTCGTGGTGATCCGGGGGATTCACGCGATGTTTTACAGGCCGGCCGGTGTGAGTTTGTCAACGACTTCGCGTACGCGGACTAGGAGGCGAACATGAAACTTGGGGTCCTCGGGACAGGAATGGCGGGACACGCCATCGGGACGAAACTTGTGCAAATGGGCCAGGACGTGATGATGGGATCTCGTTCGAGCACGAATGAGAAGGCCGCCGCCTGGGTGAAGGCCAATGGTCCCAAGGCCTCGCAGGGCACCTTCGCCGACGCGGCAAAGTTCGGGGAGATCCTCTTCAACTGCACCCATGGCATGGCATCGTTGGACGCCCTGAAACTCGCAGGGGCGGAGAACATGAAGGGGAAGATCCTCATCGATCTCGCCAACCCGCTGGACTTCTCCAAAGGCATGCCGCCCACGCTGGCAGTGTCCAACACCGATTCACTCGCGGAGCAGATTCAGCGGGCCTTCCCGGACACCAAAGTCGTCAAGTCGCTGAACACGATGAACTGCAAACTCATGGTGAACCCCTCACTGGTCCGGGGGGATCATGACGTCTTTGTCAGCGGCAATGACAAAGCGGCCAAATCGAGGGTGACCGAGATCTTGAGAAACTGGTTCGGCTGGAAGTCGGTGGTCGATCTCGGAGATATCGGTTCGGCCAGAGGCGCCGAGCAGCTGCTCCCGCTGTGGCTGCGTCTCGTAGGCGCGTTAGGGACCGCGAATTTCAACCTCAAGATCGTCAAGTAGGGATGAGAGCGGTCGCAGTCCTCTGGCGGTTGCATCGCTGGACGTACCGTGCCAGCGGGGGGCGGCTGGGAGGCCGGCTCCTGGGGATGCCCGTCCTTCTGCTCACCACCCGGGGACGGCGCACCGGGCGGCCCCATATCACCGCGCTCCTGTACTTTCCAGAAGGCAGGACCTTCGTGGTCATCGCCTCGAGCGGAGGCGCGCCGACCCATCCGGCGTGGTGGTTGAACCTCCGCGCGGACCCGGAGGCGCGGATCCAGCTAGGGCGCCGAATGCTTCGCGTGAGGGCCCGGGAAGCCGAAGGCGCTGAGCGCGAGCGGCTGTGGTCCCGGGTCGTTCACACGTACAGAGGCTACGCTGCCTACCAGGCCCGGACGTCCCGGCGTATTCCTGTCGCCATCCTCGAGCCGATCGACCAACCTTAAGACCTTATCCAAAGTTTACACGATCGGTTATCATCAAGAGTGAGGACAGGAGAGGAGAGTGCAGGGACAACATGCGCACGGAAATCGCGACGCTGGCGGGCGGGTGTTTCTGGTGCCTGGAGGCCGTCTTCGATGACCTGGAGGGTGTGGAGGACGTCGTCTCAGGATACTCCGGCGGCTCGGTGCCCAACCCGACGTACCAGCGCGTCTGCACTGGGGACACCGGCCACGCCGAGGTCGTCCAGGTGACCTTCAATCCAGACGTCATTTCCTATCGGGACCTGCTCAGGGTGTTCTTCACGATTCACGATCCCACCACCCTGAACCGGCAGGGGGCGGATGCGGGGACGCAGTATCGCTCGGCCATCTTTACCCACAACGAGACGCAGGAGAAGGTCGCGGAGGAAGTCATCGCGGAACTCAACGACGCGGGCCTCTGGGATGATCCGATCGTGACGGAGGTCGTTCCGATCGAGGCCTTCTACGCGGCCGAGGAGTACCACCAGGAATACTTCCGCCGGAACCCCAATCAGGGATATTGCCGGATGGTCATTGCGCCCAAGGTCGCCAAGTTCCGCAAGCAATACCTGGAGCGGCTGAAGAAAGTTGGCTAGCATCTGATGCCGCGCCTGGAGACCCCGCGGCTGCTGCTCCGCCCGCTTCAGGCCTCCGACGTAGCGGTTCTTGTGGCGATCTGGGCCGATCCGGATGTGACGCGATACATGGGCGGCCCGCGGGATGGCGAAAAAGTCCGGCAGACCCTGGAAGATGAGCTGCGCACACACTCCACAGATCGCTTCGGCTTCTGCCCCGTCGTCGAGAAAGCCTCAGGGCGCGTCATCGGCGACTGCGGCCTGACGAAAAAGGATGTCGACGGACGAGCTGAGATCGAGCTCGTGTACGTGTTGGCGGCAGACTCGTGGGGTAAGGGGTACGCTACCGAGGCAGCCTCGGCGCTGCGCGACTATGCGCTCGGACGCCTGAAGGTGCCGCGCCTGATCGCTCTGATCGATCCCGAGAACGTCTCGTCCGCCCGCGTTGCGGAAAAGGTCGGCATGCAGTTCGAAAAAGCAGTCGTCCGGCCCGGCGGCACCCTGCGGCACGTGTACGCCATGCCGGGCATGGCATCCTAGGATGACGGCACCTCGTCCCGCCCCGTACGGCTCGTGGACGTCCCCGATCTCCGCCGAATTGGTGGCTTCGTCGTCCCTGACATTTGGGCAAATCGCCGTCGACGGAGGCGACATCTATTGGATCGAGCAGCGGCCGGCTGAGGGCGGACGCCACGTGATTGTGCGCCGCGCATCCGATGGTGCGATCACCGACGTCACACCAGCCCCGTTCAACGCCCGCACGCGGGCGCACGAATACGGGGGCGGCGCCGTCACCGTCTCTCGGGGCGTCGTGTACTTTTCGAATTACGACGACCAGCAGCTCTACCGGCAGCGGCCGGGCGGGCCTCCGGAACGGCTGACGACCAGAGACGGCCTCCGGTACGCCGATGCCATCGTCGATCGCCGTCGCAATCGTCTGATCTGTGTGCGTGAGGATCATACCGACCCGGGACGAGAAGCCATCAACACCCTGGTGGCCGTCGACCTGCGCGGCGGGCCCGCCGGGACCGTGCTCGTTTCCGGCAACGACTTCTACGCTTCCCCGCGCCTCAGCCCCGATGGATCGCGGCTGGCCTGGCTGACTTGGAATCATCCCAACATGCCGTGGGATGGGACAGAGTTGTGGGCGGGCGCCTTCCGGGGGGACGGCTCGATCGCGAGCAGTGAACGGGTGGTCGGTGGTCCATCCGAGTCGATCTTTCAGCCGGAGTGGTCCCCCGGTGGTGAGCTGTACTTCGTATCGGATCGCACCGGGTGGTGGAATCTCTACCGCCGGCAAGACGGCCGCATCGAGCCCCTGTGTGCGATGGCCGCAGAGTTCGGCCGCCCTCAGTGGGTCTTTGGCATGTCCACCTATGCGTTCGAGTCGCCGAATCAGATCCTCTGCGCCCACACCACGCGGGGCCTCTGGCGGCTGGGGCGGCTCCGCCTGGGGACGGGGGCGCTCGGGTTGATCGACCTGCCGTACACGCATATTTCGAGCTACCTGCGGGTCGCCGATGGGCAGGCGGTCTTCACCGCCGGCTCGGCCACGCAGCCGTCAGCCGTGGTGCTCCTCGATCTGCGCACCGACCGGGTCACGGTGCTGAAGAAATCGACCACGCTCGCCATGGATCCGGCGTTTGTCTCGCAGTCAGAAGCGGTTGAATTTCCGACCGAGGGCGGCATGACGGCACATGGCTTCTTCTACCCGCCGCGAAACCCCGACTACGTCGCGTCGGGCGGAGACCGTCCCCCGCTGATCGTGATGTCCCACGGCGGGCCGACGTCTGCCACCTCCACGGCGCTGGAGGCTGAGATTCAGTTCTGGACCAGCCGCGGGTTTGCGGTACTCGACGTAAATTACGGCGGCAGCACCGGATACGGGCGCCCCTACCGGGAACGGCTCCGGGAGCGATGGGGGATCGTGGACGTTGACGATTGCGTGAACGGCGCGCGGTACCTGGCCACGCGGAGCCTGGTGGATCTGGGGCGCATCGCCATCCGCGGCGGGAGCGCAGGTGGGTACACGACACTGTGCGCGCTGACCTTTCGCAACGTGTTCCAGGCCGGCGCCAGCTACTATGGCGTCAGCGACCTGGAAGGGCTGGCGAAGGAAACGCACAAATTTGAATCTCGCTATCTCGATTCACTCATCGGTCCCTATCCGCAGCGGCGGGACCTGTATCTGGCGCGGTCCCCCATCCACCATAGCGACCGCCTCTCCTGCCCCGTCATTTTCTTTCAAGGGCTGGAGGACGCGGTCGTTCCGCCCAATCAATCGGAACGGATGTTTAACGCGTTGTGCGCCAAAAGGATCCCGACGGCGTATCTGGCCTTCGAGGGGGAGCAGCATGGATTTCGCCGCGCCGCCACCATCCGCCGGTCCCTGGAGGCAGAGTTGTACTTTTACTCGAAGGTCTTCGGGTTCGACCCGGCGGATCGGATCGAGCCTGTGCCGATTGAAAACCTCTAACCAGCCGCACGGCCGGAGGGAGATACGCTGAGGAGCGGGTCCGTGTGGCTGTTAGTGAAGAACATCCTGTTCACCGTCCTTGTCCCGGCCGCCGTGGGTGTGTATGTCCCGTTATGGATCGCCGGCGGCCCGATCCCCCCGCCGGCGTGGGGATGGCGAACGCTGGCCGGGGTCTGCCTCCTGACGGTCGGCGCGGCGGGCTACGTGTGGTGCCAGTCGTGGTTTGCCATCTTCGGTCGTGGGACGCCGGCCCCCATCGATCCCCCGAGACGCCTGGTGATCCGCGGGCCCTATCAGGTAGTACGGAATCCCATGTATGTCTCGGTTCTCCTTGTGGTGCTGGGGTGGTCGGTGTATTTGCGGTCGAGTCCCCTGCTGCTGTACGCCGGCGCGCTGTGGGTCGTGCTGCACACCTTTGTGGTCGTGATCGAGGAGCCGAGCCTGCGCCGGCGATTCGGCGACGCCTACGTGCAGTACTGCCGGAACGTTCGACGGTGGATGCCGACCACACACCGATCGTGAGGGCTGGAGGATGACGGTGGAGCCGAAAGCGGTTCAAGAGTACTATCCCAGTGAGCTGAATTACTGCTACGGGTGCGGCCAGCGAAACGACCGGGGTCTGCACCTGCGGACGTATCTTGCCGGCGACGAGACGGTCGCCACGTTTGTCCCGCGGCCGTACTACATCGCCATCCCAGGGTACGTCTACGGCGGGCTCATTGCCTCGCTCATCGACTGCCACGGCACAGGCACCGCCGCGGCGGCGGCCTACCGGGCGGCGGGCCGGGAACTTGGCACGGATCCGCCGTTCCGCTTCGTCACCGCGTCCCTGCACGTCGACTACTTGAAGCCCACCCCGCTGGGCGTGCCCCTGGAGCTGCGCGGCCGAGCCAAAGAGGTCAAGGGCCGGAAGGTCGTGGTTGAGATCACCCTGCTGGCCTCCGGCCAGGTATGTGCGCGTGGTGAAGTCGTGGCCGTCCAGATGCCCGAGTCCTTGACAACACCTCGACCGGGTCTATAATGAAGAATGGTCTGTAAGGCACGGGAGGGAACACGGATCTTCGGTACGTCTAGCGGCTAAACCGAATACGCAATGAGATGAGCACCGAGGGGATGGCTGCTCATCCCCTCTCTTTTTGTGTCTTCCAGACCCGCTGAAACGCATCGTCCGATCCCCCGGACTAGCACCTTGATAATCGCATAGCGAGGTTCCAGAGGCTCCCGAGGCGTCTGGAATCGTTCCCCATCGCCGGATGGGGCCCGTCATGCCTGGGTGTGCAGGCATGAGGGGGGTTAGCAGGCTCTAAACAGCTACTCCTAAAGCGGGTTTCAAGCTACATAGGGCGCACGGTGGATGCCTTGGCGCTAAGGGCCGATGAAGGACGCTGTCGGCGGCGAAAGGGCCGGGGAGGTGCCGAGCAACCTTCGATCCGGTCGTGTCCGAATGGGGGAACCCCCCGCGGGTCATACCGCGGGACCCACCGCTGAATCCATAGGCGGTGTGGAGGGCACCCTGGGAACTGAAACATCTCAGTACCAGGTGGAAGAGAAATCAAACGAGATTCCCCTAGTAGTGGCGAGCGAACGGGGAAGAGCCCAAACCGCGCGGGCGTGATAGCCCGCGGGCGTTGTCCGCGCGGGGTTGTAGGACGTCACTGGGCCGGGCTGCGGACCGGCCGGGAAGTGAGCAATCCTCGGTGTAGCCGAACTGCCCTGGAACGGCAGGCGATACAGGGTGACAGCCCCGTAGGCAAAACAGCGAGGACTTCCTGGGTGGCGTTCCTGAGTACTACGGGACACGAGGAATCCCGTGGGAAACTGGGAGGACCACCTTCCAAGGCTAAATACCCTTGGCGACCGATAGTGCACGAGTACCGTGAGGGAAAGGTGAAAAGAACCCCGGGAGGGGAGTGAAATAGAACCTGAAACCGTGTGCCCACAACCAGT
>VBAP01000161.1 GCA_005882335.1 Candidatus Segetimicrobium genomatis
CCTTCCATGCCGGGGATAAGTTCAAACGGGAGGGGCCCGGTGCTGGCGGCTTCCCCAAGCAGGCGATCAAGCTCTGCGTCGCTGTGGCTGGGATCGTGGTGGAACGTGACCAGCCGTCGCACGCGAGCCAGCCGGGCAAAGGCGATGGTGTGATCGATGGCCGAATGGCCCCAGCCCACGTGCTCGGCGTACTCCGGCATGGTGTATTGCGTGTCGTGGATCAGTAGGTCTGTCCCATGCGCGACGGCATAGCCTGAGGTCCAATCACTTCGCCACGGAAACCGCGTCGCGCCCAGCGCCGGTTCGTGATCCGGGATGTAGGTCAGGCTGCGGCCGTTGTCGCGGATCCGGTACCCGACCGTCGGGCCGGGATGTGTCACCAGCGCGGAGTCGACATGCAGGCCGCCGACTTCGAACCCACCCAACGGCACGTCGTGGAGCGCAAGCCGGCTCGGTAGATCACGCAGGCGCACCGGGAACAGCGGCGGGGACAGATATTTTGTCAGCCGAGTGCGTAAATCGTGGGTCAGCGACGGCGGGCCCCAGATGTGCACCTCGATGTTCGGCCGGTACAGCGGCGGAAAGAAACCGAATCCCTGGATATGATCCATGTGCAGGTGCGTCAACAGGATGTTGATCTGGCTCGCCTCTGCCCCCAGCGCCGCCCCCAGGCGTCGGATGCCGGTGCCGGCATCGAGTACGATCAGCGTTCCGTCGGAGCCCCGCACTTCCACGCACGAGGTGTTGCCTCCATACCGCACCGTCTCCGGCCCGGCGCTGGCCAGCGACCCGCGGGTGCCCCACAGCGTCACTTTCACCGGCTGTCCAGGTCCCAAAAGATGGCCGCCGCGCCGAGCAGGCGGCCGCCTTGCCCCACCAGCGGGAAGGCCATGGTCTCGATGCGCCGGCTGATCCCGTCCAGGCCGGTGATGCGGATGGTTCTGTGGGCCGGTTTTCGCCAGCGCAGGGCGTTTACCAGCGGGAGCGCCTCAGGTGGCAGTGGCCGGCCCTCTTCGTCAGATGGGGAGAAAGCGGTCGACCACTTCGCCATCGGCATCTCACCGGCTTCATCAAACGGACGGCCCAACAGCGCCTCCGCCGGTTCATTGTAGAAAAGGAGATTCCCTACGGGGTCGACCACGAAGATCGGCATGGCGAGATAACTCGCCAGCTGCCGCATCAGGATGACTTCGACCTCCTGCTGGAGCATCCGGGCATCCTCCCCGAGGGTATTTCTCCACTCGGGCACGAATGCCGTGCAGTTCCGCGCCGCGCCGGGTCTCCCCTGTTGTCATCGTCACGGGACACGGGCGGCCGCCCGGGGGTTGACGGCGCAGCCGGGAGCAGATAATATTGTCCTAGTGTGTCCTATGAGAGGTAGGACAATCGAACCTGTGCCGCTGCGGGTGCAGCGGGACGGCCCCCTGCCGATCGCCGAGCAAATCGCCGAGCAGCTGATGACCTTGCTCCGGTCGGGCCGGCTGCGCGCGGGACAACGGCTTCCGCCGGTGCGCGTCCTGGCCGGGTTCTTGCGCGTCAACCGGAACACCGTGGGCAAGGTCTATGCGGCGCTGGAACGCGGCGGGTATCTGTTGACTACACCCGGCCGAGGCACGTACGTCAGTGCCTCACTGCCGCGCCGTGGTGAAGACACGCTCGCGCCTCTCATCGACCGGCTGCTGGACGAGGCGGCGGCGCATGGGGTCGGCGAGGCAGAGCTGCACGCCCTTGTCGTCGGTCGCGCCGCGCAGCGGGCGCGTGGCGATCGTCCCCGGGTGGGCTTCGTGGAATGCAATACCTCGGACCTCGTCTATTTCTCCCGGCAGCTTGCCGCCCGCCTGCGTGTCCCGCTCGTCCCGGTGCTGCTTTCCGATCTGCCTCGCGCCGCCTCAACGCTGGACCTTGTTGCCACCACGATGTTTCACGTGGAAGAGGTCCGCCGGTTGCTGCCGCGTCACGAGGTGGTGGGCCTGATGGCGATGCCAGAACTCTCGACGCTGGAGGTGGTGGCGCAGCTCCCATCCGCCGCGAAGGTGGCATTGGTCTGTGCGACGGAGGAGGGCGTGCGCAGCAAGGAGCGTTCCATCTACGCGGTGGGAATCCACCGGCCCAAGTTGATGACCGCCACGCTGCAGCAGGAAGGAAAACTCTCCGACGTGCTTCGCCGCGCCGACGTTGTGCTGGCATCGCCGAAGGTGCTCGAGCGCATCAGCGGGAGGATTCCGCCCAAAGCGAAGGCGATCGCGTTCGCCAGCGTCCTCAACGAGGGTGCCGTGGGGTTGCTGGAGGGCCGCATTCGCGCCTGGCGGCCCTCGCCCCATACGCGTCGCGCTGAGACGTCGCGAAGAGGCGCCCGGCGCGTAGGACAGCCGGCATGACACGGCTTCGCATCGCCGTCCTCATGGGCGGCCCCTCTCCGGAGCGAGATGTCTCGATGTCCACCGGGCGGGAGATCGTCGCGGCGCTCGATCCGCTGCGGTATGACGTGCTCCCCGTCGAGATCACGAAGGAGGGGCACTGGCTGCCGAGGCCGGACCTGCTGAAGCTCACTGCGGGGACCGGGGACCAGGGACCGGGGACCAGGCCAAAATTGTCAGCTGCGAATCCCGTACCCCGAACCTCGAATCCCGTACCCCGAACCTCGGATCCCGGATCCCGGATCCCGGATCCCGTTGGCTCCGGTCCGCTCGCCATAGATCAAGCGGTAGCGCGTGACCAAGTCGACGTCGTGTTCATCGCCATGCACGGGCCGTACGGTGAAGACGGGACTGTGCAGGGACTCCTGGAACTGCTGGGGGTTCCCTACACCGGTTCCGGTGTGCTGGCCAGCGCCCTGGCGATGGACAAACTCCGCAGCCGGCAGTTGTTCGAATGGCACCGCATCCCGGTGCCGGGCTATCTCAGCGTCACCGCGTCGGTCTGGCGTGACCGCGGCCACGTCCACCGCCAGGTGGCCCAGGCGCTCGGCTATCCCTGTGTCGTCAAGCCCAACGCGGCCGGCAGCAGCATCGGCGTCTCGCTGGTCCGCGAACCCACCGCGCTGGATCCATCGGTTGAGGCCGCCTTTGCTTACGGTCCGGTCGTGCTGGTCGAGGAGTACGTGTCGGGGACGGAGATTACGTGTGGGATCATCGACGACCCCACGACAGGAGACTCCGTCGCCCTGCCGTTGATCGAGGTTGTCCCTCACGCGGAGTTCTACAACTACCAGGCAAAATACGCGGCGGGCGGCAGCGAGCACATCATCCCGGCCCGAGTCTCGGCACGGGTCGCCCAAGAAGCGGGGGCGCTGGCGCTCCGCGTCCATCAGGCGTTGGGCTGCGAAGGTATGTCGCGGGTAGACATGATCGCGCGCGGGGACGATATTGTGGTTCTGGAAGTCAACACCATTCCCGGGATGACGGCCACCAGCCTGTTGCCCGATGCCGCCAAAGCGACCGGGATCGAATTTCCGGAGCTGTTGGACCGGATCATCCGGAGCGCGCTTCGCAGAGGGGAAGAGCGGAAACGCAGATAGCAGTCATTGCGAGCGCCGCAGGCGCGAAGCAATCGCGGGATTCAAGGAGATTGCTTCGTCGCTTCGCTCCTCGCAATGACCAAAGATAAGAGGGGCGGCATTTCCTCCTACCGAAGTCACCAGCGCAATGGAACGCAATGCGTTTATCAAATCTCATGCGCTGGGAAACGATTACATCATCGTCGATCCAAAGACGCTGTCCTTTCCGCTGACCGAGCGGGCGATCCGCCTGATCTGTGACCGGCACTTCGGGGTGGGTTCGGACGGCATCCTCACCCCCGCGCCATCCGTGACGGCCGACTTCGGGTTGCGCATCTTCAACCCCGACGGCAGCGAGGCGGAGAAGAGCGGCAACGGGTTGCGGATCTTCGCCCGCTACCTGTACGACCATCGCCTGACCGGTAAGACACAGTTCACCGTGCAGACCGCGGGCGGGGTCGTGGCCGTCCAGCTACATCTCCGCGGGGCCGCCGTGGACCGCATCACCGTGGAGATGGGGACGGCCACCTTCCGCAGCGATCGCAT
>VBAP01000162.1 GCA_005882335.1 Candidatus Segetimicrobium genomatis
CTCCTTCTTACCACGGCCGTCGCCGGCTGCAGCGCGAAGTCGGGCGGCTACTACAAAGGCGACGGTCCGGGAGGACCGCCGCCGGCCGATCTCGACAGGGTCGCGGACGCCAAACCCAAGGTCGAGTCGCTCCACCACGGCGCGAACAACCCCTACACCGCGCTCGGCAGGAAATACACTCCGTACCGGTCGCTCAAGCCTCACCGAGAGCGCGGGCTCGCGAGCTGGTACGGGCGCGGGTTCCACGGCAAGCGCACCGCGAGCGGCGAGCGCTACGACATGTACGCGATGACCGCAGCGCACACGATCCTGCCGATACCGAGCTACGCGCGCGTGACCCATCTCGGCAACGGGCGATGGGTCATCGTGCGCATCAACGACCGCGGTCCGTTTCGCACCGACCGCATCATCGACCTGTCGTACGCGGCGGCGTACAGGCTCGGGTACGTCCAGGCCGGGAGCGCTCGGGTCGAGGTGGAGGCGATACTGCCGGGGAAGACCTCGGCCGCCGGGGAGCCCGGATCGCCTCGAGTCGAAGTCGCCGGAGCGGGCGCGCCCCGGTCGGCCCACCCGCCGGCGATCGCGCCGAACACCTGAACGGCCATGTCGCGGATTCTCGCCGCCTGCCTCGCCGTGCCGTTGTCGTGCGCCGCACTCGCCGACGCTCCGCGGCCGCCCCCGGTGACGGCGCGCGCGTGGCTCCTCATGGATGCCACCAGCGGCCAGCCGATCGCGGGCGGCAACTCGGAGGAGCGCATCGAGCCCGCGTCGCTCACCAAGCTCATGACCGCGTACCTCGCCTTCGCCGCGCTGAGAGGGCGATCGCTTGCGCCCGGTCAGACCGTTCCGGTGTCCGAGCGCGCCTGGCGCGCGGCCGGCTCGCGCATGTTCATCGAGCCGCGAAAGCCCGTCACGGTGCAGGAGCTGCTGCGGGGAATGATCGTGCAGTCGGGCAACGACGCCTGCATCGCCCTTGCCGAGGCGGTCGCGGGCTCGGAACCGGCGTTCGTCGAGCGGATGAACCGCGAGGCGCGGCGCCTGGGGATGAAAAGCACGAACTTCACGAACTCGACGGGCTTGCCCGACCCCGGGCACTACTCCACGGCGAGCGACCTCGCGCTGCTCGCCGCCGCGCTGATCCGCGATTACCCCGAGCACTACAAGCTGTACTCGGACTGTGGCTCGATCCGAACGTGGACGGCGTCAAGACCGGCCATACGGAGAGCGCCGGCTACTGCCTCATCGCCTCGGCGAAGCGCGGCGCGCGAAGGCTCGTGTCGGTGGTCGTCGGCTCGCCTTCCGAGCGCCTGCGCGCCCGGGAGAGCCAGAAGCTGCTCAATTTCGGCTTCCAGTCGTATGACGGCGTGCGTCTTTTCCAGAAGGGCCAGGCGATCAGCAAGCTCAAGGTGTGGAAAGGCAGCGAGCGCGAGCTGAAGGCCGGCGTCGCCGCGGACCTGTACGTGACGGTGCCCAGAGGCTCCGCGGACAGGCTGCAGGCGAAGCTCTTCAGCCGGCAGCCGCTCGTCGCGCCGCTGGCCGCGGGGGAGCGCGTCGCAACGCTGCGCGTGTCGCTCGAGGGCGAGCCGCTCGGGGAATATCCGGTGGTCGCGCTCGAGAACGTCGCCATGGCCGGAATTTTCCGCAGAATTTGGGACGGCGTGACGCTGTGGTTCAACTAGAACGGGAGCAAGGATGATTTATCTCAACGGCGAGTTCATGCCGATCGAGAAGGCGACGATTTCGGTGCTCGATCGCGGCTTCATCTTCGGCGACGGGGTCTACGAGGTGATCCCAGCGTATTCTCGGCGGCCGTTTCGCCTCGAGGAACATCTAGTCCGGCTCCAGTCGAGCCTGGACGCGATACGTCTCGCCAATCCGCATCCGCTCCCGAAGTGGACCGAGCTCGTCGGGAGAATCATCGCCGGCAATCCCTGGGAGGACCAAAACGTCTATCTCCAAGTCACCCGGGGCGCGGCCAAGCGGGATCACGCTTTTCCGAAGGGCCTGAAGCCTACGGTTTTCCTCATGGCGAGCGAACTCGTGCCGCCCTCGGCGGAGCTGGTGAAATACGGCGCCAAGGCGATCGTGCTGCCCGACTTCCGGTGGCTGCGCTGCGACATCAAGTCGACTTCTCTTCTGGGCAACTGCATGCTGCGCACGCTCGCCGCAGACCAAGACTGCGTCGAGGCGATCCTGGTGCGCGATGGCGAGCTGACCGAGGCCTCGGCGAGCAATGTCTTCATCGTTAAAGCCGGAACTGTCCTCGCCCCGCCCAAGTCTCACCTGATATTGCCCGGAATCACCTACGACGTGGTGCTCGAGATCCTGCGCGCGAACGCGATCGCTCACGAGGTGCGGCCGGTCGCCGAGAGCGAGCTGCGTTCGGCCGAAGAGATATGGGTGACTTCATCTTCCAGGGAGGTGCTCCCGATCACGACGCTCGACGGAAAGCCGGTCGGCCGAGGCGAAAAGGCTGGAAAGCCCGGGCCGGTCGGCGAGCGCGTCTACGCGCTCTACCAGCAGTACAAGGCTCAGGTGATGCGCGCCCCGGCTCATGCCTGAATACGACGCCCCGGTCCTCGCGTTCCCCTGCGAATTCCCCATCAAGATCATGGGAAAGACGCAGGCCGGGTTCGCGCAGGCGGTGATCGAGGTCGTCAGGCGCCACGCGCTCGATTTCGACCCGGCGACGCTCGAGATGCGCCCGAGCCGCGAGGGCAAGTACCTTTCGCTCACCTGCACCATCCGCGCGGTGTCGCGCGAGCAGCTGGACGAGCTGTACCGGGAATTGTGCGATCATCCGATGGTGACGATGGTGTTGTGAGACAAGCCGAGATGAAACTCGCCGAAGCGCTTCAAGTTGAGCACCGTCGCCCGGAACTCCCGACTCTCGGCTGCCGAGCCGTCATCAAGCGCCTCGGCCTCGCCGACTACGCTCCGACCTATGCCGCCATGCGCCGTTTCACGGACGCGCGCGGCGCGCCGACTCCCGACGAGCTTTGGGTGCTCGAGCACCCGCCCGTATACACGGTCGGGATCGCGGGGAGGACCGAGCATTTCCCGCGCGCTACGGCAATACCGATCGAGCGGGTCGACCGCGGCGGGCAGATCACCTATCACGGGCCAGGGCAGGCGATCGTGTACGCGCTCGTCGATCTCGCGCGCCGCGGCCTCACGGTGCGGGGCATGGTGACGTTCCTTGAGCAGGCGGTGATCGACACGCTCGCCGCATACCGTGTGAGCGCGAGCCGAAGAAGCGAGGCGCCGGGGGTGTACGTGGACGGGGTGAAGATCGCGGCACTCGGCCTGCGCGTGCGGCGCGGCTGCTGCTACCACGGGGTCGCGCTCAATGTGAACATGGACCTAGCGCCCTTCTCGGCGATCGACCCGTGCGGCTATCCGGGCCTGGCGGTCACCCAGACTTCGGCGCTTGGCATCGCCGCCGGCACGAACGAGCTCGGCGGGGAGCTCGCCCGCCGCATCGCCCGCCTCATCGAGAACAAATGACGGCGACCGCGGAAAAAAAGAAGGGTTTGGCGAAGACGCGCATCCCCATCGCCGTCGTTCCTCGAGAGCGGCTCGCCAAGCCCGAGTGGATCCGCGTGCGCGCGGCCTCGCCCGGCTCCCGCTTTCACGAAATCAAGCAAATCCTCCGCGAGAACAACCTCCACACGGTGTGCGAGGAAGCGTCCTGCCCCAATATCGGAGAGTGCTTCGGCAAGGGCACCGCGACCTTCATGATCCTGGGAGACCTGTGCACGCGGCGCTGCCCGTTCTGCGACGTCGCCCACGGCCGGCCGCTCGCGCCCGACCCGGAGGAGCCTGAGCATCTTGCGCGGACGATCGCGCAGCTTGCGCTGTCCTACGTGGTCATCACCAGCGTCGACCGCGACGACTTGAAGGACGGCGGCGCGCGGCATTTCGTCGATTGCATCCGCGCGGTGCGGGCTCGCTCGCCCGCGACAAAGATCGAGATCCTCGTGCCCGATTTCAGGGGGCGCCTGGAGCGCGCGCTCGGCGTGC
>VBAP01000097.1 GCA_005882335.1 Candidatus Segetimicrobium genomatis
CCGATTGGCTCGTATACGTGACAGATACACACAACGATCGCGTACAGGTATTTGACACTACCGGGCTCTACCTATACGGTTGGGGTCGCCCCGGAGCTTCACCGGGGGCCTTTGATCTTCCCCTCGGGATTGCCGTGGGATCGTCACGCGTCTTTGTCGTTGACAGCGGCAACTACCGGGTACAGATTTTCGATCTGAAAGGCAATTACCTCGCCGCCTGCGGATCGTACGGAACACAACTCGGACAGTTCAACCGACCAGTAGGCATTGCGGTGGATCCCGCCGAGAATTTCTATATAGCCGACTCGGGCAACAATCGTATTCAGAAGTTCAACGCCTCCTGCCAACCGATTGCGGCCTGGGGCAAGTATGGCTCCCTAGCCGGGCAGCTGGCTGAGCCGACCGGCATTGCTTATCACGGTGGGCAGATTATCGTAACGGATTTAGTGAACCACCGCATCCAGGTCTTTGACACACAAGGCAAATTCGTCTACCAGTGGGGCCGCCATCCGGCCAGGGAGCATGAGGGGAATGGTCGGATGCACTATCCGTCGGCGGTTAGCATCAACCCCTCCGGAAGCTTCGCGGTAGTCTGTGAACCGTTCGAGAACCGCTGCCAGATATTCCTGAAGGAGGACCTGAAGCACGTCCAGGCGGTCAACGATTCCGCGTGGTGGTTGAAGGGGCCACGGTTCCACTACGGCACAGGCGCAAAGGAGCTGGGGCCGGCTCCTGGTCCGGGAGGGTCTGGCAAGCCGATGGAACTCGTCGGCATGACCGAGCCTGACACGCACTTTGTCGTGCTGTTTGATATCACCAGCGGCCCTACCCCTCGCAAGGTCGCGAAGTTCGGCGGGTTTGGCGCACAGCCTGGACGGTTCAATCAGCCTGAAGGCCTGGCGGCAGACTCTAGCTGGAACGTGTACGTGAGCGACAGGGGCAACAACCGGATTCAGGTGTTCGACATCCATGGAAGGTACATTCGTACGATCGGGGGGTTCGGAACGGGCCTGGGCCAATTCCGCAGCCCAGGCAAGCTTGACTTTGACGCGCAAGGGCATCTCTACGTACTCGATGTGGGGAACAACCGCATCCAGGTGCTCGAGCCGATGAGTGGCAAGGCCCTCCGCGCCTGGGGGACGAAAGGGTCCGGCTCCGGTCAGTTTCTCCAGGCCGAGAGCATGTGCGTCGATACGCTGCACGACCGCGTATATGTTGTCGATACCGGCAACTTCCGCATCCAGGTGTTCAATACGATGGGCCGCCATCTGCGCTCCTGGGGGTCGCCTGGCATCGGTCCTGACAAGTTCCTGTGGCCCTATGGGATTGCGTGCGGAACCGATGGGTACACGTACGTCACTGACGCATCGCAGCAGCGGGTGAAGAAGTTCACTGCCGACGGTGCGTTCGTGAGGGAATGGGGGCAATTCGGCGCGCTGCCTGGGCAATTCTACAAGCCGAAGGGCATCGCGCAGGATAGCCGTGGGTACCTCTATGTGGTTGACTTTGGCAATCACCGCGGTCAAGTCTTCACTGCAGACGGCGGGTTCGTGCGAATCTTCGGCGAGGGAGAGTTGCGGCCCGAGGGACCCGGCAGCATTGATTACCGCAAGCTCTTCTCGGCAGTGCCCCTGGCAGTCCTCGGCCTTCTAGTGGGCGTGGTCCTCTGGATGCGGAGATAGCGTGTTGACGCGCCTTGCGCGTCTCCGCGTCTGGAACGGATCAGGAGTTTGGTTGGGGGGTGGCGGGGAATCCCCGCCACCCCCTTAAGCGCGTTTCGCAGTGCGCGAATGGGCCGTTGAAGCAGGAAACTCACAGGAGGGAATAAGTATCTATCTCTTAGGTACGCCAAGCGTTGAGGTCAAGGAGGATCCCACATGATCGCCGGCATTCAGGATGTCTACTACTACGTTGACGACATGGCTCAAGCGGTTGCTTTCTACCGAGATACTCTCGGGCTGCGGCTAATCTCCGAAAGCCCGCACTGGAGCGTATTTGACGTGGGTGGAGTCCGCTTGGGATTACACAAGGCCGAGGGGAACCCGATACGATCTTCACTCAACCACGCTGGCATCTATGCGGGCGCGACAGTGACATTCAAAGTCAGGGGCATTCAACAAGAAGTTGAACGCTTGCAGAGTGCCGGGGTCAAATTCATAGGCGATGTGGTTGACGAACCCTTCGGAATACTTGCCGCGTTTCAAGATCTAGACGGGAACATCATAAAGTTGATGGAACCGAAGGCTGTCTAGCCCCAAGATCTCCTTGCCCGCGGCGAAGGATTCATCGCTCCGCAGCTGCCCACGGGGTTTGAGGATCGTCCGTCCGCGGCCCGATGACCGGTAGGGGCCGTCCTAGGGACCAATCCGTGTCTGTTTTGCCCTCCGTGGTGAAGAAGTATCTCGGAGAACTCAGGATCACACTCAACCGCAACCCTGAGCAAGCACGGGAACTTCTGGCGAAACTCCTGGGGCCCATTGCACTGCGCCGTGAGGGCGACAGGTGGCCGAATTGAAAGGCAACCTCCCCGCCCTGTTGGAGATGGACGAGGAGGGATTGTATAACCGTGGTGCCGGGGGACGGAGTTGAACCGCCGACGCGCGGCTCTTCAGGCCGCCGCTCTACCAACTGAGCTACCCCGGCGTACTCTACAGCAAGCTGGAAAGTTGGAGAGTTGAAGAGTTGGAGAGTAAGAGGCTATTGCCTGTCATTGCCCTGACTCTCCAACTTTCCAACTCTCCAACTCTTCAACTGCAGTTTCATGATTAGTGGCGGGAGCGACGGGATTTGAACCCGCGATCTCCTGCGTGACAGGCAGGCGTGTTGAACCAGGCTACACTACGCCCCCAAAGAGGACGCTCCCGCATGCGCATTATACTTGATGCCGGCCCCCAGTGTCACCGTGTGCCAGTCCAGGAAAGCGTACGCTCGAATCGAACACCGACAGCATGGCCGACCTGCCATCGCACCTGCACCTGGTCTACCATGCACTCCAGCCCTACCCCGCGGACATCCCGTTGGACGACGTCTATGCCAATCTCGACCTGCCCGCGGGGAACGGTAGCCGGCCGTTCGTCTACGTCAACATGGTGCAGACCTTCGATGGGCAGACCGTCCTGGACGGAGCGGCCTGGACCATCGGTACAGACGTCGACCATCACCTGTTCCGCCAGCTGCGGGTCCACGCCGACGTCGTGCTGTGCGGCGCCGGCACCCTGCGCACCGACGACGTGATCGTCACGACCCACCCCGCCCTCCAGGAGCGGCGCGTCCGCCGCGGGCAACCCCCCAACCCCCTGGGGATCGTGGTGACCGCCACCTGTCACTTTGCGCCGGAAACATTTGGCAAAAAGTTCTTCCGCCGCACTGACCTGGACCGGCTCGTCATCACGACGCCTCGTGCCGCTCCCGCCGACGTCGACCGCGTGCGCGCCGCCGGCGTGGCGGTCGAGATCATTCCCGCCACCCCGGACGGGGAGGTGGATCTGACCGCAGTGATGCGGTATCTGACCGGAAAGCAGGTCAGACGGGTCCTGTGTGAAGGCGGGCCGCGTCTCAACGCCGGCGTCGCCCGGGCCGGGTTCATCGATGAGTTGTTTGTGACCACCGCGTTGCGCCTGGGTGGCGATCCCACCGCGCCTCGACTGTTCACGGCGCCGGTGACCGACCGACCCCTCCAGCTCATCAGCGAGTATCACTACCGCGCGCCGCAGGGGGTCCGGGAGATGTATTTCCGCTTCCGCTATCCACGATGACGCGGCCCGGCCAGAAAGGTGCTCTCCAAATCGAGCACAGTACGGACCGGAATTTCCATAGAATATTCAGGGCATCTACTGAATATGGCCATTGCGGGCCGAGCGCAGTCCGCCGCTAACGTCGTCCGCCGCCTGAACGCGGCGGTAAAGTCCCGGCGCCTCTACGGCACCGGACACCCTCTCCGCGCCCAAACGGTCACTGTCTTTCTCAGCACGGTTGGCCCCTTCCACGAGCGCTATGGCACCTTTGTGCTGGAAACGCACCGCGACGGCTTGATCCTGGAAGGCCACCCGTTCGAAGGCGGCGAGTCGATCGACAGCCTCGCGCTGCAGCTCTACTCCCTCGGCGTTTGGCAGTTGCTTATGCTGCCGGGGCTGACCGAGACGGAGATGAATCAACTGCTGGACATCGTGACCATGGAGCCGGACGCCATCCTCCGGGAAGGCGGGCTGCGGGGATTGCTGGTGAAGCATGGTGTCGAACACGTCCGCGTGCTCGAGCTTCGACCGGGGGAAGAAGTCCCGACCAACGTCACCCTGGAGTCGTATCATCGGCTGCTGAACGGCTCGCTGACGGCTCAGGAACGGGGAGCCCTGGTGGGCGCGCTGCGCGCCGGACCAGAGCAGGCGATGGGGCTGCTGTCCATTATCATCGAGCGTACCAAGCAGGCATTTGCCGATGCGTCCGGCCCCGGACTGGGCACCCGCGTCTACGCGGCGCTGGCCGCGCTCGACCGGGTGGTCGTGGACGCGCCGGCCGGGGAGTCGCAGGGGCTGCTCAAGAACCTGGCCGAGGCCGTCACCCAGGTGGACGATCCGCAGCGGTCCGTCATCCACCGTACCCTGATGCAGCGTGCCGCGCAGGACCTGTCCGCCCGTGCCCTGCTGACGGCGATGACGTCCGAGCAGATCGCACGCATGGTGATCCCCTGTCTGGAGGAAGGAGAGTCACCGCCGCAACTCTCCCAGGTGCTCAGCGGGCTGCCCTTCGATCCACAGAAGGCGCGCGACGCGATGACGCTCGTTGCGCAACAGACCGGCCGCGCGTTTGATCTCCCCCCTGCGGCTGAGGAGTTGCGCCTGCCGCCGTGGGTGCGAAACATCCCGCAGGACCTCACGGACTTCGTGATCTCTGATCAAGAGGTGGCGTTTAGTGAGAGTGAGGTGCAGGCGCTGAAGGGCGAAGCGGTCCTGGATGAGACCGCGCTGCTGCACGAGCATGCCTTGATGTTGCTCCATCTCGCCCTGGCAGACGACGACCCGCAGGAACTCAACGACACCCTGACCGTACTGGCCGCGGATATCGGGACGTTGCTGGGGCGTGGCACATTCGATCTGCTTGGCACGATCTTCCAGCATCTCGAGCAGGCGGCGCGGGCGGATGATCGGAAGGCAGAAACTATCCGTAACATGCTCCGCAAGATTTTGGTCGAGCTGGCCAACGTGATGACGCCGAGAGACGTGACCTCCTGGCCGGATGACCATCCCCTCGTCCTCAGCCTGCGCAGAGCGGGTCGCACCGCCGGCACGGACCTGGCGCAGGCGTTGTCGGTGGAACGGGACACCGCTCGCCGGGCGACGATGGTCGCCCTGCTCGCCCGCATCGGAGAAAGCGCCCTGGACGCGATCCTGCCGCTCCTCAGCCATCGCAATCCGGAGCTGGCGCGGGCGATTCTCCCCGCCCTGGTCCAGATGCGAAGCGCCTCGGCCATGGCCGCGTTGCGGACGCTGGCGCGGCATCCCGATGCTCGACTGCGCAAGGACGCGGTAGTGGCCCTGGGTCCCGCGCCCGGCACCGATGCCCAGCTCGCCCTGCTCACCTTCTTGCAAGATCGCGATCCCCAAGTGGTCGAATCCTGCGTGCGGCATCTGCGTGTCGACACGGCGCGTAGGGCGGCGGCGGAGTTGATCGCGGCGCTGCCCGGACGCACGCTGGCGGCGCATCCCTACCTGCGCATGCGCATCATCGATCTGTTGGTGCAGGCGGGCGCCAAGGACGCGCTGCCGGCGCTGCGTAGCCTGTCCTCGCCATTCAAGCTGCGCCGGCGTGACCGCCAGGTAGCCCGCCACGCGCGCAACGCGGCGCGGCTGCTGGAACAGGTCGCGCTGGCGGAGCCGGCCGAACGGTATTCAACATGAAGCCAACGCGGCAGCCCACCGTCACTGCCACGCTACTGCGGTACCTGGCGACCGCCAGCAAGCACCGCGTGATGTATCCCGCGGAGCATCCCATCGTCAAACGCGCGATGGACGACCTGGTGCAGGTCGTGGATTTGCTGCTGCGCGATCGCGACATCGTGACCTTCCAAATCTACAGCGACACCTTCTTCCTCGAGAACCAGATGCTGCCGGAAGAGAGCCTGCGCAATGCCGCCCTGCTGGCATCGTGCCTGGAGCGCGGCGTCGGCATGTTTGCGCTGCAACGCGGCATCACCGCAGCCGAGGTGCACGCGTTCGTCGGCGTGGTCACCGCAACGGTCGCAACCGTGCGCGCCGCCGGCGGCGCCGAGGCGATGCTGCGGGCCTCGGGCGTGCGGCGCATCACAGTGGGACCGCCCCGCGACGCCCCACCCGCCGACATGCCGGTCGAGGTCGAGCCTGTCAGCGCGTATGACGCCGGGCACACCGTGGCGCAGGACCTGCAGGCTCAGGCCGCGCGGCGCCAGTCCCTGGACATCAACAAAGCCCGGGTGTTCCTGACGGCGGCCATCGAAGTCGTACTGGACAATCGCTGGGCTCTGCTGGGTCTGATGACCGGCAAAAACTACGACGAGTCGAGTTCCTACCACGCCGTCAACGTGGCCATCCTGGCCCTCTTGGTCGGCACGCGCCTCGGCCTGGAGCGGCAGGCCCTGATGGCCCTAGGCATGAGCGCCCTTCTGCATGACATCGGCAAGGTCCGGGTGCCGCGGGACCTGCTGAACCGTGCCACCGCGCTGAGCCCGCAGGACCAGGAGGCACTCGATCGCCACCCCGCACACGGCGGTGACATCCTGCGGGATCTCGAAGGCCTGGGGCGGGTCGCCGCCGTCTGCGCGCTGGAGCACCACGCCGGCAATGATGGATCTGGATATCCACGCCTCCCGGCCAAGACACGACCACACCTGTTCTCACGCATTGTGGCGGTCGCCGACGCCTATGATACAGTGACGTCCGCCCGCCGGGGCACGCAGCGCAAACTGCGTCCCGACCTGGCCATGAGGTGGATTGCCGTCGGCCTGGGATCGTCGTACGACCCGGTCGTTGGCAAAGTCTTCCTCAGGATGATGGGCGCGTATCCTGTCGGGAGCCTGGTCCAACTCGAAGATAAACACCTCGCGCTTGTGGTGCGTCCGTCAGAGTCCCGCGTGGAGCGGCCCGTGGTGCAGGTGATCCGCGATGGTCGCCTGGCGGACACCATCGACCTCAATGCCAACACCGCGATCGCGATCGCCGTGGGCCTGGATCCTGACGAAGCGAACGTCGATGTCGAGGCCCTCATGGCGCAGCAACAACTCCCCGCGTGACGTGGCGAAAAAACAAGAGGCGGCGGCATGCCGTCTCTTGTTTTGGCACCCCGCAAATTTAGAACACAAATTTGCGGGGACCCCACCGTGATCTACGGCAGAGTCATTTCGTGCCTATCTCTTCTTCTTGGCCTTCTTCTTAGCCATTGACCACCCTCCCCGGATGCGCCACGCCCCGAACTCTCAACGCCCAGCCCAGGGCTCCCGCGCAGACTAGACGGCTCTGATGCCGTCGCGCACATTGGTTCGCCACCACATCTAGTTCTCCTCCTCGCTATGACCACTAATTTTGGTGGAGGAGGTCTCGCGGGTCATCTCCGTCAAGGGATGCCACCCGTGGCGGACGAACGGTATCCACGCACCATGCGCGTCGTCGTGATCGTCATCCTCATCGCTGCCGCAATCGCCGGACCGCCCGCATGGGCGCAGTCGCAGGGTCCGGTCGACGTCACCGGCCACTGGGCGGAAGACCGCATTCGGCTCCTGGTCCGCCGCAACATCGCCGACGTGTTCCCCGATCAGACCTTCCACCCTGACGATCAGATGACGCGTGGTGAGTTCATCAAATGGCTGGTCCTCTCGTCCGGATTGCCACTGCGCCCCGGACGCGCTGCCACGTTCGACGACGTGCCTCCCTCGCATCCCTTGTTCCCGTTCATCGACGCGGCCGCAGCCTTCGGACTGCTGCCGCGCACCGCGGCCTTCCTCCCCTCTGAGCCGATGGCGCGCGCCGATGCCGTGGTGCTCACCGTGAAAGCGCTGGGGTATACGTTTGAGGCCAGCGGACTCCTGGCGTGGCCGCAGCCGTATGACGACACGGCCCTCCTGCCAGACCTCACCCGCGGCGCGATCGCGGTAGCCCTCGTCAGTGACCCGCCGTTGTTGCAGGAACCTCTGGCATTCTCGTTTCGCCCGTCCACTCCGATGACGCGGGCGGAAGCGGCCAGCCTGCTGGAACTGGGGTTACTGGCCGCTGAGCAGGGACTGCGGTTGCAGTATACGGTGCCCGTGGCCAGCGGCGCGGATCTACGCATCGAGAAACGCGGGGTGCTGCACACCCTGCCGGTGTGGCGCGTACAGATCGGAGCGTTTGCAAGCGAAGACAACGCCAACCGCCTCGCCGACTCCATCCGCGCCAGGGGCTTGCCGGCCTTCATTGATTTTCAGGACGGCTTCTATAAGATACGCGTCGGAAGTTTCAGCACCGCGGTCGAGGCGATGCTGGCCAAAGAGCAACTCGCCGCGGACGGATATCCCACCTGGGTGATCCAGACGGTCCCTGATTTCGACGCACTCCCGGGTCCATTCCGTACTGCGGCGCTGATCGTGGACCCGCGGGCGGGCATGCGCCTGCGGCCGGCATCCGGCGACGGCCTGCGCCTGCGGCGGATACGCACCAGTGAGATCGCGCGCCGGACCGGCGCTCTGGCCGCCACCAACGGCGGCTTCTTCGGCGCCACCGGAGGCCCCCTGGGTTGCCTGATGGTGGCCGGAGAGATGATCAGCGAACCGGATCCGCAGCGGACCTGCGCCGGGTTCACCGACGACGGAGTCGTCCTGTTTGATCACGTGCGCTTTGAGGCGACCGTGACGACCCCTGACGGCGGCGTCTCGATCGACGGCGTCAACCGAGACCGCCGCGCCGACGAACTGATCCTCTACCAGCCGTCGTTCGACCAGACCTCCCGCACGAATGCGTTCGGGGCCGAAGCCGTCATCAGGGGCGGCGTCGTGACCACGGTGAGTGACCTGCGTGGCAACGCGGCCATTCCCCGTGACGGCTATGTCCTCTCCGGCCACGGCCGCGCCCGGCTGTGGATTCTACAGATGCTGCAGGCCGGCACGACGATCTCGGTAACGCTCCGGTTTATCCCAGAATCTCATGATCCGCGGTGGGAACGCGTCGTAGACGCAGTCGGCGGCGGGCCGCGACTCCTGGCCAAGGGCCGGCTCGCGGGCAGCGAAGGACTTCCGGCCACGCTCGTCGAGCACCGCCACCCGCGGACGGCGATCGGCGTGCTGGGGGACGGCCGCATTCTGCTGATCGTGGTGGACGGCCGGCAACCGCCCCATAGTTTAGGGATGACGATCGTGGAGCTGGCGATGGAACTGCAGCGGCTGGGCGCGGTGGAGGCCATGAACCTCGACGGCGGTGGTTCATCCACGATGGTGGTCGCCGGCCGCGTGGTGAACCTGCCCTCGGACGAGACAGGGGAACGGCCTGTGGCCAGCGCTCTCGTCCTGCTGCCGCCCCAGGCCAAACAGCCGGCCCCATGACCTCCGGTCTCGACTCGGGGGTAGTCACCGCGCCTGGCCGGACGGGTTGCTTACCTTTCGGACAGGAACCTCACCGCGTCGTCGGGTGTGTCGATGTCCCTGGCGCGGTCCGAGGGGATCTCCACGGTCGCGACGTGCTTGGGATACGTCGCCATGACCTGCCGGGCACCCTGGTCGCCCTCCAGGACCAGCAATTCCAGAAACAGCGCGCGGTCGAACAAGACGGGCACGCCGCGGGTCCCCTCGTAGGTGCAGGCGACAATCTTCATCCCCGATGTCCGGTACGTCTCGATGACGCGGCGGATGACGCCGTCGTCCACAAATGGCTGATCGGCCAGCATGATCACCGCGGCCTCAGCGTCGTCCGGGACCGCCTCGACCCCCACCCGGATGGAACTGCTCATGCCCTGCGCGAAGTCGGGGTTCTGGACGGTGCGGACGGGTGTGCCTTTCAGGACGGGCAGATAGTGCTCGCGGTCTGCGCCGAGGACCACGACCACAGCGTCGCACCCACCGCGGGTCGCCGCATCCACGGCGCGACGCAGGAGGGGAACGCCGTGATACGTCAGCAGCAGTTTGGGTTTGCCCATGCGGGCGCTGGCCCCGGCGGCCAGCACGATCGCGGCGATCGGACCGGAGACCGGTTCAGGCATGCAGACAGTTACGCGTTTCCGCGATCCCGCGTTCCCGCGATCCCGCGGACGGCCTCGTGGATCGGCCCCTTCCGTTCACGCAAGAAGCCTCCACGCCGCCCAGATTCGACCGCTTGAATTTCACCGATAATGGCCAGCGCGATCTCCTCCGGCGTCTCGCTCCCGAGATCAAGGCCGAGGGGCGCGAAGATGCGGCCGCGGTCTCGATCTGAGATCGTCACGCCATCGCGCCGCAATTCATCGAGGATTTTCTCAGTGCGGATCCTCGGACCCAGCATGCCGAGATAGCCGGCGCCGGTCTGCAAGAAGCCACGCAGCAGATCACGGTCGTGCAGGTAGTTGTGGGTCATCACGACCACATAGGTCCGGTCATCTATGGGCACGCGCTCAGGTGCTGACATGGGCTCAGCCTTGATGAACTGCCGCGCCCCCGGGAACCGGTCCTTCGTCAGGAATCGCTCCCGTGAGTCGACGACCACTACCCGCCAGCCCGTCTGGGCGGCAAGTTGGACCACCGGAACCGCGTCGTGTCCGGCGCCGCAGACGACGAGGCGAATCGGCGGCCGCAACACCTCCACAAACGCCTGGACCTCACCACCCCAGCCCGGCAGGGCGAGGACACGTGACGCGCCTTCCTGCAGTGCAGCCAAACCCGCCCGCGCAGCGCGATCATCCATCGCGGCGTCGCCGAGCGTCCCGATCCGCGTGCCATCCGCCCACAACGCCAGCCGCCGGCCCGCCCCGGGCCATTCGCTCTGATCAGCCCCGGGGGAAGCGTCTCGCCTCGGCTGAGCGAATGGTCCGGGGCCCGCGGGCGGCGCGCCGCTCACAACGGTCACGACCGCCAGCGCTCGCTCCTCGGCGATCGCCTTCCGGTACAGCCCAAAGACCTCGCCCGAAGGATCCACCGGCTCGACGAAGATGTCCACCGCGCCGTTGCAGCCCAGTCCCAACCCCCACACCACGTCATCATCTGCCGTCAGATCATATGTCACCAGACGTGCCTTCCCGCCGGCCATGACCTCGTCTGCGACGACCATCACGTCGCTCTCCAGACAGCCTCCGCTGATATTGCCCACCATCTGCTGGCTGCGGGTCAGCAGCAACCGGGCGCCCTCGCGGCGGTAGGTGGAGCCGCGCACGCCGACGATCGTCGCCAGCGCCATCGGCTCCCCCTGGGCGGCGAACTTTTCGATTGCATCGAGGATTTCAATCAATTCCTTCATATTGGCTCTCTCCGGCCGCACGATCTACAGAATCTACGCAATCTACGCGATCTTCGCAATCTGAATCTACACAATTACGATCTTCTCACGTGAATCGCTCTGCATGAGATTGCGTAGATTGCGTAGATTGCGCAGATTGCGTAGATTCGATTACCTCCTTCTCAACGCCAGGTGTCGTTCCAGCCGGCGCAGACTGTCCAGATTATGCGCCGACGCGAAGACATCGACGTACGGGAGCGCCACGCGCATGCCCTGGCAGATCGGCTCGTAGCCAGGGCTGCCCAGCAGCGGGTTCAACCAGATCACGCGGCCGGCACGCGCGTGCAGTTCCCCCATGGCCTCTTCGAGCACGTCGATGTCACCGGTATCCCATCCGTCACTGATCACAATCGCGACGGTGCGCGGCGTAAGCAGGGCATCACCGTAGCGGGTGAGAAACGTCCGCAGGCTCTGCCCAATCTTTGTCCCTCCCGACCAGTCGGGGACGGTGTGTGCGACCTGCGCCAGCGCCGCGCGCAGGTCGGACTCCGACAGGGCGTCCGTGACCCGCGTCAACGACGTGCTGAAGACGAGCGTCTCGACCTGCCCCAGCGCGTGCTGCAGCGCAAAGATGAACTGGATCAGGAACCGGCTGTACAAGTCCATCGAACCACTGACATCGGCCAGCAGCACCACTCTGGTTTTCTGAATCCTCCGCTTCCGGTAGGCGAGTTCGACAATCTCGCCCCCACGGCGCAGGCTGTGACGGATCGTGCGCCGGAGGTCCAGGAGATGACCGCGGCGCACCTGGCGCATGCGCCGGCTGAGGCGCGTGGCGACACGCCGGGCGATCGCGACCACAAGCCGGCTGACTTCGTCGAGTTCATCGTCGGAGAAGGCGCTGAAATCTTTTTGGGTGAGCAACTCGACCGGACTGTAGGCGGGAATTGTCTCTTCGCCCTGCGTCTGCAGCGCCTCGTCCAGCCAGGAGAGCAATGCCGGCGTTTGGCCATCCGCGGCCAACGCCGGGAGGTCCGGCGGGGGTTGGTCCGCGTCCGTGCCACGCGGCACCGGCGGGTTCCAGAACTCCCAGAAGACTTCATCGAAAACCGCCAGGTCGTCGTAGCGAGACGTGAGCACGGCCCGCAGCGCCAGGTAACACTCCCGCCGGTTCGAAACATCCACGGCTGCCAGCGCCCGCAGAGCATCCGCGGCCTCCTTGGGGCCCACCGTCAGACCGCGCCCGCGTAGCGTCCGGCAGAACCCAACCACATGAGTGGTGAGATCTCCCGCCTCGCTCATCATTTGGGCAGCACCCGCTCAGCCACGCGGTTGATCGTCTCCTGGTTCCAGGGAACCGGCTCGCGCTCAACCTCCTCAACTCCACGCAGCAGGTGGTCCAGCCACTGCGTTCGCATCAGGGTGGCGTCGTCGCGGTGCTTGAACAGCACTCCCAATGTCTGCTCCACCGCTTCGCGATCGAGATGCCCGCGGTGCAGCGCGATCAGCGCCGCGCTCCAGTCCAGCGTCTCCGCCAGCCCAGGTGTCTTCTCCAACTTGGCCCGGCGGACAAATTGCATGAACGCCGCGATCTGCCCGGCCAGCTGGCCGTTGACGCCGGGGACCTTCCGCCGGACGATGGCCAGTTCTTTCTCAAATGTCGGATAGTCGATCCACAGGTAGAGGCATCGCCGCCGCAGCGCATCTCCCAGCTCCCGGGTGCGGTTGCTGGTCAGCACCACGTACGGCACGTGCTTCGCCTTGATCGTGCCGATCTCGGGGATGGTCACCTGCCAGTCGGACAGCACTTCCAGCAAGAATGCTTCCCACTCTTCGTCGACCCGATCGCATTCGTCGATAAGTAATACCGGTGCTCGATCATGCGTGATCGCCTGCAACAACGGTCGCTTCAGCAGGAACGACTCACTGAAGATCTCGCGCTCTTTCGCCTCCAGCGGTACTTCGCTGTGCTCTAGCATCCGGATGTGCAGCAACTGGCGCTGGTAGTTCCATTCGTACAGCGATGTGGTAGCATCCAACCCCTCGTAGCACTGCAGGCGGATGAGGTCGGCGTCCAGTGCCCGGGCCATCACCTTGGCCACCTCGGTCTTCCCGACGCCGGCGCCCCCTTCGATCAGCAATGGCTTGCGCAGCTGAATCGCCAGATAGACCGACGTGGCCAGCGCCTCATCTGCGACGTAGCCTTCGCCGTCCAGCATCGATTGGATCCGCGCAATCTCAGGGTGCATGCAGCCTCCACCGTTCAGGTAATTCCATGCATCTTATCATACCCGACACGCTCTGCCCCTGCACGGAGCGGCAGGAGAGGGCGCTGTTGCGGGCAGGTGAACCGGACGGCCCCAGAAAAGGGAAACACCTGCCGATATGAAACGCGCAGTGCTCGCCTTGATCGCCAGAATGGCGACGGCGGGGACCCGGCCGGACGATACGGACGAGGTGCGTCTCCACAAGGCGACCCTGTCACTGACGACTGGGCTGATCAGCCTGGCGGGCTTGCTCTGGGCCGGGATGTATGCGGCCCTCGGTCTCTATCGCGGCGCGGTCATCCCGCTGGCGTACTCGGCGATCTCGGCCGTCACCCTCTCCTTCGCCATCGCCGCCGACCGGTTCGATTTGTTTCGGTTGGGCCAGCTGAGTATGATGGCATTCCTGCCGTTTCTGCTGCAGTGGCAGCTCGGTGGGATCGCCAAATCTGGCGCCGTGGTGGTCTGGTCATTCTGGACCCCCTTGTACGCCCTGCTTACCGGCGGCTCCCGTGGGTGGCAGGGGTGGCTGGCCGTCTTCCTCGTCCTCGTCGTCGCCTCAGGAATCTTCGAACATGAAATCGCGGCGGCCGCCTCACCGATACCGCCTGTTGTCAGCTCCATCTTCTTCGCCATGAACATCGGTGGCCTCGCAGTGGTGACGATGCTGCTGATGCGGTATGTCGTCCGGGAGCGCGACGAGGCACAGCAGCGTTCCGAACAGCTGCTGTTGAACATCTTGCCCCGCCCCATCGCGCAGCGGCTAAAGCGCGACTCCGGCGCGATCGCCGATGCGTACGCCGATGTCACTGTGCTGTTCGCCGATATTGTGGACTTTTCGAAGTTCTCAGCGGAAATGTCTGCGCAGAATGTCGTGGCAATGCTCAACGACGTGTTTTCGGAGTTCGATCGGCTGGCCGAGCAGCACGGCCTGGAGAAGATCAAAACGATCGGAGACGCGTACATGGTCGTCGGCGGCCTACCGGCGCCACGACGCGATCACGCCGATGCGGTCGCAGAGATGGCCTTGCAGATGCAGGAGGCGCTCGACGCATACGCCGTGCGGGCGGGAACACGGTTCGCCCTGCGGATCGGGATCCATTCCGGCCCTGTGGTCGCCGGTGTCATCGGCCGGAGGAAGTTTAGCTACGACCTGTGGGGAGACACTGTGAACACCGCGAGCCGGATGGAATCACACGGAGTCCCCTGCCGGATCCAGGTGTCGCAGGAAACATATGCCCGGCTGCGGGACCCCGTCAAGGGGAAGGGCGAGATGCCGACCTATTTTCTCGTTGGCCGCCGCCAGCCCGGATCGCTCCCAGCGTCTTCTGTGATGTGAGGGGTACATCCAGAGGGAGTGGCAATTCCACCGGCGCCATGGCGTCCGCTGCAGCCCGTGTCGCCGCAGATTGTCTAGTAGAATTTGACGTTGGGAATCTTCTGTTTAACTTTCTGTATCACGTATTCGCTTCCAACCCCTCGACACGATTCAGGACCGATGTATGGGGTGAGAGAATTTCGAGGTATGCTGACCAAATAAAGGGACGGTCTCTGCGTATAGCCTCCGCGGCAACCTTCCTTGGGCTGCCCTTCGCCGTAACCCGCCACAACAAACCCATTATTCCAGAGCCAGGCAGCCTCGTGAGTGCCCCCGGAAGGACCCGAGAAAAGCATGCTACGCTGTCTTGACAACTTCTGATCTATCAGGAATACGGAATTATCGACGTCAAATCCGGCCAGGATATCACCATTCTGCTTTGACATCCTTAAGGCGCCAAAAGGATCTATAACCCAGCGCATGTCCGGCGAAAAGACATAGAGTGGGAGTTTCGGGTTCCCCTGGCTGAGATCTATGTGGAGAGAGTCCCAGGTCGGTCCCATGTCGCCTGTCTCGCCTTTCTTGAATTGCTCGACCCTGAGTGTCGGCTGCACCGCCCGCCACGCTACCAACCACTCCTTCAACTTCGTTTCAAGCACGGGGCCTAGCGTCCCGAGATTCGCTGGGTCAGCAGTCACAGTTGCTGATGCTGTGGACAGGCTGACTGACAAAGCCAGCATGACAACGAGTGATAATAGGACCTCCCGCATGGAGAATCTCCTTAGCATAGCTTAATCCCACAGTTTTGTATGCCTAACCTAGCTATCTCTATTCCCAGGCTTCGCCGGCCAGTCGCAGGCCTTGCCTTCGCAATCGCCATCACCTTCAGAAGCGAGGAACAGTTCTGGTCAAGGGGAAGGGCGAGATGCCGACCTATTTCCTCGTTGGCCGCCGCCAGCCCGGATCGCTTCCCAGATCTTCCGGGATGTGAGAGGCATGTCCAGGTGTGATACTCCAAACGGGGCGAGGGCGTCCAGCACGGCGTTGACGACCGCGGGGGTCGCACCAATGGTGCCGGCTTCGCCCACGCCTTTCGCGCCCAGGGGGTTGTGCGGCGAAGGCGTGACGGTGTGCCCAAGTTCGAATGGCGGCAGTTGAGCCGCCTTCGGCACGGCATAGTCGGGCAGCCCTGCGGTCAGCAACTGCCCGCTCTCGTCGTACACGGCCTCTTCGAAGAGGGCCTGCGCCAGGCCCTGCGCGATGCCACCGTGCACCTGACCGGCGACCAGCAGCGGGTTGAGAATGGTGCCGCAGTCATCGACGGCGACGTAGCGGCGAATCATCACCTCGCCGGTCTGGGAGTCGACCTCCACCACGCACACGTGCGTCCCAAAGGGAAACACCCGATCCGGAGGTGCGAAGAAGTGCGTCACTTCCAGTCCCGGCTCCGTCCCCGGCGGTAGTTTCGCCCCTTTGTAGGCTGTACGCGCTACGTCTTTGAACTCCACGGCACGCTGGGGACTGCCCCTCACATGGAATCGCGCACCGTCGGACACCACGTCGTCCGGCGGCGCCTCCAGCAGGTGCGCCGCGATCCGGACCGCTTTCTCGCGCACGCGGTCGGAGGCGATGAAGACGGCGGACCCGCCGACCGCGGTGTTGCGGCTCCCAAAGGTGCCGACGCCATACGGGACGGCCCGGGTGTCCCCGTGGATCACCACCACGTCATCGACCGACACACCCAACCGATCGCTGACGATCTGCGCGAACGTCGTCTCCTCACCCTGGCCGTGGGGGGAGGACCCGGTGAGCACGGTGACCTTGCCCGTGGGCTCCACCCGCACCGTCGCACTCTCCCACGACCCGCCCGGCAGTGCCGCCGCGGCTCCCAGGCCGGTAATCTCCACGTAACTGGAGATCCCGATGCCGAGATACCGGCCCTGGGCCCAGAGGCGACGCTGTTCATCGCGCAACGTCTTGTATCCGGCCATCTGCAGCGCTTGATCCAACGCCGGTTCATAGTTCCCACTGTCGTAGGTGGCGCCGGTCGGGGTCTTGAAAGGAAACGCCTCAGGCGGGATAAAGTTGCGGCGCCTGATTTCCGCGGGATCCAGGGTGAGCGCCCTCGCCACCGCGTCCACGGCGCGTTCAATCAAGAATGTCGCCTCCGGCCGCCCGGCGCCCCGGTACGCACCGGTGGGCGTGCAGTTGGTGAAAACCCCGATGACCTCGGCGAACGCGTGCGGGATCCGGTAGGATCCGCAGCTCATCAATCCGGTATTGGTCGGCACCGCTGCGCTCAACAGCTGCGAGTACGCGCCGATGTCGGCCAGGACCCGCACCCGCAGGCCGGTAATCGTCCCATCGCGGGTCGCGGCCGCGTCCACATAGACGACTTGACCCCGCCCGTGCGTGGTGGCCATGAAGTTCTCGCGGCGCGTCTCCACCCACTTCACCGGCCGACCCAGGGCGATCGCCAGCGCGGCCAGGAGCGCTTCCTCGCCGTAGACGTCCAGCTTGCTCCCGAACCCTCCGCCCACCTCCGGCGCGATGACGCGCATCTGGTGTTCGGGCAGGCGCACCGTCTCGGCCACCGTCGTCTTGACGACGTGCGGGATCTGGGTGGACGTCCAGAGAGTCAACTCGCCACCCTTGAACTGCGCGACAACGCCCCGCGTCTCCATCGCCGTCGGCACCAGCCGCTGTTGGATCAGACGTAGGGACACCGTGGCGTCGGCGGTCGCGAACGCCTCATCCACCGAACCGCCATAGGTCACGCGGAAGCAGACGTTGGTCTGTAGCTCCGGGTGGATCACGAGCGCGTCCGGGCGCATCGCCGCCTCCACCTCGGTCACCGCCGCAAGCGGCTCGTATGTCACCTCGACGAGATCGGCCGCATCGCGGGCCGCGGCCAGGTCGGTGGCGACGACGGCGGCGACCGGATCACCGACGTGCCGCACCACGCCGTCGATCACCAGCGGGTATCGCTTGGGCACCTTCATGTCCCTGATCCGCGGACCGATCGGCAGCGGTCCGCAGCGGGCGGCCACGTCTTCCCCGGTCCAGATCGCGACGACGCCGGCAGCAGCGCTCGCCTTCTTCACGTCGATGGCCGCGATCCTGGCATGCGCATGCGGGCTGCGCACGATGGCCACGTGCAGCAGGCCGGGCGGGACCACGTCATCGACATACGTCGCGGTCCCGGTGATGAGCCGGGGGTCCTCCCGGCGCTTAATGCGGGCCCCGAGTGCCCGCGAGATCACCATCGGTCACCGCGTCAGTTCCCGTTCCAACGCTTTGAAGAACTCCGCCGCCATCTGCTTGGCCACGCCGCCAATAAGCCGGTGCCCGACGCTGGCGATCAACCCGGTGATCTGGGCATCGCCGCTGTAGGCGATTACCGTCCGGCCGTCCTGCTCTTCCAGACGCAACTCCCCGCTGGCCTTGATCGTGCCGGGTTTGCCGCCCCCTTCGACGATGAGACGCATGTGCTGCGGCGCGACCTTGTCGGCGATGCTCACCTGCCCTGCATACGTGCCCTTGACCGGGCCGATGCCGAGCTCAATGATGGCCTTAAACACATCGTTCCCCTGGGGCTGCAGCTCTTTCACACCAGGCGTGGCGCGGGCCAGCACCGCGGGATCGTTGAGCAACTCCCACACCCGCTGCCGTGGCGCGGGGAGTGTGTAGGTTCCTTCGACCTTCATGTTGACCTCCGCCAGAAGCCGTCCGCTGCACCTGCTCCTCTCCTCACCCTTACGACGGGAATCGTCATGGAGCCTCTCAACGATGGCCCTTAGCTGGGCCACTGCGGAGGTGTGGACTTCGCCGACTGACGGGGCAAGCGCCCCTTCGTTGCCTACGTCGGTGCTGCCATAGATCGTCGTGAGTTTTCCGTTCTTCCAGACAACTTCCATCGATTTATCGTTAGTAATTTCCCTTACACGGCAGTCCGGGATCCACTCAATGACAGCGGGAAGTTTAGCATGGTAAAGTTTGAGCACGGGATTAATGGATAGTTAGAACAGTCAAGTTCCCATCAAGCATTATTACTTCGAGGTGGCTGAAGATGCTCCGATCAAGGCTTTTCCGCTGGGTGGCTGTTGCCGCGGTTATTGCCGAGCCGGGCATTCTGGTCACGATTGACGATGCCGGTAGTAGCTTAGAGAAGGCTTCAGCACTCGCGGCCCAGATAATGGGGGTGCAACCATGAGAAGATGCTTGCTGCTGATTGCTGCGGCAAGT
>VBAP01000083.1 GCA_005882335.1 Candidatus Segetimicrobium genomatis
ACCCCTCGACCGCGGCGGGCAGCGTCTACCTGCAGTGGTTCGTGCGACCGCGCGTGTCGCTGGAGGTCGGGGGGGGGAGCTCGCTCAGCGAGCCCTACCAGGGGCTCCCTCGCGCGGGGTTCGTCACCATCGCCGTGCGATTCCACAAGTCTGCGCGCCAGCCGCCTGTCGCCGTCCCCCAATGGGTCCCCCTCGTGCCGGAAGCGCGGGGCGACAGCCTGGTCGTGCGGTTCCGGATGCCCGACGCCCGCTCGGTCGCCATCGCGGGCGATTGGAACGCCTGGGAGCCGGTGCGGCTGCGCCCCCTGGGCGAGGACATCTGGGAGGGCACCTTGGCGCTGCGGCGCGGATTGTACCATTTCAACCTGCAGGTCGACGGGTCGGACTGGGTCGTGCCCAACGGTGTGGCGACGGTCCCCGACGGGCTCGGTGGGATGGTGGCGGTGCTGCTCGTGCCCTAAGAGCTAGACGCGTAGACGCACAGGCGCACAGTGTTTGCTTGACGGCGGTTCGCTCGGCCCCTACTGTCGGGCGGCGTGCTAGTGGATCTTCTCCCTCCTCGAGGTGCGCTATGGGCAAGATCAACTGGGGTCGCGTGGTGCTGGGTGGGCTGCTGGCGGGGGTGGTGCTGAACATCGTCGATTGGCTCACGTACGGCGTGTGGCTGAAGGCGGACATGGCCGCCGCGATGCAGGCGCTGGGCAAGGCGCCGGGCGCGATGGACAGCGCGGTTCCGTTGTGGGTGGCGCTCGATTTCGTGTCGGGGATCGGCCTCCTGTGGGTGTACGCGGCGATTCGGCCGCGGTTCGGTGCGGGCGTGAAGACGGCGGTGATCGCGGGGCTCGCGGTCTGGTTCTTCGTCGGCCTGCTGCACGCGATCGGCGAATCGCCGATGGGGTTCATGCCGCAGCGACTCATGATGATCGGCACGTGCGTGGCGCTGGTCTCGATTCCGGTCGCGACCGTCGCGGGGGCGTACGTCTATAAGGAGATGTAGAGGAGAGAACGGAGGGGCGCGGAGCCCGCGCCCCTCCGTAGGCGGCTACCGCTACCGCCTAAGGATTAAGCGGCGTGCAGGTGATGATGTCCCCAATGGTCTTGGGTTTGAGGTTGCGGGCGTCACACTCGGGCGCCGGCACCGGCATCACTTCGGGCACGTTCCCCCCGGTCACCGCCGCCGGAATGGTCGCGAGCAACCCGAAACGTCGGGCGTCGATCCAGCGCGCACCCTGCTCCCACAATAGCGAGTATCGCCTCTCGTACAGGAGCGCCGTGACAAACGCCGCGTCGCTCGACGCCGGCGTCACCGTCGTCGGGAGAAGCAGGCCAGAGTTCTGGCGCACAAGATTGAGGTCTGTAATAGCCTGTCCCTTGTTCGGGATCGAGCTAAACCAGTTCGCCTCGGCCCGCAACAGCAAAAGCTCCTCGTCCTTGATGATGGGAATGGGGTGACCGGCATCCGCTGCACCGTTCGAGAAATACACTGTGAACTTCAGCTCACCCGGAATCGCGATGCCTCCGAGTCTCTGAACCACCTCGGCCGTATCGATCTTGGTGAGCACCCGCTGATCCTTCGAGCCATTCGCCTGGGCGTCGGCGTCGGCAATGTTGCTCGTCAAGGCGAACCACGTGGAGCCATCCAGCGGCTCAGACAGGTCGTTGGTCTGGTCGCCCGGATCGGTCGAAAAGTCGAGGTAGGCTCCGCTCTGGAAGTCCGCCGGGGCCGTGCTGAGAAACGTCTGGCCGAGGTCGGAGAGCGCCGCCGTGTAGCAGGAGGCCGGATTCCCGCCGCAGCCGTTCAGCGCCGTAGCCCGCAGCACGTTGGCTTTGGCTGCGAGCGCGCGGTTGAACTTGAGGAAGGCGGTCGGCGTAGCGAAGTCGGCGAGTCCTGGCGGGATCCGGAACGGAAAGGCGGTCGAGCCCGCGACCGTGAGATCGGCCTGCGCCGAGTTCAATAGACCAATGATGTAGCCGTAGACGCTATCCTCCGTCACCCAAGGCGCCGGCGCCTGCTCGATAGCACGATCAACTTCTACGGGCGCGCCGAGTTGTGCGCGCGTTTCGACGACGTAGAGCAAGGCCAGGGCCTTGTACGTATTCGCCATCCCGCGCGACGCCGCGCGCTCTGCGTCACTCAGGCGATCGGGGCCGGACAATGACGTGTTGTTCGCGAGCGCCTGGAGGTAGATGTTGGCCGTGCGGATGCTCTGATAGCGGTCGAGCCACAGGGTGCCGCCGAAGGAGCCGCCTCCCTGCACCGGGCCGAAGAACGGCTCCGCATAGTCGGGCTGGTTATTGCCCGAAAGGTTGATCCCCTCCCGCCCCATCGACCCGAGCCGCCAGATAAAGGGCACCATCCCAGTTCGAGCGCTGGACATCACGCCGGTCGCTGCGGCCGTGAGCTTCCCGCGCGTTGGATTGCTCAGCAGGTCGTCGAGCCTCGGCTGGTTGGTGTTGAGGATGTTGAAGTCGCAGCCCGCCAGAACGAGGAGGCCAGCCGCGATCGCAACGCGTCTCGTGCGCATGGTCAGAACCCCGCCTGGATGGTGAAGAAGAACGATCGGGACGGTGGGTAGGGCCCGAGGTCGATGTTCCGTGTGATGGACTGCTGGCCGTAGTTCGATACCTCCGGGTCGTACCCGATGTAGTCCGTGATCGTGATCAGGTTCACGCCTTCGACGCTGATCCGCGCTGACCGTGCGCCGAACCAGGCTGCCACGTGGTCGGGCAGGTCGAGCGAAAGGCTCGCGTTGCGGAGCTTCAAGAACGATGTAGACTCGACGAACGGGCGCGCGTCGCCCGTATTGTTGCAGGCATCGTAGCCCGCTTGCCCCCGCGGACTGGAGAAGTCCGGTGCCAGGCCGTTGCAGTCGTACAGCGAGAGCGTCTGGTTCTGGGCCACGCCACCGTTCTGCCAGTCCCACAAGAAGGACAATGAGGCGCGGTGATACGTGATCTGGTTCGAGAACGCCCAGCGGAACTTCGGATTAGCCTGCCCGAGCGAGATCGTATTGCCTACATCGTCCACCCCGATGATCTGCGTAATGGGCTGTCCCACCTGGACGAAAAACTCGCCGTATGAGAGGCCATACCCCGCGTTCGCGGGTCGGAAGCCCTGCGCCCCGCCAGGGAGATTCAACTCGAGCACCCGGTTCTTGATGCTGGTGAAGGTGGTCCGGAAGATCCAATTCACGTGTTCGCGCTGGATCAGCGTGAGGCCGGCGGCGACCTCGATCCCCTCATTCTTGATCTTGCCGCCGTTGAGGAATTGCAGCCCGTAGCCCATCGATGGCGCAGGCGTCACGGGCACGAGCAGGTCACTGGTCCTCCGCTGGAACAGAGTGAGCTCCACACTGGCCCTGCCCCGCAGCAAGGACGCGTCTATGCCTGCCTCGATCTCGCGCGTCCGCTCTGGACGAATGCTCGCGTCGCCCGCGACGTTGCCCACGACGGTGCCGACGTGGCCGCCGATCACCTGGCCGCCCTGCAGGGTCGTGAACTTCTGGCCGAACAGCGGCTGGTTGCCGGTCTCGCCATACGCCGCGCGCAGCTTGAAGTCGCTCCCCTCGCCGAGCGCGTTCGGGAAGCGGTAGGAGCCCGCCGCCTTGGGGAAGAAGTAGAACTTGTCCACGTCGCCGTTGGCGCTCGAGCGCTCGGCCCGCACCCCGCCGGAGAGCAGGAGCCGCTCGCCCAGGCCGAGCCATTCCTCCTGGCCGTAGAGACCGATGGTCCGCTCGTGCGTGGTCTCCTCGAAGGGGGTCAGTACCGAGCCCTGATTGATGTTCTGCTGACCGGGGAGCAGCCCCTGCGCCTCGACTCGCCCGCGACTGAGCTGACGATCCTCCCATTGCACGCCAGCGGACGTCGTGGTCTTGAAGCTGCCGCTCGTTGGGGTGTAGGTGTGGATGGCGTTGAAGTTCCAGTTCGTAAAGCGGCTGTCCGCGTTCCCCAGCGTGGCCACGCCGGGGTTCGTCTGGTTCGCCTGGAAGAAGAGCTCCGGCGGCGCGACCACTTTGTTCTTCTGGTTGAAGAAATCGATCCCGCCCGCCCCCACGACCTTCAAGTTGTGGTGCGCGCTCGCGACCGCCTGGTAGGTGGCCGTCAAGCCGCCCGTGAACCGCAGGGCTGTCTCGTCATTCTTGCCGAGCGCGATGGTTTGCAGCGGGTTCGAGGCCTTGTAGGTGATGCCCGGATTGGGGAACACGCCATTCACCGGCTCGATGTTCACGAACCCGGGGATGTAAGCGATCCCATACGTGATGCTGGCGCCGTTGTTGTCGTTGTTCGTGAACCCGCGCTGCGTGGTGGTGCGATTGAACGCCGAGCTGAACGCCACGCTGAACCGATCTGAGAACGACTGGTCGATGTTGGCACGCAGGGTCTGCCGCTGTGCCCCCGTGTTGGCGATGATCCCGCCGTCGCCCTTCACGTTGCCCGACAGGAAATAGCGCGTCTGTCCCGAGCCTCCAGACACATCGAGCTGCGTCTCGTAGTTGATCGGCTTTTCGCCCGCCACCTCCCGCAGGTGGTCGTAGGTGGGCAGTCTCCCGTTTACCAAGTAAGACATGATCAGGGCACGCGACGCCGAGTCTATGCCGATAGGGTTACCGAGATCGTCGTAGATCGTGGCGTACTGAACGATCGCGCTCGTCGTGTCGAACACCCGCGTATCGAACCCCCGCTGCAGCTCCGAGAACCCGACCCGCTGGACGATATTCGCGCGCGGCGTGCCCGCTTTCCCCCGGTTCGTCGTGATGATGACGACGCCGTTCACGCCCTTGGAGCCGTAGATGGACGAGGCGGCGGCGCCACGCAGGATCTCGATCGAGGCGATGTCGTTGGGATTCAGGTCCGTGAGCCGGTTGACCGGGTCGTCCTGCTTCTCGCCGTCGTTGCGGGTCGACTGCGGGTTCCCACTCTCCGTTACGGTGAACAACCCGGAAGAAATTGACGCGTCGCTCACGATCACGCCGTCCACCACGAACAGCGGGTCCGCCGATCCGACCACGGTGTTCGAGCCACGGATCTGCACTTGGGTCCCGCCGCCCGGCGCGCCCGAGTTCTGCTGGATGTACGCCCCCGGGACCCGCCCCTGCAGTGCCCGATCGACCGCCGGAGCCGGTACGCTCGTCACCTCGCTTCCCGTGATGACCGAAGTCGCGATGGCCGCATTCCGCCGCTCGACGCCGGTCGCCTGACCGGTGACGACGACCGCCTCGAGGTTGAACACGTCAGGCTCGAGCGTCGCGTCGGCGGTGTTCTGATCGGCCGGGAGTTGAACCTCGCGCCGCTTGAAGGCGATGCGGCGGAACACCAGCGTGGCGGCGCCGGCGGGTGCCGGGATCGCGTAGCGGCCCTCGGCGTTCGTTACCGCGGCGTACGCGGTGCCGGTCACGGATACGTTGACGCCGGCGATGGGCTCGCTCGTCGCCGCCGACGTGACGCGGCCGGTGATCTGGCGTTGCTGCGCCGACACGGCGACGACACCGACGAGCGTCGCCAGCGCCAGCGTGATCAGGAGAATGCGCGTTACCACGAAGGCCTCCTCGGAGGGTGCCACGGAAGTCACTGGGGCCGCACGAAGCATCCCATATGCTGCCGCCCGAACCGTGACCCCGCAAGACGGGATGACCGGTCGGGGATTGCGATAGAACATGCGCCGTGACGCATAAAAAACCGCCGAGCGCGGGGACGCTCGGCGGTGGCTCCGTTCGCAGGCAGGGCGACTTATGACCCCGTCTCGGTCCCGCACCCCGGCGGGGGGGGGCTGCGCGGATCACATTCGAATCCCGGGAACGGGAACTTGCTGAACCGTTTGGCCGCCCCGCCGCTGGTAGGATCCTGCGGCAGCGTGTTCAGCCGGCCGTAGTGCCGCAAATCAATCCAGCGGTGTCCGCCCTCGAACATCAAAGAGTAGCGCTTGTTGTAGAGCAATTCGTCCAGGAGCGCCGTCTGCGTCACCGCACCCGCATACAACGGCAAGCTCCCAGACTTGACGCGGATCGTGTTCAAATCCGTGATGGCCGCGGCCAGGCTCCCCGCCGTGTTCAGCCCGACGTTCGCCTCGGCCCGCAGCAAGATCAGCTCCTCGTTGCGGATGATCGGGATTGGAGCATCGACGGCGTCGTAGATGACAAACTGGAGATCCGATGTGAGTCCCTGGGCGCTCTTCGCCGCGGGCAGCTTCGCGATCTTGCGCACGAACCGAGCATCCTTCGCGCCACCGGTCTGAAGCTGCGCGTCGGTCTCCAGGGATGGATGCGCCACGATCGCGCGGGCGTTCGGGTCGAACAACGCGTTCGTCTCGTCCCCGGATACGGTGCTGTAGTCGTAATACACGCCCAGGTTGAGGGACTTGGTGGTGTCAATGAAGGAGCCGCCCAGCGCGGTCAACGCGCCGGCGAAGTCGTCAGTGTAGACGGCTACCCGGGCTCGGAGGGCGCGATTGAATTGCAGGAACGTGCTCGGTGTGTTGAACCCCGCGAATCCTGAAGGTAGCGTGAAAGGGAACGTCGACCCCGCCGCCTGCAGATGCGTCTGCGCCGCGTCGAGCAATTGCACGATACGGGCATAGACCGCCGCTCGCGTCGCGATGGCCGCGGGTGGTGCGGTCAGGTCGATACCCACGTCGATCGGCGCGCCGTTGGCGTCGCGCGTGACGATCACCTTGAGGAAGTCGAACGCCTGGATCGTCTTGGCGAAGCCCCGCACGGCTTCCTTCTCCGGGTCGCTCATCGCCGGAACGCGGTCGGTGGCGGTGAGCAGAATGTTCGCGTTCAGGATGCTGCGGTAGGGATTGGCCCACAGGTTGCCGCCGAACGCCGGGCTCCCCCCGTCGAGGGGCCCCACCATCATTTCGGTCACGAACCGGGGATCGGCCGGGTCGAAGTTGTACGATTCTCGGCCCACGATGCCGAGCAGCGACACGTACCCGTTCTGCGCGGCAATCCCCGCCCGCGTCCCGATCAACAGTCCGGTGGCCGCGGTTACAATCTTGGACCGCGTCGGATTGTTCAGCAGGTCGTCGAGCGCCGGAGAGTTCAGGTTCGGTACATTGAGATCCTTGCAGCCGGTGGCAACCACCAACCCAACCAGCGCGGCCAGAAGTTTCGTCGTTCGCATGGATCGAGCCCTCGAGAGTGGCCGCATGGTCAGAACCCCACGTCGATCGAGAACCAGAAGCTCCGACTGGGCGGGAACGGTGTAACGTCGATGTTCCGCGCGATCGGTTGGTTTCCGAAGTTGCTGACTTCCGGATCGAGCCCGGTGAACGGCGCGATCGTGAAGAGATTGCGTCCGCTGGCGCTCAGGCGGACATAACGGGCGCCGCGCCAGAAACTCGTCATCGCGGAAGGCGGTAACGTGTAGGTCAGCGTGATCTCCCGCAGCTTCAGGAACGTCGCGCTCTCGACGAAGTTCTTGGCCACCTTGCCGAATCCATAGATCCGCTTCTGGCCCACGGTCCGGAGGGTGTCGGCAGTAGTGTCGCTGGTTGGAAACACTACCGTATCGCGCAGCGCTACGCCGTAGTCCTCCGTCACCTGCCCAAAGTCGTACAGCAGCTTCGTGAGATTGAGGATGCTCCCGCCGTGCTGCCAGTCGAGCAGGACGTGAAGGTCAAAATGCTTCCACCTGAAGTCGTTGGTGAACGCCATCCGGAAGTCGGGGTTGGCGTCGCCGATCTTACGAACCACGACCGTGCCCGTTGTGTCGGCGGCTTTCAAGTAGTCGTACGTGGTGCTCGCGACGTCGGCGGCGGTGAGGGTGTCGTTGCCGACGATCTGCGTCGACGACGCGCCCTCTTCCACGCGGAACTGGCCGAGCGACGCCCCGAACCCACCGGCGCGGAACGACGGCAGACCGGCCAGATCCGTGATGACGCTCCGGCTCAGCGCGAAGGTCGTCCGGAAGATCCAGCTCAGATCGCTCTGCTGCACGGGGATGAGCCCGAGGGTCACCTCGAGGCCGCGCGTGCGGAGCTTGCCGCCGTTCGCGACCAGGACGTTCACGCCCTTAGTGGGCTCGAGCTGTCGTGGAAGCAGGAGGTCGCTGACGTTCTTCTGGTAGCCCGTCACCTCGAGGTTCCCTCGACCGCCCCACAGAGTAGCGTCGAAACCGCCCTCGAATTCCCGCTCCCGCTCCGGTCCCAAGTCGGGTGCGCCCGTGGTGTCGCCGGTCACGGTGCCGGGAAGCCCGCCGATTTTGCTCGTAGCGCGGAGGGACGTGAACTTCTGTCCATAGAACGGCTCATTACCGGACTCACCATACGCCCCACGAATCTTGAGCTCGTCCACGAAGCTCGCGGGCTTGAGGAACCGGTAGGAGGCCGACGCCTTGGGAAAGTAGTGCAGCTTGTTCGGGTCGGCGTTAAGGCTGCTCTGGTCTGCTCGAATTCCGGCTGTGAGGAGCAGGCGCTGATCCCGGGCCAGGAACTCCTCCTGCGCAAAGAAACCGAGATCCTTGATCTTCTCCCGCCGCTCGGGGCCGATCACGATGTTCGTGCCGGCGTCCACGTTCTCTTGCCCGGCGGTGAGGTTCCGGCTCGTGATGCGCGAGATGTTCAACCTGCGCCACCCATATTGGATGCCCAGGGATGTCGTGGCGGAGAAGGCGTTGCTGCTCGGCGTGTACGTGTGGACGGCGCTGGCGTTCAGATTCAGGTTCAGGCTGCCGGTGTTGGAGAGCAGCGAGGTGCCTGGCAAGCCATCGTTGGGCTCGAACTGCAGCTCGGGTGGGAAAAACAGCGCGTTGTCCTGGTTGAAGTAATCCGCGCCGCCGAGCGTGATGAATCGCAGGTAGTGCCCACCCGACTGGACGGCGTCCCACTGGAGATTCGCTCCACCGATGAAGCGATACACGTCCTCGTTGTTCTTCATGAGCGCGGCGGTCTGCACCGGATTGCTCGGCACGAACGGGTTGCGCGCGAACGTGTCGCCCGGCACCCTGCCGAGGTTCACGAAACTCGGCGTGGCCGACAGCACGACATAGAAGCTGGTCCCGGTGTTGTCGTTGTTCGAGAGGCCGCGCTGCGCGAGGGTGTGCATGTAGCTGGTGTTGAGACTGGCCCGCACGCGCGACCCGAGTCGCTGGTCGAGGTTTACCCGCAGCCCTTGCCGTTTGAATCCCGTGTTCTGGATGATGCCGCCATCGTCCTTGACCGTCCCCGAGGCGAAGTACTGCGTATTCTCGGTACCTCCCGATATGCTCGCCCCGGACTCGAAGGACAGGGGCTTGAGCCCGGCCAACTGGTTTTCGAGATCGAAGAAGGGGCATGCGCCGTTTGGCAAATTGCACAGACCTCTGATGAGCCTGCGCGTCGCCGTGTCTCGGGGAACCCTCGGGGCGAACGCGCCGAACGCATCCGTCGTATCGCGGAAGACCCTCGAGCCTACCTCGTTCGAGCGGTCGAAAAACCCGAAGCGCTGGGTGAATCCGACTTGGGGTGCACCTGCCTGCCCCCGTTTCGTCTTGATGATCACCACACCGTTCGACGCCTTCTGGCCGTAAATGGCACCCGCCGCCGCCCCGCGCAGGATCTCGATGCTCTCGAAGTCGCTCGGGTTCAGATCGGCGATGCGGTTCACCTGTGCGTCCTGGTTGAGCGAAGGATTCGATCCTCCGGCCGCGGCCGTGACCGCGTTCTGATTCGAGGGAATCGCGACGTCGCTCACGATGACGCCGTCGACAACGTACAGCGGCTCGGCAGTCGCATTGATCGAAGTCACGCCGCGGAGCCGGACTTGCAGACCGCCGCCCGGCGCACCGCCGTTCTGCTGGATATCGGCGCCCGCGACCTTCCCCTGGAGCTGCTGCTCGAGGCTCGGTGTCGGAACGAACCCCAGCTCGGCCGAGCTTACGGCCGCCACGGCGTTCCCCGCATTACGCCGCTCCACCCCGGTCGCAAGACCGGTGACTACGACCGCTTCGAGATTGAACACGTCGGGGTCAAGCGTGACCTCGACTCGCCCCTGAGAGGCCGGCACGTTCACCTCACGGCGTCTGAACCCGATGTGCCGCACCACGAGCGTCGCGGCGCCCTCGGGGCCGGCCAGCGAGAACTCGCCTTGATCGCTGGTCACGGCGGTGATCGCCGTGCCCTGGACTGAGACATTCGCTCGGCCCACGGGCTCGCCGCTCGTCGCGTTGGTGACCCGACCGGTGATCTGGCGTTGCTGCGCCCACGCGCGCGGGGCTCCGACGGCCACCAGCGCGAGCGAAACCAGCAGGATGCGCTGTACCACGGTTCCTCCCTACTAGTGCACAGGGTAACGGGCTCTGCCGCACGAAAATTCAACGACCGCTATGTTGCGCGCGATTCCGGAGGTCCGCAAGGAGGGCGACGAACGGGGATGGCGGCGGGGAAAAACGGGCTAGGGCGTCACGGCGCGCGCCGCGGCTCGAGCCGCGCCCGGCGCGCGAGCAGCCCGGCGTACACGGGTGGCCCGGCGGCCGCGAGCACCGCGGCCACCACCACTCCCGGCAGCCCGATCGCCCGGCTCTGCACCTCGAGTGCGACGCCCGCGACCAGGAGCAGGATCGGCAGGGCCGCCAGCGCCACCAAGACCGGTACCCCCACCGGCAGGCGGAACGCCCCGCGCAGCTCGGGCTCCGCGCGTCGCAACCGCACCAGCGCTGCGAACTCGAGCGCCAGCGCCGCACTGTACAGCAGCACATCGCCGGCGAGCAGTCCGCCGAACGGCAACAGCGCGAACACCGAATACACCACCGCCGAGATCAGCACCGCGTTGCGCGGCGTACCGCGCGCGTCCGTCGCCGCGAGTGGTCCAGGGAGAAGACCGTCCTGCGCGAGCACCAACGGAATGCGCGAGTACACGAGCAGCAGCGCGTTGAAGAGCGCGAACGCGCTCACCATCCCGGCCACCGCGAGCCAGCGCCCGAGCCACGGGCCCGCGACGCGAGCGGCGAGGTCCGGCCACGCGCCGTCGGTCCACGCCGTCCAGGGCGTGAGCGCGAGCACGGGCATCACGGAGACGAGGTATACCACCGTCACGAGCGGCAGCGCGCGCGCCAGCGCCCGCGGATAAGTCGCCGACGCGTGCTCGATCTCCCCACCGATCGTCGAGGCATTGTCCCAGCCCGAATAGTTCCAGATACTCTGTGAGACGCCGAGGCCCAGAGCCCCCAGGAACGAGCTGCCGGCGGCGTGGAACGGCGTGACCGGGAACGACGTGGCCGGTTGCCCGATCCAGCGCGCGATCGCCACACCCACCAGCACGCCGAATGGCAGCAGCACCGCCGCCACGAACCAGCTCGACGCCGTCCCCACCACGAGCGTCCCCCGCAGATTGAGCCAGGTCGCGCCCCAGATCAGCGCCACCGCCACGAGCCAAGCGTCGAGCTGCGAGAGCCCCGGGACGAAGAACCGCAGGTACTGAATGAACAGCACCGGGTAGATCGCCATGTCGAGGAGCGAATAGGTCCAGGAGAGCCAGCCGTTCCAGAATCCCCAGAAACGGCCGAACGCGCGCTTTACCCACTGGTAGTAGCCACCCTCGACGGGCAGCATCGATGCCAGCTCGCCGATGAGCAACGTTTCGGGAATGCTGTAGACGAGCGGCGTCGCGACCAGCAGCAGTACCGCGACGCCGGGACCCACCGAGCCGACCAGCCCCTCCAAGCCGAACGGCCCGCCGGACACGGTGAAGAACATCACCGC
>VBAP01000084.1 GCA_005882335.1 Candidatus Segetimicrobium genomatis
CAGCATCACCCCCGAGGTGCGTCCGAGCGCGAATAAAACGGCGACGGGAGAGCCCCAGCCGTTTTACTGTTCGCGAATCTTCAGGTATTCCGCCCCCGATCGGTTCGAGTGCACCATCATGAACTACGCGGACCCCAACGGGAGAGTGCCCTTGGCGAGAATCGCGATCAAAGGGCACAACGTCTGGCAAGGGGAACACCCCATCGCGAAGGGCGCCTACAAACTCGACTACGTCGCCGACGAAGCGTACGAAGTGACGCCGTTGCACCAAGGGTTTGCCGATGCTGCGAACAAATTCCCGGCCACAGGATTAAGCAGGTGGGAAGTCAATGTCACGCAAGATGTGAAGGGTAAAGCGTTTCGGTTATTCGGCCTCACGGAAGGACGAACGTATGTCGACTACGATCTCATCTATATCCACGAAGGCATGCTGTTCAACGGCAGCAAGAACGTGGACGGACGCCCCTTTGACAAACCCGAAAACAGGCCGACGAATCTCCAGATCCCCCTTATACGGAAGAGGTGAATGGGAATCAGCGCCGGAAGCTTTGCCCAAAGTTCGCTCGCCCTTCACCTGCTGTTGACATCTGGGGGATAGAGTAGTCGTGGATGATAAGAACGGGGATCCGAAGGAGGAACATCGTCCACCCGGAGGGCCCTAGGCCCCTCCGGGTTGGAGCGATCGACGACAGAATGAGTCAGCGCGGCAGGCTCCAGCGGATCACGATGCCATCCCGCAGCGATCTGCGCCGCGCCGAGGTTTCCCTGCGCAGCTCCGGGGAGCTGCCTCCGGCGGTTGTTCTGCAGGCAGCGGAGCAACTGCGCAGGGTCATCGCGGCGCTGAGCGTCACCGACATCCGCATCACTGTTTGCCCCGACTCCGAGCGGCCTGAGAGTTAGCGGGTCGAATCACGTGGAACGGGTCTACGATTTCATCACCTTTGACTGCTACGGGACGCTAATGGACTGGGAGAGCGGCATCGCTGAAGCGTTTGCGCAATCATCGGCGGTCGATGGAGTTACGCTGGGCACCGCCGCCGTGCTGGCCGCGTATGCCGACATAGAACCAGAGGTTGAAGCGGAGACCTATCGCACCTACCGCGCGGTCCTCACAGAGACAGCACGGCGCGTGGCAAGACGGTTTGGATGGCCATTGTCGGAGGAGCGGGCATCGTTCCTCGCCGATAGCCTTCCCAATTGGCGGCCCTTCACGGATACGAACAGTGCGCTGAGAAGGCTAGGCGCCGCAGGCTATCGGCTCGGCATCCTTTCGAACGTGGACGACGATCTGCTCGCTGGAACACTTCGCCACTTCAGTGTCAAGTTCGACCTTCTGGTCACCGCGCAGCAGGTTCGAGCGTACAAACCGGCCCACAAACACTTCCTTGCGGCCCGCGAGCGCATTGGCACGAGGCGCTGGCTGCACGCCGCTCAGAGTTACTTCCATGATGTGGTCCCTGCGCGGGCACTAGGGATTCCTGTCGTCTGGATCAATCGTAAGAGAAGCGCAGCGCCTGATGGGGGCCAGGCCGACCGCGAGTTTCGCACGCTCGCGGACCTGGCGGATTGGTTAGCGTAAGCGCGCCCAGGCGCGGAACACGCTAGAATCCGGCAGGTTGGCCTTGCGACCGGCTCGTTGTCTGGACGAGCGCCGCACTGTGAGCAGCCAGCTCAAGGCTGTCGTGGAGCGAGGCCATTTTGTTCACGGTGCCTGTCACCGTGAACCCTGGCATGTCTCCGAGAACTCGTGCGCAAGCAATGATAGTGTCAATGACCCAATCGAGTCATTTCCACCGACCAAATTAAGGCATTTCCACTTCATCGGTGCCTGGCACCGTGAACAACTCATTGCTCCGCACGCGCATTAGTGGGTGGCTTCTGCCGCCGTGTTGATCAAGCCGACGACTGCTTCGGGGCGGGAGAGCATGGAGAGGTGTGATGCCTTGACCTGGACAATGGTGACGCCAGGGATGCGCTGGGCCATGAAGAGTTGGGCCCACGGCGGGATGACCCTGTCAATCGTCCCGACCAGGTACCATGATGGAATTGTCTTCCATGCAGGCACTCCCGATGTCTGCGTTAGTGAGCTGAGCGCTATTGGGCGCTGGGAAGATGCTAAGACGGCGGCTTGAGTGAGTGGCTGATCGTTGGCGAAGCACGATGGGAAGAGGCTCGGCTTGATGTACAGGTCGACTTCTCCGCCTGCTAATGGCACGAAGTTGAAGACCTGAGTAGGATCTCCTGCGACGCAGGACGCTGATTGGCCAGGCGGAGGCGGGACACTGGCGAGATCCCCTATCGACTCTCCCTCGTCGGGCGCGAACGCGTCTACGTAGACGAGCGCTTTGACGTTGGGATTTCCAACGGCCGCGTTTGTAATGACGGCGCCCCCATAGGAGTGTCCTACTAGAATTATGGGCTCGCTGATGCTTGCTAGGAAGCTGGCCACGTAAGCTGGGTCGGAGGCCAGACCCCGCAGCGGATTGGGCGGTACATAGACCGTATACCCTGCCGTTTGGAGATGGGCGACGACGGGGCTCCAGCTTGAGCCGTCTGCCCAGGCACCGTGGACAAGTACGATGGACGGTTTGACCGCGGCGCTTGCTCCATAAGATTCCGCGGTTCCCACAAACACCGGAACAATGATCAGCGCGACTACCACCAATAGAATGATCGCTTTCATATCTGTCTATTACCTCCCTTGGTGAAGTTCGATCTGCGGTCCGCTCGCGTCAACTCATTATGTCCTCTTTTCTCGCGTTTGTCAGATCCGGAGGGTAATGGCGGGGGAGAAGGCGCAGGGTGAGGGGTTCTTTGACCTAAACCCTGCTCGTCGCGCGGACGAGCGCAGCCGAATGCGCGGCGAGCTCGAGACTGTCATCGAGCGATGCCAGTGCCACGGGGCCGTGGCGCGACCGCAACGCCAGTGTCAGCAAATAATCGGTTAGGGCAGGATTTTTCGGCAGCAGCGGGCCATGCAGGTAGGTTCCGTACACATTGCGGCTCACCGCTCCTTCAGTTCGGTCCTCACCGTTGTTCCCAAAACCGGTGACCACGGTCCCCAGAGGCCGCGCGTTCGGCCCGAGCCGCGTGCGACCTCCGTGATTCTCAAACCCAACCAGGGTCCGTCCGCCCAGCCACGCGCTGCGAACGACCATGTTGCCGATCAGGCGCCTGGTCTGCGGGCCGGGGTGTTCCGTCGTCACGTCGAGGAGCCCCAGTCCAATCAACTCCTCACCCTCGGCGGATCGATAGTAGTGGCCGAGGAGCTGGTAGCCGCCACAGACGGCCAGCACCACTGCGCCGCGACCCGCGGCATCCAGTAGGGCCTCACGCTTCCGCTCGCGCAGGTCGGCTGCCGCCAGGTGCTGCTGGCGGTCCTCCCCGCCGCCCATGAAATAGAGATCATGCGCACCAGAGGCCGGCGACGCGCCCAGCCGGGCCTCATCGACACGCACGTCAATACCCCGCCACTGGGCCCGATGCACCAGCGCCATGAGGTTCCCGCGATCTCCGTACAAGTTAAGGAGGTCGGGGTATAAGTGGCAAATGCGCAATTCCAAGGAGGCTCGCCCCCTATCCGAGAACGCAGGTGGCAGAACGCAGGTTGCATCACTCCTATGAGAACCTTCCCGTATTCTGCGTTCTGCATTCTGCCTTCTGCGTTCTACATGTCGCCCTATTCCTCCCAAAATCCCTTCACTAAACCGCGCTGCTGCAGGATCTTCCTCAACTGCAGCATGGCGGTATAGGTCGGCAGCACATACACAGGCTCGCCGTTGCGCGCTGCGTGCAGTGCGGCGTCCCAAGCGTGGCCGAGGTCGCCATCGATGGTCATCACGCTGCCAGACATTCCGGCATGTTTGAGACGCAGGGCCATGTCATCCGCCCGGATACCGCTCACCACCAGGCTCCTGACATGACCGGCCAGCATTTCGAAGTCCACGTCCCACAACCAGGAGATGTCGCGGCCGTCTGCGGTGAGATCGTTGATCGCAATCAGCACCACGCCGGCGGCGGGCCCAGTGGCGCGCACAACGGTGCGCAACACCTCATTGAATCCCGCCGGGTTTTTGGTCAGCAGCAGCACGGCCTCACGGCCATCCACCCGGACCCGCTCCGCGCGGCCGAACGCCGGCGCGAATGTCTCCACCCCATGCGCCACCGTCTCAAGCGGTACCCTAAGCTGCAGACAGCACGCAGCGGCCGCCAGTACGTTGTGAATGTTATAGACGCCGGGCAGGACCGTCCGCACCTGCGCCGCGCCCGCGGGCGTTCGGACCGTGAAGGCGCTGCCCTGGATCCCCGCCAGCTGAACACCCTCCGCGGCGACCAGTGGCGCCGGGCGGCGTGTGCCGCACTGCGGACACCGGTAGTCGCCCATGTGCCCAAAGTACACCACAGTGTACTCGTAGGGGACGCCACAACGATAGCAGTAGCGCGAGTCGGCGGCGTGCTCCAGCGTGCCGGTGCCGCACGAGACATCGTTAATCCCGAACGGCACTGTAGTACCGGCGAACCTTCCCCCGACCTCCGACACCAGCGGATCATCGGCGTTGAACACCACCGCGGTATCACCGGGCGGCCGCCCGTCGAGGACCGCGCGCCAACGTCCGGCCACGAGATCGATCTCACCATACCGATCCAGTTGGTCGCGAAACAGGTTGGTCAGGACGACAGCGCGGGGCTGCAGCGGATCCCATACCGCCGGCAGAGTGGCTTCGTCCACTTCAAAGATGCCGATTTTACCATGCGGCCGTCCGCGCCAGTCCGTATGCTGCACCAGCGCCGTCACGATGCCGGCCGCGAGGTTCGCCCCGGCGCGATTGTGCACGGAGCTCACCCCGGCCAGCCGCAGGATGTGGTGAATCAGCCGGGAGGTGGTCGTTTTGCCGTTTGTTCCGGTGACCACGACGCATCCCTGCGGCAGGCGCACCGCCAGCCGCTGCATGATGTCCGGCGCGATCGCCCGAGCAACACGGCCGGGCATCGTCGTACCGCCCCCCAGCCGCAGCGCCCGGCTGGCCACGGCGGTCGCTTTGCCCAGGATGACGGCTGGCGCGAGACGAAGAGTGGATGGCATCACACTTGTGCTATTCCGCCGTTTCACGCGCAGCCCCTGGTGAAGGGATGGAGTGCCTGGTGTGACACAATTGTTGCATGCCCATTAGCAGGGAGGTTCGGCTACCGCGCACCCGGAGTGGGTATAGGTGTAGTATCGGCCGCACCTTTTGACGGAATACGCGATTGTGACTATAATAGGGCCGCGACGAGGAGGGTGATCCGTGGTTCACATGAAGGTCCGCGGAGTCGCGCTCGATCAGCAGATGAACCCGGTTGTCCTGCTGGTCGATCAGGCCGAGACGATGGCGCTGCCCATCTGGATCGGACAGGCCGAAGCCACGGCGATCGCGATGCAGCTCCAGGGTGTGAAACCTCCGCGGCCGATGACCCATGATCTGTTGCGTTCGGTGCTCAAGTCGCTGTCGGCGAGCGTGACGCGGATCGTCGTGACAGACGTCAAAGACAGCACCTACTTCGCCGAGATCCATATTGCTACTAACGGGACGCCACTGGTGATCGATTCCCGGCCCAGCGACGCCATCGCGCTGGCCCTGCGGTCGGAGGCCCCGATTTTCGTTACCCCGCAGGTCGCCGAACAAGCCATCACGCTGAAGAAGCCGCTGGACGAAGAGATGGAAGAGTTCAAGAAGTTCCTCGAAAAGGTCAAACCGTCCGACTTTAAAGGGACCGTCCACTAGCGAACCCCACTTCCAGAATGGAATTTATCAACAAGGTGGTCCTCATCACCGGCGGCAGCCGGGGAATCGGGAAGGCCATCGCCGGGGTATTCGCTGTGGAAGGCGCCGCGGTGGCGATTGCCTACGCCGCTGGGGCCCAGGACGCCGACACCGTCGCTGCGGCCATCCGGCGAGCGGGACGGCGGGCGGTGGCCATCCAGGCCGATGTCAGTAGGGCAAATGACGTCGCGGCCCTGCTGGAGAAAGTCCTGCAGCCCTGGGGCCGGCTCGACGTACTGGTGAACAACGCCGGCACTAACGTGCGCACTCCGCCCGACCAGCTGACCCTGCGGGAGTGGGACGAGGTCCTCGGCGTCAACCTGACGGGCGCGTTCCTGTGCAGCCAGGCCGCCACGCCGGCGCTGCGGGCCGCCGGAGGGTCGATCGTAAACGTCACCAGCATCCGCGCCCTGATCGGCGGCAGTTCCCTCCCTTACGCATCAAGCAAAGGTGGACTCATGGCGTTTACAAAAACGCTGGCCGCGAACCTCGCCCCCGAGGTCCGCGTCAACGCGGTCGCGCCCGGCTACACGGATACGGCGTTGCTCGCCCACCTGACGCTGGAGGAGCGTACCCGCATCGCAGCGCGAATTCCGTTGGGACGGTTCGCCGAGCCGGAGGAGATCGCGAAAACCGTGCTCTTCCTGGCCAGCAAGCGGGCGAGCTACATGACGGGACAGACTCTGGTGGCGGATGGGGGCCTGACGATGTGGTAAGGAACCACCGGGAACGCGGGATCGCGGGAGCGGGGGAACGCGAAAGACCAACTCGAAAGTTCATAGTAGTCGCGCGTTCCCCTGTTCCCGCGTTCCCGTGTTCCCGTGTTCCCGTTATTTAGGCGGTGCTCAGCCCTCTGCGATCGTAGGTATATACTTTTCCATTCGCGCGCAGCCGCACGGGATTCCGCCACAGGGAGTGTACGGACTTCAAGAATAGCCCTACGCGTTTGGAATCGAGTTTCCGGTCTTCCTCCAGGTGCCCCAGCACCAACTCCTTGGGACTGCTGCCTGACTCCACTTCGATGTGGGGCTCGCCTTTGTGCAACTTTTGCGTGATGAGCATCTCTTTGACCTGCTGCAGATCGTAGGATTTCTGCTTTTCTTTGGGATCATACACAAAGATGTCCAGCCGGCGGACCATCTCGTCGGTGAGCATCTCGTCGATCAGGCGAATGTCCTCGTAGTAGGTGCGAACCTCCAGCGCCGCGTCGAAGCCGCGCTCCCGCTTCACCCGCTGAAACAGGGCATAGCCGATGGTATACGGGGCGGGCCGGTTGGACAGCTGGACGCTGAGGCTGGCCCACGACGGCGTGTCCAGGATATCCCGCAGCAATTCGGCCTCCACGAACGTCGCCCAGCCCTCATTGATGATGTGCGTGCGCTGGATGAGGTCAAAATACTCCGACTCCTCGCGGAGCATCTGCATCATATGGTGCTCCCACGATTCCAGAGGGGCCTTGTCCTCCAGATAATACATCAGCCGCTTGCGGCGCTCCGTGGGATTGCGCTCAAAGGCGTTGACGGTGCCGGCGACCGTGAGCAGCGCATCCAGCAGTGTTTCGACTTTCTCGCGGCCGTGCACGCCCTCATACTTGCGAATCTGTCGGGCGTGGCGTTCGGCCTCGTTGAGCATGTTCTTGTTCGACTTGGCAAACCAGTGGTTGTTGCGGAAGAAGTCGACGTGGCCGAAGACGTGGGCGATGACCAGGACGTTTTGTAGATACGTGTTGGCCCGGCGCAGGAAGGCGTGCGACGGCTTGGTGTTCAGGACCAGCTCCAGGATGCTGAACAGCTCCTTGTTCTGCTGCACCACCAGTTCCTTGTAGGCGCCGCCCCAGTGCCAGTGGATGAACCGGTTGGGCAAACCCATGCTCGCCACTTCCGCGATCTCATCACTGTCGGTGAGCCGGAAGTAGACTGGGTCGAAGGAAAGGCCGCGCTGACGCGCTAGCGCTTCGATGCGGTCGATGATTTCGCGATACGAGTCCACCGTCGGCCTCCGGACCGTTCCCGCGCGAAGAACTCGAGAAACTCGCCCATCGTCTTGCGGATCGCCTCGATATCAGTAAGGTTGGCGAATGTGGCGTTTGGGTAACGCCGGGCGCCATCCTGTACGTACTCCGAGAAACCGCCCACGCCGCGGCCACCAGGGTTGACGTGGCCGTAGCAGACCATATCGAACCGGCTCAGGGCCTCTTCGTACCGGCGCTTGGCGAGGTCGAAGTCGCCTGAGGACGTTTCGCCGTCGGTAAAGACGAACAGAAACTTGTCGTGCTCGGTGACCCCGTGGAGCAACTCCATGGCCCTTTCGAAGCCTGCCGAGATGTGCGTGCCCCCGGACGACTCTACGCAGAAAAACTCGTCACGGGTCTTCTCTTCGGCCACGTCCTGGAACACGACGTAACGCCGAAGGTTCGTTGGATAGCGGCGCTCCAGATAGTACCAGAGCACGAAGATGGTTTTGCGCACCAGGGCGAGATATTCTCCCCGCATCGACCCGGAGATGTCCAGCACGTAGACCTCCAGCGAGCGGTGGTTCTCATAGGCGGCCGGATCTTCCACAAAGTACCAGCCGTCCTGGGCCAGCTCCACGTCGTACTCGGCCGTCCCCCGCTCCCGGATGTTCCGGAGCAAGGACTGCAGCATCGTCTCCTCCAGGTTCAGGTCCGGCCGCAGGCCGATCCGGTCGAGGTCGTCCAGGTCCGGCAGGGCGTCGGTCTGAACCTCTCCGCTGCGCGACGGCTCGCGAAACACCGGCAGCTCAATTTCCTGCAGCAGCACTTCCTGCGCCAAACGGACAAACTCGTCAAAATCCAATTCGACCTTGATCTCGCGGCCGTGGTGGTCCCCGCCGAGCAGTCCACCCAGCACCTGGATCTCCTCATCGCCGGTCTGGCCGGACCCGCCTGCACCGCCCTTGCCGCCCCGGCCGGTGCCGCGGGCCAGCACCGGGGCATCCTCCCCATACTTGAGGGTGGGCAGATCCAGCGTGGCAATCTGCGTCTTGACCTTGCCGTCGATGATCAGCTCTTTCTGCTGGATGAGCTCATTGAGGTGCTGCTTCAAATACTCGCGCAGCAGCTGGTCGTGCTTATGTTGTGCGATATGGCCCCGATGGATACGCATACACTACTCCTGTCTACCAGGTCTACCGTGTCTTCCAGGTCTCAAAACATCCGGACCCCAGTCGGTGCGGTTGTTAGACGTGGTAGACATGGTAGACCTGGTAGACCTGGTAGACGTAATTCAGAAACTCCTCCCGATGACTTTGAACAAGGATCGCGCACATACGTCACAGTATCCGTATTGCTCGATCGCGCTGCGGTACAGCACCTTCAGCAGCTCCTGACTCTTCGCATCGAGCTCCTCACTCTTCTCGTATAGCCGCAGCAAATTCTTGATCTTGTAGAACACGATCTCGTTGATGACCGGGCGCAGGTGCTCGTTGTCTTTGTAACTCATGCGCAGCATCTCGTCCTTGCGTTCCAGCAGCACGTTCTCGAACGCCACCCGGCCCTGGCGGCTGATCTGCCGCTTGGCCACCATGATCCCCTCCACCTCATCCACCAGTTCCCTCTCCGTGGTCGAGAGCGGCTCTCCGGCCACGTTGCGGGAGGCCGCTTCCAGGTAGTTGAGATACAGGTTCTGGCCGTAATCGTAGAAGTGGGTCGGCACAATCTCCTCAACGATGAGGTCGATCTTCTTGTTGATGAACTCCACCTTGGTCTCCTCAAATTGCTTGAGGAGCTCCTTGAGGTTGAGATCCTTCATGGACTGGTGCTCGAATGTGCGCTCCACGGCCGCGGAGATGATGTCCAGGTCCACGCACTTCCCCGCCAGAGTGTAGGCGTACGAGAAGGCGTCTTCGAAGAACCGCGGCGACAGCCCCCGCAGCCCCTGCGACTCCTCGCGCGTCTTCAACGCATAACGGGCGGCAAGTTCGTACACATCCCCGGGGACGTGCTTCTCCTCGCCTCGGATGCGGTTGGCCCGCTCCACCAGCGTCTTGTAGATCTTCTTTTCCCCCTCTGGGTCGACGTTATAGGGGAAGTCGATCTTGTGGATGCGGCCGCGCAGCGGCTCCATGATGTCCTCAGAGACGAACACCTGGTACTCGGGATAGTTGGTGTGGCCGATGACCACCTCGTCGACGTGCACCGTCGGGAAGTTGGCCAGGTCGATGCGCTTGGACTGAATGAGCTCCAGCAACAACGACAGCAGCTGGCGGCGGCTCTTGAAGACCTCGGTCCAATCCAGAATGCCGCGGTTGCCCCAGATGATCTTCCCCTCGAAGTCGTATGCCTCCGGATCGTAGGTGGAACCGCGCTCCTTCAGCATCGCGAAGTTGATGTTGCCCACGAAGTTGGTGATGTCTTCGCGGCGCAAGTCGGTGGGCGTGTGCTTCGCGACCCCGATCTTGTCCCGCGCGGAGATGTAGATGCGTTCTACCGGGAGGCGCTTCCACCCGCCCTCCCGGGCCGACAGCCGGTCGCAGACCGGACAGGGCACCGCTTCTTCGTGCCAGTGCATTCCGTGCTCCTCCCGCGCATCCGGCGGGACGAGGTCGAAGGGATGCTGGTGGAAGGGGCACCCCTGAATCGCATACAGCGCGCCGTCGGCAGTATGAGAGTACTCCTCCAGCTTGCGCTTGAGATGATCCACGGTCATCGACTTGCCTGATCCCTGCGGACCCACCAGCAGCAGGAGACGGCGTTCCATGGACATGGAGTGCGCGCGGAAGAACGACATGATCGCTTCCAGCTGCTTCTCCATGCCGTAGATGCCTTCAAAGACTTTATCGCGGCCGTAAAACTCAATCATGTCGGAGATGTAGTGGTGGGTGGTGCGCCGCAGCCGCCGGTCGTGGCGCGCCTCCTGGAGGAATTCCTGCACCGTGTTCATGACCGCCTCGCTCCCCTCGCCGTCGCCCTCAGCAGGCCGGCACCTGTGAAGACGTACCGCAACCCGATGCCTGTTCTCATGCCCTTCTCCTGCAACCCTCAGTCACTTGCCGCAGCCTAAAAGGCAGGGACCCAGCCGCAGGAATCTGGCGGTGCTGGGTCCCTTGCCACTACATTTACAACTGGGTGACTGCTGGCGGCGCCGCATGGTCGCGTCGAATACGCTGCGTTCCCTCCTGCGAAGTCGGGTGCGATGTTAGGTGCGTCGTGTGTTTGCTATCGCGGCCGTCGAGCGCCGCTGCCAGCCGTGTGACACGACGACAGCGACCGGTCCAGTGACTTGGTGGGAAGTATACTGGCCTCTGCGGGGGGCTGTCAAATCATACCGCTGAGCGGCGCACCGTCGCCGGTTCGAGTGCAACATACACGGCGTGAGCCTGATCGAACGAGACTTCTCGGTGTGCCTGTTCGGTCCGTACCCGCATCGAACCATCGGCGGCCACATCGATCACCTCCACCATCGCGCCCGGCAGCAGCCGCGCCTCCGACAGCCCGCGCAGCAGGGAGGGATCGCTGTCCCTCAGACGCACGACTACGCCGCGCTGGCCTGCATGCAGATCCGAGAGCAGAGGATGATGCATCGCTTCGACGGCGCCTTCGCGGGTGGGGATAGGATCGCCGTGCGGGTCGTAGGTCGGATCGCCCAGCGATTGGGCAATACGCTCCTCGAGCTCTTCCGAGATGACATGCTCCAACCGTTCGGCCT
>VBAP01000085.1 GCA_005882335.1 Candidatus Segetimicrobium genomatis
CACTGCACTATCGAAGTCCCCACTGGAGGGGCGGGGGTAGCGTGAGGCACGGCTAAGCGATGGACCTTTACTCGACCTCGACGATCGCCTCAATCTCTACGGTAATCCCGTTCGGCAGCGAGCCCATGCCCACTGCCGAGCGGGCGTGTTGACCGCGCTCTCCGAAGACTTGCACAAACAGGTCGGAGCAACCGTTGATCACCTTCGGTTGCTCCGTGAATTCCGGGATAGCGTTGACCATGCCGAGGACCTTCACCACGCGGCGGACGCGGTCCAGCGAGCCCACGGCCTCTTTGATCGCCGCCAGCAGCATTAGCCCGACCTGGCGCGCATGCTGATAGGCGACTTCGGTCGACACGTCTCGCCCGACCTTGCCCGTGGGTACTGAACCATCGAGGTTCCGCGGCCCCTTCCCGGCAAGAAAGAGCAGGTTTCCCGTCCGCACCGCATCCACGTACGTCCCCACCGGCTTGGATAGGCGAGGCAGCGTCAACCCCAACTCGGCGAGCCGGGCCTCAGGCGAGGCAGATGGCATCTCAGCGCCACCGCGGCGAGCCCGAGAGGAATTCCTTAAGATCTTCTGGTGAGACCCAGGCCACGTCGCCGCGGTACGTGTGCTTGAGCGCGCCGACGGCGACCGCGTATTCGAGCGCACGGTCAAGGCCGTCGGTCAGATAGCCGTGGATGAACCCGGCCGCAAACGCGTCGCCGGCGCCGACCCGGTCCAACGATTCCACTTCGTAGCCCTTCTTTGAAACCACCTGGCCATTCTGCGCCGCCGCGCAGCGACCGGCGTCGGTGACCACCACCGTCTTGGCTCGGAACCGTTGAGCTAGGAGAGCCGCAAGCTGCTCAGCGGTCTCCCCTCCTGAGAGCAACAACCGGGCGTCGTCCGCAGTCGTGAGCAGGATGTCCACGTCCGCCAGCAGCGGCCCGAGCACCGTCTTCGCCTCGTCCGCGCTCCACAGTTTTGCGCGATAGTTCACGTCGAAACACACAAGCGCCTTGGCGCGGCGGGCTTCGGCGATGGCCCGTGACGCGGCCGTACGGCAGCCTGCACTTAGAGCCGGGGTGATACCGGTCAGATGCACCAGCCGGGCCGACCGCACGAACTCCCAATCGATATCGTCAGGATTGAGCAGCGCCATCGCGGACTGCGCGCGATCGTAGATGATACGGTGCTGTCGCGGTGGAATCCCTTGCTCCAGGAAGTAGACGCCGACGCGGCCGTCGGGTGCCCAGAGCACCCGCGAAACGTCTACGCCGTGCGCGCGCAATTCGTTGACGATCCGCCGGCCCAACGGCGTGTCGACCAGCCGCGAGATCCAACCTGCCGTTGTCCCCAACCGGCACAATGCGATCGCCACGTTGGACTCCGCACCGGCCACGTGCACGTCCAGTTGCGGTGCCTGCTCCAGCGGGACGCCGGGCGGGGCCGACAGCCGCAGCATCGTTTCCCCAATGGTGACAACGTCAGGCATGCCGGCTCCGTCCTTCCTGCACCGCCTTGACCAGGGCTTTCGCCTCTGTCTGCAGCCATACCCGGTCCTGAACGCGCGGGCCGAGCAGACTGCTCCCGATACCCACGGCGGCCGCCCCGGCCGCGATGAATCCGCCCGCATTCGCAGCGGTGACCCCGCCGGTGGGGACGAGCGGGATATCCTTCAGTGGGCTGAGGAGAAGGCGGATGTAATCTGGTCCAAGCGGCCCGGCTGGGAAGACCTTCACCATCACCGATCCATGCGTGTGAGCCTGGACAATCTCGGTGGGCGTCATCGCTCCGGCGATCATCGGCAGGCCGCGCTGCGCGCCGGCTTCGATCACCTCAGCATCCAGACTGGGGCTGACCAGAAACTGCGCCCCCGCGTCCGCGGCGCGCACGGCCATCTCGCGAGTCCGTACCGTACCAGCGCCGACCGCCAGCCGCCCGTACTGGCGACGGAGCGCGGCGATGGTGCCGTAGGCGTCGGGTGAGTCCAGCGTGACCTCGATGACGGAGATGCCTTCTGCGGCCAGGACGTCCGCGCTGCGCAGCACGGTGCTCAGTTCCAGGCCCCTCGAGATCGGCAAGATGCCACAGCCGCGAATCACTTCGATGGCGCTGGCCGTGATCATGGCAGGAGGCGCGGCATTCATCGTCCCGAGGTCAATGGCCGGGCCGTCGCCGGCCGGGCGGGGGACCCCGGAAGTTCCTTCTGACGAATGTGCAGGGTGGCGCCTAACCCTTCTGAGATCTTCCGGGCGGCCTGCTGCACAAGGGACACGTGCTCGGCAACGCGATGCTGATCCATGGCGGCGGCCACCGAGGTGATGCTCACGGCGGCCACTACCTTTCCAGTGTGGTCGTGGATCGCAGCCGCGGCACACTGGATCAACTCCTCGTGCTCGCCGGTATCCAGCGCGTAGCCTTGCTGGCGGATCAACGCGCAGTGGTCGCGCAGTTCTTTGGGTGAAGTGATGGTCTTGGAGGTAAATCTGCGCAGCCCGCGTCGTTCAATGACCTCCGCCAGCGATGCATCGGGCAGTTGCGCCAGCAGCACTTTGCCGAGCCCGGTGCAGTGGGCGGGCGCGCGCCGGCCGACCTGCGAGTACATCCGCACGCGCCGCGTGCTCTCGATCTTGTCGATGTAGACGACCTCACCCTCGTCCAAAATCCCGAGGTGAACCGTCTCTCCGCAGGCGCGGTGGATTTCTTCGAGGTACGGCCGCGCGACGCGGCGCACTTCCAGCGTGTTCACGACCATACTGCCCAGCTCAAACAACGGCAGGCCCAGCCGGTACCGCTTGGTGCCGGGGTCCTGCACGACGAAGCCGGTTCGCTCCAGGGTCCCCAGCAGGCGGTGCACGGTGCTCTTATGCAACCCCACGGCCCGTCCCAGTTCGGACACACTCAACTCGGGCGTACTGGATGAGAACGTGCGGAGGATGGCTACCGCTCGTTCGACGGCTCGAATCCCCGACGCTTTGGCAGCCTGCCGTACGCGCATATGCTTGTTCGCCCGGAACTGTGTGTCGCTCCCCGCCAGACTATCTTCGGCTGGCGTGTTTCAATTCCTACGATGGCCGTTCCGCGGTATGGGACATCTATGGCAGGGTCCGGCTTCGCAGCCGCCCAAGACTAGGGGTACGCTGAAGCTGTGTTCTGCGTGGCGAACCCTCGTTCTCTTCGGCCGGATACACTCGGGGTGAGGGGATGAACGTGCTCCGAATGCCTGGTGCATAAGGGCGTCTGCAATTAGTGGAGGTGAGACGCGGCGTGAACTGCAGGCTGCTTCGTAGATTAGGGAAGGCTGGCGCAGACTGAACTACGGAGGCGAGAACGATGGGTGACAAATCGTACGACCCCGGCCGGTCCAGAGAGGAATGGACCCGGCGGGAGTTTCTCAAGCTGGCCGGTGCCGGCGCCGCCTATGCCGCACTCGGCGGGGCGGGTGTGTTGTCCCTGCCGCGCAGCGTGCTGGCCGGGCCCAAGGTGGTCAACCTGAACTTCACCGTCTGGAGCTATAGCATCGATACCATCCAGGACAACATCAACAAGTTCCAGGGCGCGTACAACGGAGCGATCACGGTCAAGCTCAACGACGTCCCGTGGCCACAGTACCACGAGACGATGGTCAACCGGCTCAGCAACAAGACCGCGCTGCACGTGTTGTACAACGGCGGCGACTGGCTCCCAGAGTTCGCGCGGGCCGGGTGGGTGGTGCCGCTGGAAGACTACCTGCCCCGGGCGCGCACGTTCTATGCGCCGAAGATCGTCGGCTACGCGCTTCAGGACATGACCTATAACGGGAAGATGTACGGCCTCCCGTACTATGCCGACATCACCACGTTCCAGTACAACGCCCAACTCCTCAAAGACAAAGGCGTCGCCAAGCCCCCGGCGACGTGGGAGGAGCTGGCGGATCAGGCCAAGTTCCTGCGGGGCAAGGGCATCGAGTCGCCGATCGCATTCGAGTTTGCGGCCGGCCTGCCGACCACCTACGACAACTTCACGGCGATGATGTTTGGCCGGGGCGGCGAATGGTTCGACAAGGATCTGAACCCCATCTTTGATCAACCCAACAGCGCCGCACGCCAGCAGCTGACCTGGCTGGCCGGTGTGGTCAAGCAGAAGCTGGCCACCGTGCTGCCGCACGAGACCGACGTGGTCAAGGCGATGAACACCGGCAGGCACGTGTACACCGTGCTGTGGAACTACAACCTGGCGGATGCGAACAACAAAGCCGTCCATCCGCTGGCCGGGCAGTTCAAGGTAGCCTTGATGCCCGGGTCCACACACGAGACCCAGGGGCAGTGCAAGTTCTACAATCTGACCCGCTACGCCGTGGACCAGGGTCAGGAGACCGTGGACGCCGCGCTGAAATTCATTGAGTACTTTGGCGGAGAATATCAAGGGCAATACAGCATCGCCAAGCGGTGGGCGGTGGAGAAGGGCCTGGGGTTTGGGCAACTGCCCTTGTTTGAAGACGCCGACGTGAAGAAGTCTTTTGGTCAGTGGATCGACTTTGACATGTTCAAGCTGCAGGCCAGCAAGGCCCGGGCGCGCCGGCACGCCGTCTGGGAGGGGATCTTCGGCGAGTTCGCCCGGGTCCAACTCGTCCGGGCGATCTCCGGCGAGGCCCCGGTCGACGAAGCCATCGGCGCCATGGCCCAGAAGGTGAAGGAACTGCGCGCGCAGTTCAAGTAGCCTTTGCCTGGGGTGGGCTGGCCGGGGGGCGTCGCAACGATGCTCCCCGGCTTCCTCAGGATGCCGGCGAATCGCCGCAGTGCTGTGGAGTTCCGTTGCGCGGGGCGCTGAAGATGGCCCGAGGGTTTGAACTCCGGCCAGACCGGCTGCGCCCGGCGGGATGGCGGACGGACACCGCGATGGCCTACGCGCTGGCCGGCGGGGCGCTCGCCGTGGTGGCGCTCTTTACCATTTATCCGGTCGGCTACGCGCTCGTGGGTAGCCTCTACACCTTATCGCCGATCCTCCCACGGTCGTTTGCCGGACTCTCCAACTACGGTCTCATCTTCGGCAGTCCTTACTTTGGGTTTGCGCTCCGAACCACCGCGGTGCTTGCGCTGGCCACTGTGCCGGCCGTGGTGCTCCTCGGCCTGCTGGTCGCCGTGTTGCTGAGCCGCCCTTTTCGGGGGGCGACGCTGGTGAAGGTCGTGATCCTGTTGCCGTGGACCATTCCGGCGGCCACCGGCGGGGTGATGTGGAAGGGTGTTTTTGCCGACGCCTGGGGCGCACTCAACGCAACGCTGTACGAGCTGGGGCTCGTCCATAATTACATCGCCTGGCTGACCACCCCACGGCTTGCGTTCCTTGCGACCACGATTGCGCAGGTCTGGGCGCAGTTTCCGCTGGCCGCAGTCCTGTTGCTGGCTGCCATGCAGGCGATTCCGGGCGAGTTGTACGAGGCGGCGGCGCTCGATGGCGCGGGCGGCCTGCGGGCGTTTGCCGCTGTGACCCTGCCGCATATCCAGCCGATGCTCGTGGTGGTCACGCTATTTGAGATCCTGGTGGCGTTGACCGCGTTTGATCTCATCTTCGCGCTGACCGGCGGGGGGCCGGGCACGGCGACCACGGTGCTGAGCTACTTTATCTGGGCAGAGTCGTTCAAGATGCTGAGCTTTGGCAAGGGCTTGGCCCTGGCCGCGATCATCGCGGGGCTGTCGCTTGTGCTGATCGCCGCGTTGATGCGTCTCATGCCCCGCGAGGCTCTGGTAGGGGAGGGGCGATGAGGCGCCCGGTGTGGGAGCGTATCGTTTTTCCCGGAGCTGTGACTGCGGTCATGCTTTTCGCGCTGGCGCCGTTCCTGTGGGTCATCCTCTCCGGATTCTTGCCGGAAGTCGCCATCCTCACTGTGCCGCCGGAGTGGTTGAAATATGGGGTGATTCTCGACAACTACCGGTACATCGTGACGGGGGAGGTGCCCCGCGCCTACCAGGTCGGCGGTGTGCTGCGGCGGATGATTTCCGAAGAGGTGCGCGCTGTGCCCCGGGCGGCGCTCAACAGTACCCTGGTGGCATTGGGGACCTTGCTGCTGAATTGGATCCTGGGCGCACCGGCCGCCTATGCCTATGCGCGGATGCGCTTTGCGGGGCGGGTGGCCACGTTCTACTTCATTACGGCAAGCCGTCTCATCCCTGCCGCAGCGCTGGCCATTCCCTATTACCTGATCATCAAACAATTGGGTCTGCTCGACCATCACCTGGCCCTGATCCTGATCCACACCGCGCTGACGCTACCGTTCACGGTGCTGATCCTGGTGCTGTACTTCCGCACGATTCCCGCGGAGATTGAAGAGTCGGCGCAACTGGATGGCGCGACGCGGCCAATGATTCTCCGGCGGATCGTCCTGCCCCTGGCGCTGCCCAGCCTGGTGGGCACCGGACTGTTCGCCTTCATGCTGTCCTATAGCGAGTTTCTGTTCTCGATGCTGGTGCTGGGCTCGCCCCAGACCCGGACGCTCCCGGTGACGCTGGCGTCGGTGTCCACCAATCCGGACGTGACCTGGACCCTGCTCAGCGCCGGAACCACGCTGGCCGTGCTGCCCGCGCTGTTGCTGGTGTGGCCGATCTGGCGGTACATGGTCCGCGGGCTGGTGACGGGGGCCGTGTGAAGGCCGGTGGTGGAGCAGGATGTGTGGAAAATGTAGCTTAGTAGATAACGGGGGAGCGTCGGACATCGTCAGTCGGGAGGTGGAAGCTCATGCCAGACAGGACTATTGAGGCCCTGCTGCTGGAAGACCGGACGTTTGCCCCGCCGCCGGGCTTCCGTCAGACCGCCACCATGCGGGATGAGCGCGTGTATGACGAGGCCGCGAAGGACCTGGAGGGGTTCTGGGCGCGTGCGGCGGAGGACCTGCACTGGTTCGCAAAATGGCGCGCCGTCCTGGAGTGGACTCCCCCATACGCCAAGTGGTTTGTCGGCGGGCGGACCAACATCGCGTATAACTGCCTGGACCGCCACGTCAAGGCGGGCCGGCGCACCAAAGCGGCGATCATCTGGGAAGGCGAGCCCGGCGATGAGCGCGTGCTCACATACGGCGATGTGTTGCGGGAGGTCAGCAAATTCGCCAACGTTTTGAAAAGCCTGGGGGTCAAGCGGGGCGATCGCGTGACGATCTATATGCCGATGATCCCCGAACTGCCGATCGCGATGCTGGCCTGTGCCCGCATTGGCGCCCCCCATACCGTGGTCTTCGGCGGATTCTCCGCCGAGGCACTGCGCGACCGCATCAACGACGCGCAGGCCAAGGTCCTCATCACCGCCGACGGCGGATGGCGGCGCGGCAACATCGTGCCGCTGAAGCGGAATGCCGACGAAGCCCTGGCCGGGACCCCGACGATCGAGCACGTGGTGGTGGTGCGCCGTGTCGGTGAGGCCGCGCCCATCCATTTTCAGGAAGGCCGGGACCACTGGTGGCACCGGCTGATGGCTGATGCGCCTGCGGTGTGCGAGCCGGAACCGATGGACAGTGAGGACTTGCTCTACATTCTCTATACCAGCGGGACCACGGGCAAGCCCAAAGGCATTGTGCACACCACCGGCGGCTACATGGTGGGGACCTACCTGACTACGAAGTGGATCTTCGACCTGAAAGACGACGATGTATTCTGGTGCACTGCCGACATTGGATGGGTGACCGGGCATTCGTACATCGTCTACGGCCCCCTGGCCAACGGGGCGACCACCGTCATGTACGAAGGGACCCCCGACTATCCCGACAAGGACCGGTTCTGGGCGATCGTGGAAAAATACCGGGTCAGCATCATCTATACTGCTCCGACGGCAATCCGCACGTTCATGAAGTGGGGCCCTGCGTATCCGGCCCGGCGCGACCTCTCGTCGCTGCGGCTGCTGGGGACCGTGGGAGAGCCGATCAATCCGGAAGCCTGGATATGGTACCACCAACACATCGGAGGTGGTCGATGTCCCGTGGTGGACACCTGGTGGCAAACCGAGACCGGCATGATCCTCATCACGCCCCTGCCGGCGATCACCACCCTGAAGCCCGGATCGGCCACGCGCCCGTTTCCCGGCGTCGCCGCCGAGATCCTCAACGAGCAGGGGAAGCCCGTCGGGCCCAACGAGGGTGGATATCTCGTGCTTACCAAACCGTGGCCGGCGATGCTGCGCGGGATCTACCGCGATCCTGACCGGTATGTGCAACAGTACTGGAGCCGCTACCCCGGTGTGTACTTCACGGGTGATGGCGCGAAGCGCGACAAGGATGGGTATTTCTGGCTGCTGGGCCGCGTGGACGATGTCATCAACGTGGCGGGACACCGCATCGGCACGTACGAGGTGGAATCGGCCCTGGTGGACAACCCCGCCGTCGCCGAAGCCGCGGTGATCGGGGTGACGCACGACATCAAGGGGCAGGCCATCGCGGCGTTTGTCACCTTAAAGGAAGGGTTTACGGCTGGGGCGGAGATGGTGGAGACGCTCAAACAGCACGTGGTGAAAAAGATTGGCGCGCTGGCCAGGCCGGAGCAGATTCTGTTCACCGGCGAGCTGCCGAAGACCCGGAGCGGAAAGATCATGCGGCGGTTGTTGCGCGACATCGCCGAAGGCCGGGTGCTCGGCGACACCACGACGCTGGCCGATCAGACGGTCGTGCAAGCGCTCAAGCAGCGCTACGAGGAGGAAGCCGGCTAACCTGCCGTGAACCCCTGCAGGGATCCTACGTAGCGATGAAGGGCGTCTTCCAGGTCTACTATGTCTACCGAGTCTCCCGGGACTAACTGCTTCTCGCCGCACCAATTTTGAGCCCGGTAGACCTGGTAGACCTGGAAGACATATGCCTTTGGTAGGGGTGACAGGGTGGCACATGCGATTGCGGTGACGGTGAACGGCACGACGCATCGGCACGAGGTGGAAGCCCGGTTGCTGCTGGTGTATTACCTCCGCGAAGTATTGGCGCTCACCGGGACTCACATCGGCTGTGACACCACCAGCTGTGGAGCCTGCACCATTATCATGAACGGACAGGCGGTGAAGTCGTGCACCTTGCTGGCCGTCCAGGCCGACGGTGCGCAGATTCTCACAGTCGAAGGGCTGGCACAGAACGGGACGCTGCATCCGATCCAGGAGGGTTTTTGGGAAGAGCACGGCCTGCAGTGCGGGTTCTGCACGCCGGGGATGATGCTGGCCGCGGTGCAGTTGTTGGCCCGCAACCCCAACCCCACGGATGAGGAAATCCGGCACGGTCTGGACGGCAATCTCTGCCGGTGCACCGGTTACCAGCACATTGTCAACTCCGTGAAGTACGCCGCCCGCAAGCTGGCGGAGCAGCGCCTGCCCGCCATTCCCACGCCGCATGCCGCCGAGGCCAAGACGAGATGATTCCGGCTCCATTCGAGTACCATCAGCCCTCGTCCGTGGCCGAGGCCCTGCAGATGCTGACCCGGCTCCCGGAGGCGAAGCTGCTGGCCGGGGGCCATAGCCTGTTGCCCATGATGAAGCTGCGGCTGGTCTCCCCCACACACGTGGTGGATCTGGGGCGTATAGAGGCGCTGCGGTTCATCCGGCAGGAAGGCCAGACAATTGTCGTCGGCGCGCTGGCCACCCACTGGATGGTCGAGTCGTCCGATGTCGTGCGCCGTACGGTGCCGATGCTCGGGGAAACCGCCGCCCGTATCGGTGACGTGCAGGTGCGCAACGCCGGGACGATCGGCGGCAGCCTGGCGCATGCCGACCCCGCCGCAGACTATCCTGCGGCGATCCTGGCTCTGGACGCGCAGATGGTCGCGCAGAACTCCCGTGGCCGGCGCACGATCCCCGCCGGGGAGTTCTTTACGGGATTGTTCTCCACGGCGCTGGCTGCCGACGAGATCCTCGTGGAGGTGAGAGTTCCCGTGCCATCGGGTCGAAGCGGGAGCGCCTATATGAAGTTCGCGCATCCCGCGTCCGGGTTTGCGGTTGTCGGTGTGGCCGCACTGATCACGGTGGACGGACAGGGACGGTGCGCCGGCGCCCGGGTTGGCGTCACCGGCGTGGGGCCGGTGGCCTACCGGCCGGCGCGGGTGGAGAATTCCCTGAAGGGCGCGGCACTCGACGAAAAGACCGTTGAGGCGGCCGCGGAACCTGCCGCTGAGGGCGTCAATGTCAACGAGGACCTGTTTGCGTCGGCTGAATATCGCGCGCACCTGGCGCGGGTCTTCACGAAGCGGGCGGTCCTGGCCGCTGCGCAACGAGCCAAATGAATGAATCTACGCAATCTCCGCAATCTACTTCTCTGGTCTGCGCGATTGCGTAGATTGTGCGATCGCGTAGATTGGGTAGATTGAGATGGCCGTGTTGTGGGAAGAGATCGGCTGGGTTGATCTGGAGACGTATCTCCGCCGTGACGACCGAGCCCTCCTCCCGGTCGGCTCGTGCGAGCAGCACGGACGGCACCTCTCCTTTGCCACCGATTACCTGATTCCCACCGAGATTGCGAAGCGTGTCAGTGCGCGGACCGGAGTGCCGGTTGCGCCGACGCTGTGCTTCGGGATGTCGGTGCACCATATGGATTTCCCCGGTACCCTGACCCTCTCTCCGGACACATTCGTCGCCGTGATCCGGGATCTCGTCGAGAGTCTGTATCGCCACGGGTTTCACCGCGTACTCATCCTCAACGGGCACGGAGGCAACATCGCGCCGCTGACCACGGCGCTGTCCCCACTGGTGGACCGCCACCGAGATCTCCGGCTCAAGGTGGGCCACTGGTGGCAGGATCCCGCGGTCCAGGCGGTGATGCGCGAGGCATGGGGCGATGTGGAGTACCATGCGGCGGCTGGTGAGACGTCGGCCATCCTCGCCGTCCGCCGGACCATTCCGAAGCTCGAACGGGCAGCCCATTCGCCCTGGCGGGAAGGGATGGAGTTCAAAGGCCCTCGCCACTGGAAGGCGTTCTTCCCGCACGGCGCCACAGGCGTCGATCCCAAGAAGGGATCACCCGAGATCGGCGAGCGGCTGCTCGCCGCCGCGACGGACCGGTTCGCGCGCGAAGTCGAGCAGTGGGAACCGCTGGAACAGAGTTGAAGAGTTGGAGAGTTGAAAAGTTGAAGAGGCACGTTCCAACTCTTCAACTCTCCAACTTTCCAACTTCCGGGCGTCGGGGGATGCTATGGCGAGTCGGGTAGAGTTGATCGACACCCTCGCCGGTCTGGCGCTCTTCGCCGATCTGTCCCGGCCCCAACTAGAAGCCGTGGCCCATACATTCGAAGAGGAGTATTTTGCCGACGGCCAGCGTATCCTGCGGCAGGGATTTTCAGGCAGCAACCTTTACGTCATCGTCAGTGGCCAGGCCGGTGTTCACGTCGACGGGGCACAGCGGGCCGTGCTCTCGCGAGGGGATTTTTTCGGCGAAATCTCCGTACTGCTCGGCGAGCCGCCGGCCGCGGATGTCGTGGCCGTGGGTCCGCTGCGCTGCCTGGCGTTGCCGGGTTCCGACGTGGAGAGTTTCCTGCTGACCTTCCCCCGCGTGTCTTACCGCATGCTTCAGGCGGAAGCCCGGCGCGTGCGGACCGCCAACCTTTGGCGCTGAGATCACCTCCACAGTCTGCGCATCATCCGGTAAGATCGCCAGGGGATGAGACCGGACGATCCTCGGCCCGGGACCCGAAGTGCGGCTAAGGAGTGATTGAGTTACGGGTCCCGTCGCCGAACGATGGCGGGGTGAGGGCTTCGGGGAAGGGGACCAGTAACTGAGTCACTCCTTAGCCGACCTTCTGGTCCCCAGTCCGAAGCCCTCACCCCGCCTCCCTGGCAGGTGACCGGGTAGGTCGTGCAGATTGTGTAGGTTGTGTAGATTGGTTATGGCGATGAAGCAACCTACGAAGAGACGCCGTTCCGCCAAGGGTCAGTCTAAGCCGTTTCCCCCGGGTCGCTATCCGGTGGTCATCGTTGGAAGCGGGCCGGGCGGATTGCAGACCAGTCATTTCCTCCGGCGATTGGGCGTGGAGCACGCAGTCCTCTCCGCGGATGCCGCCCCGGGCGGGATGTTCCTGCGCTATCCGCTGTTCCAGAGGCTGATCAGCTGGTCCAAGCCCTACGCCCCGGCAGTCCGCGGCACGCGACCGTACGCGTGGTACGACTGGAACAGCCTGCTGTCGGACGATCAGGCATATCAGGCCCTGGTCCCAGAGTTTATGGACGGCTCCTCGTATTTCCCATCACGGGCGGAGATGGAGCGCGGTCTCGCTGCATTTGCCCGCCGCGCACGGGTACAGGTGCGGTATGGGTGCCGGTGGGAGGCGACACGAAAGACCGGCGACGGATTCACGCTGTCCACCAGCGACGGAGAGTATGCCTGCCGTGCATTCGTGCTCGCCGTGGGTATGGCCGAGCCGTGGAAGCCCGACGTACCCGGTCTCGATCTGGTTCCCCACTACGTGCAGACGAAACCGCCGCGCACGTACGCGGATCAGCATGTCGTGATCCTCGGCAAGCGTAACTCGGGATTCGAGGTGGCCGATGCGCTGCTGCCATGGGCGCGCCAGATCATCCTGCTCTCTCCGCGGCCCGCGCTGCTGTCGATCCACAGCCACTCCACGGCCGGTGTGCGGGCGAGGTATCTGCTCCCGTATGAGGATCATGCGCTGGGCGGAGGGGTCTTCGCGCTCGACGCCGCGACCGACCGCGTGGAACGGACCGGTTCCGCCTACCGCGTTTTCGCGACGGGCACGACCCGGCCGGGCGATTATGTCTTCAACGCCGGCGCGGTCATCGCCGCGACCGGGTTCACGACGCCACTACAAGACCTCCGCGCCCTGGGACTGGCCACGTTCAACCAGGATCGCCTTCCCGCGCTGACACCGTTCTGGGAGAGCACGACCGTGCCGGGCGTATTCTTCGCGGGTACGGTGACGCAGGGTGCGATCGGCCTGAAGAAGCATGGCATCCCCAGCAACTCAGGCGGAGTCGGGGGATTCAGACACAACGCCCGCGTGTTGGCGCGCTATCTGGCAGAGAAATATTTTGCGATTACCGTGCCACGGCCCACGATCCGACCGGAAGAGGTCGTGCCGTACCTGCTCTCCGAGGTCGCGCGGGCCCCGGAGTTGTGGAACCAGCGATCGTACCTGGCCCGTGTAGTGAGCTTCGACCGCCGGGATGGGATTCGAGACGAAGGGATTACTCCGCTGGCTCACTTTGTGGATACCGGCGGTCCTGATGCGGCGGCGATCGTGCTGGAGACCGACCAGACGGGAGATCACCACCCGGCCGTCTACACCCGCCGTGGCGGTAGCGTGACCGAGCACGTGCTCCCGTCAAACCCCCTCCACAACTTTGAAACCTCCGAATACCACGCACAACTTGCTGCGTTGCTTGACGGACTGGTTTAACTGCGTCTTCCGAGTCTACCATGTCTGCAAGGTCTTCCGGGTGTGATGACTCTCGGCAGCGTCACAATTACCGACTGGTGCGGATCCGGTAGACGTGGGAGACTTGGAAGACCTGGGAGACCCGGAAGACTTGGGAGACGGCAGTTAGTGTGTATGCTGTTCGCTCACTGCGCGGAGCCGCTCGGCCACCACGCGCAGGAGGGCAAGAGTCACTTTGGGGTTTTTCTCCAGGAGTTTGGACAGGTCCCAGGACGCGAGGGCCAGGCAGGTGGTGGGCTGTTCTGCAACAACATGGGCCATGCGAGGGGATTGATCGAGCACCGACAGTTCACCGAAGAAGTCACCGGGTCCCAGGTAGGCGATCACAGTATTGCCGCGTGTGACTTTGGCCCGCCCGGCGGCGATGAGATAGAAGCCCGTCCCCACCTGGCCCTGGCGCACGATGTAACGCTCGGGCGCGAACTCAATCTCGGTCATCAGATTGGCGATCTCGCCAAGGGCCTTGGGGCCGACGCCTGAGAAGAGGCTGACGTGACTGAGCAGCGTCGTTTTTTGCTTTTTGGTCATCGCCACAGCCGGCTCCAGGAAGATGAATCTTCACAGTCTCGGCGATCTACACGATCTTCCCAATCACAAGCCTTCAAACGTTGGGGTAGCCGTGGGTCGTTTCTCCCACTAGCGTCAGGTCTCCTCCGATAGCCAGAAATTCTCAGTCTTAGTTGCCGAAGCGAGAATTGGGGAGATTGGGGGATTGAGCAGATGTGGGAGATTCCGTGGGGCAGGAGTGCTCTGCAGCAGGGCCAAATACACCACTGGTTTACCTCTTGACTCCAATCCTGCACATATTCCAGGAGGTGGCGGCTGGATGGACGATAGCGACAAATGGGTTCGCGTTTCCGACAATCGCTGGCGCCGGCTCTCTCGGCGCGAGTTCCTCAAGCTCGGCGCTGCCGGGGCGGCCGGCGTAGGTCTGGCGGCCAGCAGCCTCGGATCGCTTCTGACAACAATCGTCCGGGCCCAGCAGCGCGAACTGCGGATCATGACGTGGAGCCACTTCGTCCCTGCGTACGATGCCTGGTTTGACCCCATGGCCGTGAAGTGGGGAGAGAGCAAGGGCATCAAGGTGACCGTCGACCACGTCTCCTTCGCCGACATTGTCCCGCGGGCCAACGCGGAGGTCGCCGCTCAACAGGGACACGACGTCTACTTTTTCATCTCGCCACCATCGGCGTTTGAGCAGCAGGCACTCGATCTGACGGATATCAACAGCGAGGCGGAACGGCGGTATGGGCCGTTGGTTCCCCTGGTACGAAAATGCGTCTACAATGCGAACACGCGCAAGTACTTTGGCTTTTCGGACAACTGGGTCGTCGACCCCGGCGACTACCTGAAGAGCGTATGGACGGAAGCGGGGTATCCCAATGGTCCGTCGACATGGGACGATCTGCTCCGGGGCGGCAACGAGATCAAGCGCCGGCACCAGGAAATCCAGATCCCTATCGGGATCGGTTTCTCGCAGGACATTGACTCAAACATGGCCACCCATGACATCCTGTGGTGCTTTGGCGCGTCCGAGCAGGATGCCGGCGAGAACGTGTTACTCAACTCCGAAGAGACGGTCGCCGCGGTGGAGTACGGCGTGCGCCTCTTCCGCGAGGTGATGAATCCCGCCATCCTGAGCTGGAACGCGGCCAGCAACAACCAGGCCCTCAACGCCCGCCAGACCTCCTATATCTTGAACTCGATCTCGGCCTACCGCACCGCCCAAGATAACCAGCTGCCGGTGGCCGATGATATCAACTTCGTCGGCGCACTGGGCGGGCCGAAGGCTCGGGTGGGCAGCGAGCACCTGATCGGGGTGTGGGTGGTGTGGAAGTTCGCCAAGAACCCCGAGAATGCGAAAGCCTTCCTGCTGGACCTTGTCGACAACTACCGTGACGCGGTCCTGGCCAGCAAACTGTATAATTTCCCATCGTTCTTTGGATCAGTGGCGCCGAAGAGTGTTCCGGTCGCTCAGAAGCCCGACGAGGGCCGCAAGTGGGTCCGGGCCGCGTGCCTCAAAGACCCGTTCGGCTCGAAGCCGATCGACAAGCTCGCCCTGTTGGCCTCTGCAGAGCCCTGGTCGACCAACCCCGGGCATCCCGGCCCCGCCAACCCGGCCATCGGCGAAATCTTCGACACCTTCGTCATCCCCGATATGTTCGCCAAGGCCGCGACCGGCCAGTTGACCCCCAAACAGTCGGTCGAAGAAGCCAGCAAGCGAGTGAAGGACATCTTCACCAAGTGGCGTCGCCTGGGACTTGTCGGCGGCGGGAGCGGAGACCGGTAACCGGACGATCTTGCGCGAAACGGGGTGCATCTGCTACACCAGAGGTGCACTCCCTGTTGTACGCAGTGACCAAGACACCAGGGACCAAGGGACCACGCGGGCGAGGCCTCATGCCTGGTCCCCTGGTCCTTTGGCTCCTTGGTACCCCGGTTGGAGAGTGAGATGGCATACGTCGAGACACGGAACCTGCAAAAATACTTCGGCGATGTGCGCGCGGTCGACGGCGTCGACCTGGCGGTGGCAGAAGGCGAACTGATCGTTCTCCTCGGGCCCTCAGGGTGTGGGAAGACCACGCTGATGCGGATGATCGCCGGCCTGGAGCAGCCTACCGCCGGTGAGATCTACATCGCTGGAGAGCGTGTGGACGAGGATATTCCGCCCCGTGCCCGCGGCATCGCCATGGTCTTCCAGAGCTACGCTCTGTACCCGCACAAGACCGCGTACGACAACATCGCATTTCCGCTGGAGGCGCTGCGACGCGCCCGGTCGTTCATTCGGGACGCGGTCCAGAAGGCAGCGGGGATGTTTGGGATCGGGCACCTGCTGGGTCGCCGGCCGCGGCAACTATCCGGTGGGGAGCGCCAGCGTGTGGCGTTGGCCCGTGCCGTCGTGCGCTCCCCTCGCGTCTTCTTGTTTGACGAGCCGCTCTCGAACCTGGACGCGAAGCTGCGCGCCGTGGCGCGATTCGAGCTCAAGCAGTTCCAGCGGCAGCTGGGGACGACCACGATCTATGTGACACACGACCAGGTCGAGGCCATGGGACTGGGCGACCGTATTGCCGTCATGGATCGCGGGAAGGTGCGGCAGGTCGGATCCCCGCAGGAGGTCTATGAGAACCCGGCCGACACATTTGTGGCGACCTTCCTGGGTTCGCCGCCGATGAATCTGGTGGAGTGGTCGGGGGACACCATCCTCGGGTTCCGGCCGGAGAACTTCCTTCCCAAGGCGGTGTTTGCTACAGACGATGGGGTCGTTTCCTTCCGCCTCCGGGTGCGCGAGGTGGAGCATCTGGGGGCCAGCCGGCTGGTGTACGGCATGCTGGAGGAGCGCGTGCGAACCGACCAGCCGGTGATTGCCGACCTGCCGGTGACGATCCGCACACCGATCGCCGAGGGCGAGGTGTACGACTTTGCCGTGGCGAGGCGTGCGCTCCGTCATTTCGACGCCCGCACCGGACTGGGGCAGTACGATGGCGCTACGTAACGAGGCGCCTGCGCAGGTGGCTACCGTGGCGGTGTTTCGCCACCGCACGCTGGCCGACCGCGAGGACCTGCTGGGCCGGCTGATGCTGGCGCCGGCCATGGCATACGTTCTCTTGTTGGTCGGAGCCCCTCTGGTGCTCGCGCTGCTGCTCAGCTTCAGCGCCGCCACCGCGGGGAGCCTCTCATTTTCGTGGGTCGGACTGCGCAATTTCGCGACGATCGTCTCTGACCCGCAGTTCCATAGCGCCTTGAGCAACACGGTGCTGTTCACCGTGGTTTCGCAGGCCCTGGTGGTGATCCTCGCGACTGCGGGGGCGTTCGTTCTCGACGCGGCGTTCGTGGGCCGCCGTCTGGTGCGCTTCCTGATCCTGCTCCCGTGGGCGGCGCCGGTGTCGCTGGCGGCGATGGCGTGGACGTGGATTTTCGACTCCACGTTCAGCGTGATCAACTGGACGCTGAAGGTCGCCGGCGTCCTGCACGGCTGGTTCTACTGGTTTGGGGATCCCACCCTGGCGAAGATCGCCATCATCGCGGTGCACGTCTGGCGGACATTTCCCTTCGCTACCGTCATCGTGCTCGCCGGGAGGGCCAGCATCCCCCGGGACATCAGCGAGGCGGCCGTCATCGACGGCGCCGGATTCTGGCGCAAACTGTTCCAGGTGGAGATGCCCCTGTTGCTGCCGATTGTGACCGTGGCGGTGCTGTTCGGCGTGGTGTTCACGTCGACAGACCTGGGGATCGTGTACCTGCTGACCCGGGGTGGACCGTACAACAGCACCCACGTCCTGGCCAGTCTGGCATTCCAGCGGGGCATTCTGGGGGCTGATCTGGGCCAGGGGGCGGCGATCGCGCTCTTCCTGCTCCCGGTCCTGATCGTCGTGGCGGCGGCAATGCTGCGGCTGGCGCGACGGACCGAGGTAGGTACATGACGGCGCGGCGGGCGCTGCGGATCGTGCGGCGGGCGATCTTGTATGTTGCGGCAACCGCATTTACCGTGTTCGCGGTGATGCCGTTCTATTGGATGATACTGACCGCGTTCAAGACCAACCAGGATCTCTACGTCGGCGCCACCGACCTGTCCCATGTCCCGTGGATCTTCAACCAGCGGCCTACGCTTGAGCACGTGAAACTTCTACTGGCGCACACCCCGTATCTGACCTGGGTGGAGAACACGGTGTTCATCGGCGCGCTGGTCGTGCTTCTCACCCTCATCGCCGCGGTCCCCGCCGGCTACAGTTTGGCGCGGCTCACCGGCAGGTGGGGGGAGCGGCTGGGGATTGGCATCTTCCTCACCTACCTGATCCCGCCTACGCTGCTGTTCATTCCCTTCGCCCGCGTCATCGCGATGCTGGGGTTGCAGAACTCCGTCTGGGCGCTGGTACTGGTGTACCCGACCTTCACGATCCCCTTCTGCACCTGGCTGATGATGGGGTTCTTCCGGTCGGTGCCGCGCGATATCGAAGATCAGGCCATGATCGATGGGTACAGCCGGGCGGCAGTGATCCGGAAGATCGTGCTGCCGCTAGCGATCTCAGGGATCCTCACGGTGGTCATCTTTGCCTTCACCCTGGTGATGCAGGACTTCGTATACGCGCTGACGTTCATCAGCTCGGTGGGGAAGATGACGGTGAGCCTGGGCGTGCCCGTGGCGCTGGTCCGCGGCGACGTCTTCTACTGGGGCTCGCTGATGGCCGCGTGCCTGATTACCAGCATCCCCATCGCCGTGGTCTACAACCTCTTCATTGACCGTTTCATCGCCGGCCTCACCGCAGGAGCCCTGAAGGGCTAACCGCGCGAGGAGATTCTCGCCCGGCGGCGAAGCGTGTTCCAGAATGGGAACAGCCCGAGCGAAGACTCTAGCACGTACCGACGCGCTCGCGTTCGGCGCATACGTCAGGTTGCTGCGCGAAAACTTCTACGGCAAAGGCCGTGGTAAGAGACTGCGCCAGCTGAGCCGGGAGACGGGAATCGCTCCGAGTGTCCTGTCCCGTGGGGAGCGGGGGCTGCAGGATCTGCGCCAGGTGGAGTATATCGAGCGGCTCGCCCCGTGCCTGGGGGTGCGTCCCTCGGTACTCAAACGCGTCGCCGCGTTGATCACGCCGCAAGACGTGGAAGATATTTTCGTCAGGATGGTGCCAGCCGCCTGCTGTGGATGAGCGTCACCCAGCAACTGCAGCGTCTCCGGGGAACGACGCCGGAGACCCTGGAGGCTCTGCTGGGATACATCGAGTATCTGGCGGCGCGGGAAGCCCCGCGCCATCCGGCGCAGGGCGACGCCACGAACCACACGGTCCAAGACCACGGACTCGGCCCGGCGGCGTGGAAAATTGCCACGACGACCGCGCCGGCGACCGGCCGGCGGCAGGGCTGACCCACCGAGGAGTTGACGATGGCGCAGGTGGCGGCGACGGCGTTCATCCACGCACCACTCGACCGGGTCTATGCGCTGGCCAAGGACGTCGAAGCATTCCCATCGTTCATGCCGGACGTGGAGTCGATCCGGGTGCTGCAGCGCGATGGCAGCCGCACGGTTACCGAATGGGTAGGGGTCGTGAAGGGCCGCCCGGTGCGTTGGGTGGAGGACGACGACTGGGATGACGCCCGCCATGTGTGCACCTTCCGGCAGCGGGAAGGGGACTTCACCCGCTACGAGGGCGCGTGGACGTTTGCGGCGGTAGACCAGGGGACGGAGACGACACTGGTGGTGGATTTCGAGCTTGAGCTTCCCCTGGCGGGAGCGCTGCTCTCGAATCTGTTGAAGGTGCTCGTGCGGAAGAACCTGGAGAGCATGCTGGGGGCGATGAGGTCACGGCTGGAAGGCACCGCTGAAGCCCCCGCGGGAGTCCGATACAAGTCGGGGGGCAGATGATGGACCCGTTCGTGCAGTGGCTGGTGGCGCAGGTCCGGGCTCACCTAAGAAATGAACGAGGCGATGCCCTGGTCATACTCCTCCTGGCATTCCTGATCTGGCTGCTGGTCACCGGGCGCAAGATCGTTGTCCAGTAACCGCCATCGGTCTGGCTGGAGCGAGCGCGGTCCCAGAGCCTTTTCATTCCGTGCTGCGGGCATGTGACCAGACAGGCCCGCGAGAATAGCCCCCCGGGCGTGCGGACACTATAGGGATATCCGATGCATCCGTCGCAGGCGCGCAACGCCAGACCAATTCCCATTGCCAGACCCCTGATCTCCGACGAGGAAAAACGCCGGGTCCTCGACGTGCTCGACTCAGGGATGCTGGTAGCCGGCCGCCAGGTTGCCGAGTTCGAGCAAGGGTTTGCCCGTTACCTCGGCGTTCCCGAGGCCGTCGCCACGTCCTCTGGGACCACTGCGCTGGAGGTCGCGCTCGAGGCCGCCGGTATCGGGAAGGGCGACGCGGTGGTCACGACCCCGTTCACCTTTGTGGCCACCAGCAACGCGATTCTGCACGTCGGCGCCCGGCCGGTCTTTGTGGACGTCGATCCCCGCACCTGCAACATCGATCCACAGGCGGTGGCGGATGCCGTGCGGCGCGAGAAAGCGCGCGCGATCCTGTGTGTGCACCTGTACGGGCTGTCCTGTGACATGGGTGCGCTCGCCCAGATCGCGGAGCAGGCCGGCGCGCTGCTGATCGAGGACTGCGCGCAGGCGCATGGGGCCAAGTTCCGGGGCCGGCCGGTCGGGGCGTTTGGCCGGGCCAGCATCTTTAGTTTCTACCCATCCAAGAACATGACCACGGGCGAGGGCGGGATGATCGTGACCGGCGATCCGGGGGTGGCCGCCCGCGCCCGAGTGCTCGTGAACGTTGGGCAGAGTACCGGTGAAGACTACAGGTACGAAACGATTGGATACAATTACCGGATGACCAACATTGCCGGCGCGATAGGGCTGGCCCAGCTGCCGCGGCTGGACGGCTGGAATGAGATGCGCCGGACCCACGCGGCGCGATTCACCGCCGCCTTTGCCGCACTCGACTGGATGATGCCGCCGGTGGAGCCCGCAGGCTATTTCCACGTCTACAACCAGTACACAATCCGCATCCCTGATCGCCGCCAGCGATTCCTCTCGTATCTGGCCGAGCACCGGATCGGTCATCGAGTGTACTATCCCCATCTGGTGCCACACTCGCCGGCCTACCGCCGGCTGGGATTTGGAGGCTCGTATCCGGTGGCCGAGCAACTGGCCGCGCAGGTCGTGTCGCTGCCAGTGCACCCGGCGTTGAGCGACGATGATGTGGAGCGGATTATCGACGCCGTGACACGGTTCCGGGGGTAGGCGCGGGTGATGCGAGGAGCGCAGCCGTGATCCACCACAGGACCAAGGTGGCAGTCATCGGACTGGGTCAGTGGGGGCGCAACCACGCCCGGATCTATGCAGGGATGCCCGATGTCCACCTGGCGGCGGTGGTCGACGTCAACAGCGCGGACCTGCGCGGGTTTGCGCACCGCTACAAGGCCGAGGCCTTCACCGACTATCGAAAACTCCTGGGGCGAGTCGACGCGGTCAGCGTCGTCGTACCGACGAATTTACACTTTGAGGTCGCCAGCGCGTTTCTGGAAGCGGAGAGTCATGTGCTGGTCGAAAAACCGATGACCGCCACGACCGCAGAAGCCGCCACATTGGTAGAGCTGGCACGGCGGAAGAATCGCGTACTGCTGGTCGGTCACGTGGAGCGCTTCAAGCCGGCGGTGCGCCGGCTCGCTGAGCTGGCCCGTAAGCCGATATTTATCCAGGCCCGCCGCGTTCGGCCCTACGACCGGGCGCGCACGATGGATGTGGGTGTGGTGATGGATCTGATGATCCATGACATCGACATTGTCCTTTCCCTGGTCCGGGGCCGGATCGTGGAGGTCGGCGGACTTGCTGTACGCGTGCACAACAGCCAGGAGGATCTCGCGGTGGCGCACCTGACGCTGTCCACAGGCTGCGTGGCCTGGCTCCTGGCCAGCCGCGTTTCAGCGGATAAGGCGGCGGAGATTGAGGTGACCACGCCCGACCGCGTCATCCGGTTGGACTACCTCAAGCAGCGGCTGGCGATTCACCCGTTCCACGGTGAGGTAGAGGACATGGCCATCCATGGGGACGAACCGCTGCTGGCCGAGTTGCGCCATTTTATCAACTGTGTGAATGGTGAGGAGCAACCCCTGGTATCCGGTGAGGACGGCCTCCAGGCGCTTGAGGTCGCCCACCGCCTGCTGCAGCAGATGGCCACGGTGGCCCCACCGGTTCGCGTGTGACCACGCGAACCGGGTTGAAGCGTTGAAGCGTTGGAACGTTGAAGCGAAAATGCCCGGGTCCGTTTCCGTTTCAACGCTCCGACGTTTCAACGAGGGTTAGGGGTTCACGACCACGCAGGTCACGACCTTACTGACCCCCTCGATCCGCTGCACGGCCGCCGCCACGGTGGGAAAGCCTTTGGTCTCCACGTGTTCGACCAGAGCGATCACGTCGAAGTCCCCCATGGTGACATGAGCATCGACGACGCCCGGAACCTTGCGGACTTCGCGGGCAACGGCCATGGGGGTGCTTCGATCCAGAGCGATCAGCAAGTACGCTGCCTCGGCCATGGCAAGTGAGTTCGGCGGCGAACTATCGGGTCCCCGCGACGTGGCTCTCATTGACACGTTCCCGCGGCCCTTGTACCATGACAGGCGGTAGCACCGAAGTCCCACAGCCTTACGGGGCAGGGTGAGGCTCGCAACAGTAACCAGTAGCCAATAGGCAGTAGCCAGTGCAAGCGCTGATGAAGGGCGCGGCCGTTACTGGCTCCTAGCGACTGGTGACTGGCTACTGTTAGGGCCAATTCCCGATCGGCGGTGACAGCCCGTGAGGCCCTTGCCAGAAAGCAGAACGCACCACGCAGAACGCAGCCCGGACTGCGTTCCGCGTTCTGCTATCTGCCTTCTGGGCTAGGGCCGTGGCCCGGTGAAATTCCGGGGTCGACGGTAAGCCCCGTTCCAAGTCGGCAGATAGATGCTGCGACCGGCAACCGGTGCCTGCCGACTTGGAACGGGGTAAGTCCGTATGAGGCGAAGGCTGCGGGGGGTCGGCGCCTGAGTGCCCCCAGGACGCCCGAGTTCGGGCGTCTTTTTGCTTTTGTGCGAAGCCACAGACCAAGGAGGAAGAGATCGTGAGAACACGTGAGCTGGCGGCAGCCGCTATTTTTGCTGCTGTGACATTCGCCGTCACCAGGTACACAGTCATTCCCATTCCTGCGACGAAGGGGTACTTCAACCTCGGAGAAGTCGCCATCTACATCGCGGCCATCGCCTTTGGGCCCGTGGTCGGCGCCGTTGCTGGGGCCGTCGGATCGGCCCTTGCAGACGTTGCGGCCGCGGCCCCGCAGTTTGCGCTGTTCACGTTTGTGATCAAGGGGATCGAGGGATTCATCGTAGGCCGGCTGGCCGGGTCGACCACCGGGGCCAACCTGCGGGCAACGATCAGCGGTGGCGTGTGGATGGTGCTAGGATATTTCCTGGCTGAGACGCTCTTTGCTCGTTTTCTCGGCATCGCCCCGACCTCGGCGGCGGCGGTGGGGGCCGCGTTGGCGGAGCTCCCATTCAACATCGTGCAGGTCGTTGCGGGCGTCATCGTCGCCGCCCTCGTTGCCGTCCGCCTTCGCGGCGTGGCCCGCGAACAGGCTGCGCGTTGAAAGCCGGCAAAGTTCCGCCCGAGCTCCTGGCGCGGCTCGTGTATCCGCATCTGGGGCGCCGCCCGGACGTGTTGCGCCGGGCCGGTATCGGCCAAGACTGCGCCGCGCTGGACTTTGGCGAATGGGCCGCTGTGGTCACGTGCGATCCCATCACGACCG
>VBAP01000163.1 GCA_005882335.1 Candidatus Segetimicrobium genomatis
GATGCCGGGGTTGCCTGGTGTTGCGTATATCTGAATCCCGCCACCCTGGGCGAGCCGCCACGCCAGGGCGTGTTCTCTGCCGCCGGACCCCACCACGAGAACCTTCAGCAAACTCGGCCCTGTTGAAGTTCGTGATTACGACGAGTTTCCGGCTGTTATCGCGTCAATCGGCTCGCCGGGCGACTTAATACTAAACGAACTCGCATTTCCTCGCAAGAACGTTCGTAATTTCGGCAAGATCGTTCGTGGTTTCCGGGAGGTGCTCGGCATGTATCAAAGGGGTCTGACCCCTTTGATAACGGACCTGTTTGCAGACGGCCTCGGTACGAGGGGGCAAATTAGAAGCCCCGCCGGGAGACCGGCGGGGCACACGAGCGCGTCGAGGAATCTCGCTACATCGGCGGCATGGACGGGGCTGCCGAGCCTCTTTCGTCTTCTTCCGGCTTCTCGACAACCATCGCCTGAGTCGTCAGCATCAAGGAGGCGACGCTGGCGGCATTCTGGAGGGCCGAGCGCACCACCTTCGCAGGATCCACAATCCCGGCCTTCACCATGTCCTCGAACTTGCCGGACAGCACGTTGTACCCTGTGCCCAGCGGCTTCTCTCTGAGGTGCTCGACGATCAACCATCCCTCCTGGCCCGCGTTGACGGCGAGCATCCGCGCGGGCTCCACCAGCGCCTTGGCCACCAACTGCACGCCTGTCCGCTCATCGCCCTCTGCCTCGATCTTGGTGACCGCCTTGGCAACATTCACCAGCACGCTGCCGCCGCCGGGCACGATCCCCTCTTCCACCGCAGAGCGCGTCGCACGAAGCGCGTCTTCGGTCCGGGTCTTGCGGTACTTGAGCTCGGCCTCGCTGGGCGCGCCCACTTTGATGACCGCCACCCCGCCGGACAGCTTGCCGAGCCGCTCCTGCAACTTCTCGCGGTCGTAGTCGGACTCGGTCTCTTCGATCTGCTTGCGCAGCTGGCCGATACGCTTCTGGATTGCGTCCTGCTTGCCGGCTCCGCCGACGAGAATGGTTTCCTCTTTGCGGACGCGGACCTGACGGGCCCGGCCCAGCTGCGTGACCTCGACGTTCTCCAGCTTCAGGCCGATCTCATCGGAGATGACCTGGCCGCCGGTGAGAATGCCGATGTCCTCCAGGATCGCCTTGCGCCGTTCGCCAAACGCCGGTGCCTTCACCGCGCAGGAGTGCAGCGTTCCGCGCAGCTTGTTCACGACCAGCGTCGCCAGCGCCTCGCCTTCGATGTCTTCTGCGATGACCAGGAAGGGCCGGGCGACCTGGGCGATCCTCTCCAACACCGGCAGCAGGTCTTTGATAGCTGAAATCTTCTTATCGGTGATGAGAATGAAGGGATCCTCAAGGACCGCCTCCATCTTCTCGGGGTCGGTGACAAAATACGGGGAGACATAGCCCTTGTCGAACATCATCCCCTCGACAACCTCCATGGTCGTCTCAATGCCCTTGCTCTCCTCGACGGTGATCACTCCGTCCTTGCCGACCTTGTCCATGGCATCGGCGATGAGGCTGCCGATCGTGGGATCGTTGGCAGAGATGCTGGCCACCGACTGGATGGCGTCCTTGGTCTCCACCGGTTTGGCGACTTTGTGGATCTCTTCGACCGCCACCGCGACGGCGCGGTCGATGCCGCGCTTGACCGCCATCGGGTTGGCGCCGTGGGCCAGGATGGTGGCCGTGGTGGTGCCGTCGCCTGCAACATCCTCGGTCTTCGTGGCGACCTCGCGCACCAGCTGCGCGCCCGCATTCTCGAAGGGGTCTTCCAGTTCGATCTCCCGCGCGACGGTGACGCCGTCGTGCGTGATCGTGGGAGAGCCAAATTTCTTTTCCAATACGACGTTGCGGCCCTTGGGCCCGAGGGTAATCTTCACGGCGTCCGCCAGCTTGTTCACGCCGCGCTCCATCGCCCGCCGGGCCACCTCGTCAAATGCAAGCATCTTCGGCACGAGACTTCACCTCCACGCGAATACGGGATCAGGGATTCGTGATCGGGGGTCCGACCAGACTCCGTGTCGGCTCCCGGATCCCGGCTCCCGCATCCCGCTGTTGCTACTTCTTGCCGGCCGTCACGGGCTCGCGCTCAAAGACGGCCAGAATGTCGCTCTGCCGCAGGATCAGGTGTTCAACTGTATCGATCTTGAATTCGGTCCCGGAATACTTCGCATAGAGGACGTGATCGCCCACCTTGATGTCCAGGGGCAGTCGCTTCTCGCCCTCCTCGTCCCATTCTCCCGGACCGACGGCTACGATCTCACCGCGTTGGGGCTTCTCCTTCGCGGTGTCGGGCAGCACAATCCCGCTCTTGGTCCGGTCCTCGTCCTCCATCGGCTTGACCAGCACGCGGTCTCCAAGGGGCCGCAGCTTCATAGGTATTCCTCCTTTTACGGCATGGATTAGCACTCGAGGCTTGTGAGTGCTAGGCATCACTATCTTAGAGGGGTCTTGCCTCTCGTTCAAGCCCATTTCGGGGTGATCATCTCCCAAGTTTAGAGATCGTCGCCGGGGGCCGCGGGCTCCTGGAGGTTGCCGGCCCCGGTACTCGCGCCACGAGCGTCTGCAGGTGTAAGCCGTCCGGGGCGGGGGCATGCAGAGAGTACCCACGGTTCCGGAGGCGCTGGATGGCGGACACAGCCGGCGAGCAGGCGGGCGCCGGGCTTCAGATCGTCGCGGGGCTACTGGCCCTCGGTATGGTCGCCGGGCTGGCCGCCCGATTGATCCCCGCAATCATCGCAGTGCCGGCCCTCGCCGGGGCTGCGCTCTTACTGGCTGCGCGAGGCATCATGCGGTCGCGTGCAGCGGCCGCTTCGGCCACCGAGGCACACTCCATCCGCAAAGCCTTTGCCGCCAGTGGCACGCTCCTTCGCACCCTGGACGAGACCCGGGTGCTGCGGGCGGCGGCGGAAACCGGCGCGCGACTGAGTGCGCACGCCGGCGGCAGCCTAGTCTATCTGATCGAGGATGGAGGCCGTCCCGCTCTCAAGAGCACATGGGGGTTGGACGGACCGATGCAGGAACAGGCAGAACTGCCGCCGCTGGGCGCCGACGTGGCTAAGGCCGCCTCGACGCGGAAGACGGTCACCATTTCCCTGCACGGGGCAGGCGGCCCGTACCGGGCAGCCTGCATGCTTCCACTGCAAGGCAAATCCGCGCTGGTGGGGGTGCTCGTGCTGCTGAGCCAGAAAACCCCCTCCGCCTTCTGGCCGGAGATCCCGATGCTGGAATACTTCGCGGCGCAGACGGCGTTGGCCATCGACAACGCCCGACTGTATGGGCAGGTGCAGGACATGTTTATCTCTTCGATCACCGCCCTGGCAGCCGCGGTCGACGCTAAAGATGCCTACACTCACGGGCACTCCGAAGACATCGCCGAGCTGGCCACGATGATCGCCCGCGAGCTCCAGCTGTCGCTGCAGGAGATCGAGAAAGTGCGGCTGGCCGGCCTCCTGCACGACCTGGGCAAGATCGGCGTTCCCGATGCCATCTTGCGCAAACCTGGAAAACTCGATCCGGCAGAGCGGGCCGTCATGATGACCCATGTCACACTGGGCGCCTCCATCCTCGATAAGCCCGGTCCCCTCCGAGACCTCGTGGCCATCGTGCGCCATCACCATGAACACTTTGATGGCCACGGCTATCCCGGCGGCCTCCGCGGCAGCGAGATTCCCATCGGATCTGCGATCCTGGCGGTGGCGGATGCCTTCGACGCGATGACCAGCCACCGGGCCTACCATACCGCTAGACCTGTCGCCGCAGCCTTGGAGGAACTGCAGCACCATGCAGGAACGCAGTTCCACCCGCAGGTCGTGGACGCGTTGGCCCGCATCGTGGCCAGGGAACGCGAAACTGGGTCGAACTGGATCCGCGCCTTGGAAACTCGGATCATCAGCCCACCCACGATCCCGGCATCGGGTGACCAACCCCCGGCGACGTCAGGAGACGCCGCCCTGGTCTGGCAGCTGAGCCAGCAGTTACGCGATGCCGACGACCTGCCGCAGTTGTTGACTTCCCTCGCCGCTACGACTGCCAAGCTGCTTCCGTGTGCGCGCTGCGCGGTACTGCTGCTGGACGAACGGGGCGCGACCCTGTCGGTCGAAGCAGCGACCCCGGAGGGTCCCGCCCCAGGAACGGTATTTCCCCGGAGCCGGTCGCCACTATGGCAAGCGGTGGAGCAACGCGCGGCGCAACGGACAGGCGAGCACTCCGAGGTATACGTGCCGTTACTGTCGGGCGGGCAGGCCGTGGGCGTCCTGCAGGCTGGAGAGGTCGACCGCGATGCAGAGCGGTTGCTGGCCGTCATCGCTGAGACCGCAGCACCGGTGGTGCAGGCCGCACTCTTGCGGGATCGGGCCGAGCGATCGGCCGCCGCTGACGAACTCACGGGTCTTCTCAATCGCCGCGCGCTCGTGGCCCATCTCCACCAAGAGGTGGCGCGGCACAAGCGATACGGGACCCGTTTTGCGCTGGTCCTGGCGGATATCATCGGCCTGGCACCGTTCAATGCGCAGCACGGCTACGACGCCGGGGACGATCTCGTCCGCCGCACGGCAGAGCTCTTGGCGGCTAACATCCGCCAGGTCGATTTTCCGGCTCGGCTGCAGGGCGGAACGCTGGCCTTGTTTATGCCTGAGCTTGATCGCAGGGAGGCGGAGCGTGCCGTCCGCCGTCTACAGGCGATGGTAAACGAGCGAGAGGTCACAATCCTGGGACGGTTCATGCGCGCCCAACCACTGCGCTGGGCGATCGCCGGCTGCCCGCAGGACGGGACCGATGCCGACGTTCTCCTGGCGGTCGCAGAGCGCCGCCTTCGCGCAGAACCCGAACCATCTCCCCACTGACGAACGTCCAGGCTACCGCCACGATCACTTCAGGAGAACTCCGGACCACGCAAG
>VBAP01000098.1 GCA_005882335.1 Candidatus Segetimicrobium genomatis
GGCCTGCGCGCGAAACTTGTCGGCGCGCTTGGTCGTGTCTTTCGCGGCCCGCACACCCTGCTCGGTCCAGTTAAATAGCAACACGTATGTCGGCATGGCGACCCCTCCCACCTCTGAAGTAAGGGAAACACTTCGTAGCCATTTGCTCCTCTCCTGTCCTCGAGAAATGTCTACCAGGTCTTCCGGGTCTTCCGAGTCTACTGGGTCTACGGGCAGCGACTTGGCGTACAGGGCCGTCTTGACGCGGGAGACCCGGAAGACCCCGTAGACGCGGAAGACCTGGTAGACCCGGAAGACCCGGAAGACTCATTTCTAGATAGGAAACGACGGCGTGAGAACGCGCCTATTCCGTACGTCCCAGACTCCCTTCGCGGTCAGTCTGATCCAGGGTAGGGAGTCGAACGTCAGGAAGAGCAGGCTGAACACGGGGTCGGCGAACCGGTAGCCGCGTTCCTGCATGAGGCGATTGAACTGTCGGTTGGCATTTACCACGTCGGCCCAGGAGCCGAGCGAGAACGCGCCCAGTTCCAGCGGCAGCGAGAACACTTCCCGGCCCTCTTCGATTATCACGAGTCCGCCGCCAAAGTCCGCCACCCTGTCGAGGGCTGCGGCCATGTCGGCCGGATTCTGCCCCAGGACCACGACGTCGAACCCGCTGCTGATGGTGGTCGCGAGCCCGCCGAGCCGGTTGGTGAATCCGATGACCCTGGTACGCGTCATCCACCGGCCCCGCCGGCCCAGCACGGCGACCCGGAGCGCGCCGGCTGTGATCTCGCCGGCAGGCACCGGTTCAGTGATGACATCGTTTACCAAACGCATGCCCGTGGTATCTTCGGGCGCTGCGAACACGCTTGCGGGCAGACGCGGAATAACGGCGGGCTCGTACGCGTCCCGCCAGGCTGGAGGCGTCAACGGGGCCGTCAGCGCGCCGTTCATCGCGACAACCTTCCCGCCGGCAACAACCAGCGCCGGGGTCGGATGAGTGAGGTCGCGGATCACATTCAGGTCCGCCCGGTGCCCGACCGCGATTTCGCCGGCGTCAGACATCCCATAGTAGCTCGCCGGATTCACCGTCACCATCCGCAGCGCGTCAATCGGCTCGACGCCCGCGGCGATGGCCACCTCCAGCAGGTGGTCCAGGTAGCCGCGGTCGGCAATGAATGCCGGCGTGGGCCCGTCTGCGGTCAGCATGACCTTACCGGCCGCGATCTCGTCGGGCGTAATCGTCTTCAGGAGGTCGGGGAGATCGGGTCTGATCGAGCTGTGGCGCAGCATGGCCACCAGGCCGGCCCGGAGGCGATCCCTCACCTCCTGCCCGGTCACGGCTTCGTGACACGAGGTAAATCCGGCCCGTGCCAGCGCGGCGAGACGCTCATACGAGGCCCCGGCGGCATGACCTTCCACACGCCTGCCGTCCTCTCGGGCCGCACGGATTTTGCCTGTCAGGTCGGCGTCACCCTGCAGCACGTCGACCCAGCGGGTCACCTCACCAACGGCCGCGGCCGACGGCAGTCGCCACAATGTCCGCAGCGTGGAGAGGGAGAATCGCTCGCCCGTGTCGGCGAAGGACTGCGGGTGCAGGCGGATCAACCAGCGGAACTTCATCGGCAGGCCGGCCAGGTGGTCCAGCAGGCCGGCGAGGCGGTCGGGCCGCGCCAGCAGCATCAGCGGCAGGGAATCCGTGACGGCGGTGGTGGTGCCGTGGCACAGCACCGCTCCCGCAAACTCGACGGGGTTGGCGAGGATGACGTGGCCGTGTGGTTCGATGTAGCCCGGGACGATCGTCTGGCCTGCGACATCGACGATCTGCTGCGACCGCGAGGCGATCTGATCGTCCGGTCCAATGGCGACGATCCGGTCGCCCCCGATCCCTACCGCGGCCCGCCGCACGCTGGCCGCGCGGACGTCGAGGACGTGGCCGCCCGTCAGGCAAAGGGAGATCGAACCCGCTGAGGCATTACTGACGGGACCCGCGCCCACGTGCCCAAGCATACGCGCACGACCCGCGTACACGCAAATGCGCATGACCAGCGCCGAGGAGGAGCAGGGCTGCCAGGGGCGAACGACTACGGCCAATCCAGGAGGTGGTGCGATGGCCGAGGCGATCGCGTTGATAATTTTCCATGACCATCGGGACGCGCAGGTGAAGAGAAGTATCAAGAGGTTGCCCGGCGAGGTCATGGAGCGGGTGCCTGGGATCAAGATCCAGGTGCAGAGGCGTCTCCGCCTGTTGTTCGGGCAGCGACCCTATCACGTGCTGCTGCGCCTGCAAGCAAAGGACACGGGCACGATTGTCCGCGCACTCGAGGACATGGAGGAACATTTCTCGCACATTGACGGGTTCATGTAGGGTTTGCGGATAGCGCCTCGTCAGCAGCCCGCTCGGGTGTGAGGGCTTCGCCGGCGTCCCAGGCGGCGCGGAATGATGCTTCGCCCATCGCCGATCGAAGGCGGGCGATAAGCTGTTCATAGTCGCGCTGGTCGGCCGGCCGCCGTGACGAGGCCTGTGCCTTTCGGATGGCGTCGGCTGCGGCCAGCAGCCGAGCGGCGCGCTCGGGGGCTGCCCCGCGGGCTAGTCCCTCCAGGCATTCGGCAATCCCCAGCTTATCGCTGAGCACCTTGCGGAGCGAGAGGCTCTCGGCAAATCGCGCTGCCGCCTCCTGGGAGTTACCCTTCCGGGCCGCGAGATGCGCAAGTGCGTAGAGCGATGCCGCCATGCCATGCTTGTTCCCCAACTCCCGGCGTATGGCGAGACTCTCCGACAACAGCGCGTGCGCAGCATCCACGTCCCCTTGTTCTCGGACCACTGTGGCGAGACCAACCAACGTGTTCGCCACTCCTTGCCTATCGCTAAACTGCCGCTGCAGCGCCAGACTTTCCTCCAACAGCGGGCGGGCCGCAGGATACTCGCCCTGGTCGCCGGCCAGAGTGCCAAGAAGGCTCAGCGCAAACGCGATTCCGCGAGGCTCGTCGATCTCCCGAAAGATGGTCAGGCTATCGCGGCACCACGTCACCGCTTGGTCATACTGCTCGAGATGATCCGCAACGACGGCAAGGTTCACGAGGGACGAGGCAATACTGTGTTTGTCTCCGGCCGCCCGGCCGCGGGCCAGGCTGGCCTCGTGGAGTTCCTTCGCCCCCCGGTAGTCGCCCTGATGGTAGGCGATGTTGCCCAGAATGTTGAAAGCGATCGCTATGCCTCGAGTGTCTCCCAGCTGGTTGTAGAGCGACAGAGCTTCGTCCGCGAGCGCACGTGCGCGGTCGTGATCGCCTTGAAGCTGAACCAGAATAGCCGTGCGTCCCAGGGCCTTCGCCCGAAGGGCCACGGCGGCATCGGGGGCTGCCGCGAGGAGAACTTCGAGCCACCGGCGTCCCTCCGTCCAATAGCCTCGAATGTGCCAGAAAGGCTGCAGTGCGACGGCAAACCGGAGGGCATCCGCGCCGCTGCTCGCATCGAGGGCAACGCGGAGATTATCGTGTTCCACCACCAGCCGGTCCATCCAGTGGCGGTCCAGAGCCTCCAGATGCGATTCTGCCTCCTCAACCAGCCGCCGGTACCAGTCGCAGTGCCGTCCCCGTACGGCAGAGATTTCCCCGGCGGCCTCACGCTTCTCGCGGGCGTACTCCCTGACAGTATCAAGCAGGCGGAATCGCCGTGACCCGTTCCAATCATCGACCATCACGATCGATTTGTTGACCAGGCGCGCCAGCAGGTCGACGGCGTCACGGCGGTCGACGTCGCCTCCGGTACATACCGCCTCTGCCGCCTCCAACGTCCACCCGCCCGCGAACACCGACAGCCTTCGAAGCAGGGCCCGCTCCGCCTCCGTGAGGAGGTCGTAGCTCCAATCCATCGTTGCCCGTAGTGTCTGCTGGCGGGGAGCGGCGGTGCGGCCGCCGTTGCTGAGCAGACGGAACCGGTCGTAGAGACGCTCCGCGATCTGCGGCACGGACAGTACGTTGACGCGGGCGGCTGCCAGTTCGATGGCCAACGGAATGCCGTCCAGCGTCTGCACAATGCGGGCGATGTGGCCGGCATCGGAGGCCGTCAGCGTGAACCCGGGCTGCACGGACGATGCGCGCTCGAGAAAGAGGCGGACTGACTCCGTTCGAATCAGGTGGGCCACGGCTTCTTCGCGGCGGACTTCGGGCAGCGCGAGCGGTGGAACCAGATAGCTGGTCTCGCCGATCACTCCCAGCCGTTCTCGACTGGTGGCCACGATTTTCAATCTCGGCGCCGCCTGGAGGAGCGATGCCGCCGCGTGCGCGCACGCCTCGACCAGGTGCTCACAGTTGTCCAGGATGAGCAGCAGGTGTCTACCCCGCAGCGCGTCGAGAAGGGTGACGTCCGGCGCCCGTCCGGTCTCCTCCCTCACGTCCAGGACCGACCCCACCGCGGACAATATCAATCCAGGATCGGACAGCGTCGCCAGCTCGACCAGCCAGATACCGTCAGGGTAGTCATCCAAGAGATCAGCCGCAACCTGCATGCCGAGCAGGTGCCGGACTTCGCGCATCTCGCGGTCTCGTCCCACGAAGCTCGTCAGCTGCACCGGCAGGTTGTGCGGCAGAATGCCGAGCGAGCGCAGCGGCGCTGCGGCCGGGGGCGTGTGAGGATGGAGGAGATGAAAGATGCGTTCCGGCCGGCGCAGGTCGCGCAGCCGGTGTTCGCCGAGATCTTCCAGCTGCACGCCGGCGGGCAGGATCTTCTCCACGAGCGCCTGGGTCGTTTCGGACAGCAGGATCTGGCCGCCGTGTCCGGCCGCACAAATCCGTGCCGCGCGGTGGACGTCGACCCCGACATAGGCGCCGGCGACCAGCTGTGGCGCGCCGGTATGAATGCCGATGCGGAGGCGAATGTCGGCCTGCTGCGGCCACCGCTGCGTGGCCACCGCGTCCTGGATCACCAGCGCGGCGCGCACGGCATCCGAGGCATCCTCAAAGACGACGAAAAATGCGTCGCCCTGTGTGTCGATTTCCCGTCCGTGGTGCGACGCGAATACGCTGCGGAGTAGGGCGTGGTGGGTCTCCAGCACTTCGGCATAGGGGATGTCGCCGAGGCGCTGCACGAGTTCGGTGGAGCCTTCCACATCAGTGAACAGGAACGTGACCGTTTCTGTGGGCAGCTCCATCAAGCCCTCACTCTTTTCTCAGGGGCCGGGCATGTGGGGCGGACTTCATGCCCTATGCCCATGTCTCCTGCCCTCGCCGCCGTGGCGAGGGTTCTCCCCGGACCTGGTCGTAGTGTCAGGAGGAGCAATCATGATCTGGACTCCCGAGATGGAAACGATGCCGCGCAAGGAGTTGCAGGTCCTGCAGTTGCGGCGCCTGCAGCAGGTTGTCCAGCGGGCGTACGAACGCGTGCCGTTCACCCGGCAGCGTTTGGACCAGGCAGGCGTGCGGCCCGAGCACATCCAGACGTTGGACGATCTGCGCCAGCTGCCGTTCACGCGGAAGAGTGACTTCCGCGATACCTATCCGTTTGGCTTGTTGGCGGTACCGGCGTCTCAGCTGGCGCGCATTCACGCCTCCTCAGGCACGACCGGCAAACCCACGGTCGTCGGATACACGTCCAGCGACCTCCGGGTCTGGGCGGAGGTGTGCGCACGCTGCCTGGCCAGCAGCGGTGCGCAGCCCGGCGATGTCTTCCAGAACGCTTACGGATACGGGCTGTTCACCGGCGGGCTGGGCATGCACTACGGTGCCGAGTTGATGGGATTGGTTGTCGTCCCGGTCTCCGGCGGCAACACAGAACGTCAAATCATGCTGCTGCAGGATTTCGGGGCGAAGATTATCGCCTGCACGCCCTCCTACGCGCTGACGCTGGCCGAAGCGCTGGACGCGAGGGGAATCCGCCCCGGGTCGCTGCCGCTGCGGTACGGTGTGCTGGGAGCGGAGCCGTGGACGGAGGCGATGCGTGATGAGATCGAGCGCAGACTCGGCATCACCGCGGTGAACATCTACGGCCTGAGCGAGGTCATTGGTCCCGGGGTGAGCAATGAGTGCATCGAAGAGCAACACGGGGCGCACATCTTTGAGGATCATTTCCTGGCGGAAGTGATCAACCCGCACACAGGGAAGGCAGTTGAGTTTGGGGAGGTGGGCGAACTGGTCTTCACGACGCTCACCAAAGAGGCGCTGCCGGTCATTCGTTATCGCACCGGCGACATGGCCTCGCTCGACCCCGCCCCGTGCCGCTGCGGACGGACCTTCGTCCGGATGTCGCGGATCATGGGGCGGACGGACGACATGCTGATTATCCGCGGAGTGAACGTCTACCCCACACAAGTGGAGGCCGCGCTGGTAGGTGTGGCAGAGCTTTCGCCGCACTACCAGCTGGTCGTCACACGTCAGCGCACGTTGGACGAACTCGACGTGTCCATCGAGGCGAATGAGGTGTTCACCCAGCAACTCGGGGGCACATTTACTGGTGAGGAAGCGGAGGTGCAGGAACTCACGATGCGCTGCCAGCAGAAGCTGCTGGGAGTGCTGGGCATCACCGCCCGCGTGACCCTGGTGCCACCCGGCAAGCTGCCGCGCTCAGAAGGCGGGAAACTGCGCCGGGTCGTGGATCAACGCCCCCAGAAATGACGTTGAAACGTTGAAGCGTTGAACCGTTGAAAGGGCGAATGCTTGCACCTTCCAACCTTCAACGTTCCAACGCTTCAACGTCTGGTCAGCGCGCCGGTGTCCACGTCCCGTTGCGCACCTCGATCATCACCGCGGCCCGCAGATCCAGGCCCAGGTGATCCGTGGGCGTGTAGTTGAAGATGCCCGTGATCCCCACCAGTTCTTTGGTCCCCCGCTCGATCTGGTCGCGCAGGACGGTCCGAAAGCCGCCGGTGTTCTCCGGCCGGATGCCCTGTCGCAACGTGCGCTCGATCGCCGGCTTCAGGATGAGCATCGCGTCCAGGGCGTGGCCGCCGAAGGTGTTTCGCGTACCCTTCCCGTACCGGCCCTCATAGCGCTCGATGTAGCCGAGTAGGGCAGATTTCTGCGTGTCGGTATCCGGCAACAGTTCGGCGATGAGGATCTTGCCCGATGGCAGTATCGTTCCGTCCACGCTTGCCCCACCCAGATCCAGGAAGGTCTTGTTGGCCACGCCGTGGCTCTGGTACACGGGCAGCGTGATGCCCAGGTCGCGGATGTTGCGCTGCGCGACGTTGGCCCCGGGCGGAATGGCCCAGATGAGGAACGCCTGTGGGTTGCGGCCCATGGCCCGCGTGACCTGGGTGCTGACGTCGGTGGACGCGCGGGCGAAAGACTCCTTGGCGGCGATGTCAATGCCTTTCTGCGCAGCCAGCTTCTCGAACTCGACCAGTCCGCCCTGGCCAAACGCGTCGTCGAACCCCAGCCACGCCACGCTGCGGATTCCGCGCCGGCGCATGTGGTCTGTGATCACGTCGATCATGAGACGGTCGGTCTGCGGCGTCTTGAAGATCCAGCGGCGCTGGTCCACAGGCTCGATAATGGTCACCGCGGCAGCCAGGGACACGTTGGGCACGCGGTTGGTCTGTAGGGTCTGGATCACCGCCAGGCTGGCGGGACTGGTGGTGCAGCACACGACGGCGACGACGCGGTCTTCATCGATCAGCCGCTTTGCCGCAATGACGGCCTTCGTGGGGTCGCTCTCCCCGTCCGTCGCCACGTACTGGACGCGGACCGGTCCATTCGGGCCAGGTACCTCGCCCAACTCGTCCTGGTAGAGCAGAACCGTGTTGCGTTCGGGGACGCCCAGCGACGATGCGCCGCCGGTGACGTCCACCACGACGCCAACCTTGATGACGGATTGCTGCGCTACCGACGGTGGCGCCCCGACCAAGACAAGCAGCGCACCGATGACCCACAGACGCCGCATGGCTCTCCCCCCCGACTGGCCGTTGAAACGTTGGAGCATTGAATCGTTTGCACCCACCGGCGTTGAACCGTTGGAGCGTTGAAATGTTGAAACGTGACAGCAGAGCAGCATCGCTTCAACGATTCAACGTTTCAACATGTAGTGCGCGTTTACCCTTCAGCCGATTCCACGTGGCCCCCGAGGTAGGCCGCGCGGACCGCGGGATCCTGAGCCAGCGTGGTCGCCGGTCCATGCCGCACGACCCGGCCGGCCTCCATGACGTACGCGCGGGCGGCGAGGCCCAGCACGGCCTTGGCGTTCTGCTCCACGATCAGGATACTCTGCCCCTGGTGCTGGACCTGGGCGAGAGTGCCCAGAATGTCGCGGATGACCAGCGGAGCGAGCCCCAGTAGTGGCTCATCCATCAGCAGGAGCCGCGGCCGTGCCATCAGCCCGCGGCCGATGGCGACCATCTGCTGCATACCGCCCGACAGCGTCCTGGCGCGCGAAGCCGTCCGGTTCACAAGTGCCGGGAACAGTACGAACACGCGGCGCAGGTCCTCCTCGATCGCCGCGCGGGATTCTTGGCCGATGCGATGATAGGCTCCCAGTAGCAGGTTGTCGCGCACGCTCATTGATTCAAATAACTGCCGGCGTTCAGGGACCAGGCTGATGCCCAGCCTGACGGTTTCTTCGGGGGATGGCCGCGCCACCGGCCGGCCGCCCAGCATGATCCTCCCCCGCGATGGGAGCAATCCGGTCAGCGCCCGCAGCAGCGTCGTCTTCCCCGCCCCATTGGCGCCGATTACAGCGACCACTTCACTGTGCCCGACGGAGAGCGAGACCCCGCGAACCGCCTGCACCTGCCCATAGGCGGCCTCGAGTCCCTCAACGGCAAGAAGCACGTCATCGCCTGGAGCATTCACGAGGCAGCCTCTTCGCCTAGATAGGCGGCGATGACCCGGGGATCGTTTCGCACCAGACGCGGCGCTCCCTCCGCAATGCGCTGACCATAGTTGAGCACCAGCACGCGATCGGCGGTCTCCATCACCAACCCCACGTCGTGTTCCACCAGTACCACGGTCGTTCCGGTGTCACGGATGTGCCGGATCAACTTCACCACCTCAGTCCGCTCGGCGCTGGAGAGGCCTGAGGCAGGCTCATCGAGCAGGAGCAGTACCGGCCGGATCGCTAAGGCGCGAGCGACTTCCAGCAGTCGAAGCGCGCCAAAGGGCAGGGCGCCGGCGAGGACGTCAGCGCGGTCCAGCAGCCCGACCACCTCCAGATACCCGGCGGCGCGCGCGGCAGCCTGCGCATCCTCACGTGCTCCCAGTCCAAACATGGCTGCCGTGAAACTCGTGGTGGTCAGGCGATGCAATCCCACCATGACATTCTCCAGGACCGTGAGGTCGGCAAACACTTTCGGCGTCTGAAACGTTCTGCCCACACCCAGCGCCGCCGTCTCGTAGGCCGGAAGGTCAGAGACCTTCCGGCCCCGCAGGTACACCGCGCCGCGAGTGGGCCGCAGCAATCCGGAGATCAGGTTGAAGACAGTGGTTTTGCCGGCGCCGTTTGGCCCGATGATCGCATAGATCTCCCCGGCTGGCACTTCAAAGGAGAGATTGTCGACCGCGAGTAAGCCGCCGAACTGTTTGCGCAGCCCCTCCAGACGCAGCACGCTCGCCGGTTCTGCCCTCGGCGAAGGCGGCGGTGACTCCGGCAGCATTCCGGCGAGGGAGGCGGCCTGGGTCCAGCGGGATGAGCGCCCGGGTTCCAGCCGCAGCCACGCGAGCAGGTGCGGCCACACACCGGCAGGCGAGAAGATGACCACCACGGCCAGCAGCAGTCCAAATACGACGATCTCGTACTCGGCCGACGCGCCACTGCCCAGGACTCGCGGCATGATCGTTCGCAGAGCCTCGCGCAGGATAGTGACGATCGCGGCGCCCGCCACCGCCCCGGGTAGATGGTAGATGCCGCCGAGCACGCTCATGACCAGCAGATCGATGGAGAAGTTGAACGCAAACGGCGACGGGCTGACAAAACTCAAATAGTGGACGTACAGCGCGCCGGCCAGGCCTGCCAGTGCGCCGCTCAGGGCAAAGACCCGGCTCTTATAGAACGCGGCGTTGATGCCGACCGCCGCCGCGGCGACTTCGCTGCTGCGGACGGCGGCCAGCGCGCGTCCGACTCGTGAACACACCAGGTTGCGGCCCACCCAGAGCGCGGCGAGCACGAAGGACCAGGTGAGATAGTAGTAGGCTCGATCCCCGACGATCACGAGTGCGCCAATCGAAAGAGGGGGGATCCCCGTCAGTCCGGTCGGCCCGCCCGTCAGATGCTGTACGTTGCGGACCAGCACGTCCATCACCACATTCAGTCCCAGGGTGCCCAGCACCAGGAAGTGACCCCGCAGGACGAAGATGGGTGCGCCCAGCAGGTAGGCGGCGAGAGCCGCGCCGCCCACCGCCAGAGGGAGGGCGAGCCATGGGGCGAGCCCCATCCGCAACGTGGTGATTGCGGCGATGTAGGCGCCCAGGCCATAGAAGGCTGCCTGCCCCAACGAGACCTGTCCGGCATGTCCGGCCAGCAGCGACAGGCCGATGACGATGAGGCTGAACAGACCGATGAAGACGAAGATGCCGAGGCTGATTCGTCCGGCGACGGCGAAGGGCAGGACGGCGAGGACCGCCACGACGGCTGTGGCCGCCAGCTGGAGACGCCGTGTCGTGGTCATTCTTGCGCGGCTTCCTCACTGATGATCAGTCCACCCCGGAGCGCCGCCAGCGCGCGCCACAGCAGCGCGGCGATCAGTACCCCGAATGCGATGCCGTCGCGATAGTTCGAGGAGATCAACCCGGCCCCAAGCGACTCGACGACGCCGAACAATATGCACGCCGCAACTGTCCAGGGGTAACTGGCCATGCCCGCGATCACAGCGCCGACGAACCCCTTCAAACCCAAGATTAACCCCATGTCGTAGGTGGCCAGCGTCAATGGGGCGATGAGCACGCCGGCGAGGCCGCCAAGAGCCCCGGCGATCATCCAGGCCAGGGCGCTCATCCGTTCCACCCGGATGCCCATCAGCCTCGCCGCGGTCGGGTTGACCGCGCAGGCGCGCAGCGACTTTCCCAAGATCGTGCGCGTGAAGAAGACATACAGCACGACCAGGACCACCGTTGTGACCGCGATGACCCAGAGGCTCTGCCGGGTGACCACCGCAGCCGCGATGCGCAGCGGCGGACCGGCCGTGAAGGGGCGCAGGCTGTGTGGATCGGTTCCCCAGACCAGCAGCAATAGCCCCTTCAGTGATAGGTGGAGGGCGATGGTGATGATCAGCAGGGTCAAGGGTCCGGCGTCACGCGCCGGCCGGATGGCAGTGCGGTAGACGCCTCCGCCCACCGCGGCCGCCACACCCACAGCAACCGCCGCCGCGAGCGAGAGGGGCATCCCCCTCGTCACGAGGGTGGAGGCTAGCAGGGCGCCGAGTGCCGCAAATTCGCCCTGCGCCACGTTCACGACGCGCGTCGCGCTGTGGATCGCCACCAGCCCCAGCCCCAGCAGCGCGTAGATGGTACCGTTGATGATGCCGCTGGCCAGGAACTGGGCGATTTGTTGTGTGAGCGTCATCGGCGCGCCGCGTCGGTGTGGGGTTCACCATCCGCGGAGACGACTCCTCGCGTGACTGCGCGACCGCGCGACTGCGCCTGGGGGAGGAGGCCCCTGTGGGCGCGCGAACGCAGTACAATGTGAAAGCAGGACTCAGTCCGGGCGCCGAGGCATCGGTCACGATCACCGTCACGGCCGACATGCTGGCGACGTTCGAAGAGCTGGGGCCGGTGCACCCGCTGTATTCCACCTGGTCGATGGTGCGCCACATGGAGCTGGCGTGCCGCAAGATCATCCTGCCGTATCTGGAACCCGACGAAGATGCCGTCGGCTACAGTGTCAGCGTGACGCACCTGGCGGCCACCGGGATCGGCGACCGTGTGACCGCCCGGGCCCGGCTGGTACAGATCGACGGCCGGCGGATTGTCTGCGCGGTTGAAGCGCAGAACTCGCGTGAGAGGATCGGCGAGGGGACGCAGGTACAGATGCTCGTGCGCAAGGAGCGGTTGGCTGAACGCATTCGCACGCTGGCTGCCCGCCGGACCGGCGCCAGACCGTGAGCGCGATGCGCGGCTCCCTCGTTCCCGTCGTCACGCCGTTCCGCAAGGGCCAGCTCGACGACTCCCGTTTTGTCGATCTCATCGAATGGCAGATCGACAGTGGCAGCCACGGAGTGGTCGTCACCGGGACGACCGGTGAACCCAGCGCGCTGACTCTGGAGGAACGAGAGCACCTCATCGAGCTCGCCGTGCGGACGGTGCGGCGGCGCCTGCCCGTGATCGCCGGAACCGGCACCGCCAATCACGCGGAAACCCTGCGGCTCACACAGTTTGCCAAGCGCATCGCGGCCGATGCGGCCCTGGTCGTCGTCCCTTACTACACCCGCCCGACCCAGGAAGGACTGTACCGTCACTTCCGCAGCATCGCCGACGCGGTGGATCTTCCGGTCTTCATCTACAATATCCCCGGCCGCACCGCGGTGAACCTGGAACCGCAGACCATCGCGCGGCTGGCCCGAGATTGCCGCAACATTATCGGCGTGAAAGAGGCCAACAAAGACTTCGAACACGTCAATCGCGTGATCCACTTGTGCGGCCGCAACTTCCTCGTGTACTCCGGCATCGAGTTGCTGTGCTTCCCGATCCTGGCCATCGGCGGCGCGGGCCATGTCAGCGCCACGGCCAACATCCTGCCCCGAGAGGTGGCACGCCTCTATGATCTGGCGGCCGGCGGCCAGTGGGATGCTGCGCGTGACCTGCACTACCATCTGCTGCCCATGAACGAGGCGCTGTTTGTGGAGACCAACCCCGTGCCGGTGAAGACGGCGCTGGGGCTGATGGGCAAGATCGACCCCGAGGTGCGGCTGCCGCTGGCGCCGATGTCGCTGGACAACTTGGAACGCCTGAAGCAAGTGATGGCATCCTACGGGTTGGTGCCGCAGCCTGCGCGGGCCGGCGGGTAATGAGAAGTGCGGGGACACCATGCTGTCATTGCGAGGCGCGTAGCGCCGAAGTGACGGAGTCACCGCGAGGCCCGTAGGGCCGTGGCGGCCTCACTTGGTCAGGAGATCGCCACGCGCCTTCGGCGCTCGCGACGGCGGATCGCCACGCCCCTCCGGGGCTCGCGATGACAGAAGGTGAGGAGGCTCGCTGATGCCCGCCCGCACCGGCAAGGAGTTCCTCCAAGGCCTGAAGGATCAGCCGCGCGAGATCTGGATTGGCGGTGAACGCGTCGGCGATGTAGCGGCGCACCCTGCCTTCTGCAACGTCGCCGGTAGCGTTGCGGCGCTATACGATTTGCAGCACGATCCAGCACTGCGGGACCAGATGACGTTCGTCTCGCCCAGCAGCGGCGAACGCGTGGGGACGTCGTTCCTGGTGCCGCGCACCCGCGACGACCTGGCCCAGGTCCGCCGGATGATGAAGGTCTGGGCGGATTACTCCGGGGGGATGTTGGGCCGCGCGCCGGACTATCTGAACCGCGCCGTCACCGCGTTCGCCGCGGCCGCGCCGTACTGCGGTGAGAACGATCCGCGGTTTGCCGACAACGTCCGCCGTTACTATGAGTTGTGCCGCGAACGGGACGTGTGCCTGACCCACACCCTCATCAATCCGCAGGCCAACCGAGCTACCGGACCGGCGGGACAGGCCGATCCCTACCTCGCCGCGGCGATTGTGCGGGAGACCGATGCGGGCGTGGTCATCCGCGGGGCGCGAATGCTCGCCACGCTGCCGGTCGCCGACGAGATTCTCGTGTTCCCATCCACGCTGCTCCGGGGCAAAGACGAGGACCGGCCCTACGCGTTTGCGTTCGCCATCCCGTGTGGCGTCCCCGGGCTGAAGTTCATTTGCCGCGAGACGTTTGATCCCGGCGGGTCTGCCTTTGACCACCCCCTGGCCAGCCGGTTCGAGGAGATGGACGCGGTGGTCATCTTCGAAGATGTGGTGGTGCCCTGGGAACGGATTTTTCTGCTGCGCGACGTGGAGCGCTGCAACAAGGCGTTTGCGGCTACCGGCGCCGTGGCGCACATGGCCCATCAGGTCGTGACGAAGAATATCGCCAAGACCGAGTTCGTCCTGGGGATCGCCTCCCTAATGGTCGATGCGATAGCCGTCGAACAGTTTCAGCATGTGCAGAGCAAGATCGCGGAGATCATCTACTACCTGGAGAGCATGCGGGCGTTTGCTCGCGCCAGCGAGGCCGATGCCGCGGTAGACCCGTGGGGAGTGATGACGCCGGCGTGGCCGCCGCTCGATGCCGCCCGCAACATGTTCACGTGGATGTATCCGCGAATGATCGAAATCCTCCAACTGCTGGGGGCGAGCGGCATGATGGCGCGACCGACTCAGGCGGATCTGGAGAGCCCGCTGCGGCCGCTGATCGAGAAGTATTTTCAAGCCGCGCAACTCGGTGCGGTCGACCGGATCAAACTGTTCCGGCTGGCCTGGGACGCGGCGCTGAGCAGCTTCGGATCCCGCCAGGTCATCTACGAGCGGTTCTTCTTCGGCGACCCCGTGCGCATGCAGATGGCGACCTTCGCGTCCTATGACCGCCAACCGTACATGGAGCGCGTGCGTCAGTTCCTGGCGCGCGAACACGCGCGGGCGAATGTCGCCGCGGATGGATCCTAAGGCGTTTCGCCGGGTGCTGGGGCTGTTTGCCACCGGCGTGACCGTTGTCGCCGCGCAGCACGACGATGAGATTCATGGGATGACGGCAAATGCCGTCACCTCGGTCTCGCTGGACCCCCTGCTGGTGCTGGTCTGCGTCGGCAAGCACGCCCGGATGAACCAGTTCATCCAGGGCGCCGGCGGATTCTCGATCAACGTCCTGGCCGAGGACCAAGAGTCGTTGTCTCGGTATTTCTCCGGCGCGTGGCCCCACCAGGGGCCGCCGGAGTTTCGCTTTGTCCCATGGCCGGGCGGCCCGCGGCTGGTTGGTGCCCTGGTGGCCGTGGGCTGCGTCGTGGAGCGGCGGGTGGAGGCCGGCGACCACTCCATCGTGCTGGGACGCGTGGTGGCCCTGCACGAAGACAGCCAGCACCCACAGCCACTGTTGTTCTACGGCGGCCGCTATCGCCGGCTGGGCGAGGCTGAACCTCCTACTGCCCCGCCGGAGCAGTGGCCCGATGACACGGTCCAGATCTACCACGCGGAATGGTCGGCCGGCGAGCCGCGCCCACCGCAGCCGGATGGGGGGCTTCCGTGAGTACCGGCGAGGCCGGCGCCGAGATCTTACGGCTGGGTCACGTCGAGTACCGTGTCACAGACCTGGGGCGGGCACGGTCGTTTTACGTCGACCTGCTGGGGTTTGTGGAAACGGGACGGGACCGCACCCGAGTCTACCTGCGCGGTCTGGAAGAGCGCGACCATCACAGCCTGGTGCTGCGCCATGCGCCCGCACCGGGTGTCTCTCATTTTGCCTTCCGCGTCGCGGCACCGGACGATTTGCAACGTCTGCACCGCCGCTGCACGGCGCGTGGCCTCCCGACGCGCTGGATCGAGGCGGGCGAAGAGGCAGGGCAGGGGAAGGCGCTGCGGGTGCAAGATGCCGCCGGGCTGCCCGTCGAATTCTATCACCAGATTGATCAGATAGAACGGCAACTGCAGCGTTTCGACCTCTATCGCGGCCCCCACATCATGCGCATCGACCACGTGAACGTGCAGGTTCCCGACGTACAGGCCGCCTATGAATGGTATACGCGGGAGTGGGGGTTTGGGTGTTCGGAGTACACGGAGACAGACGACCGCCCGGCGCAGCTCTGGGCGGCGTGGCTGCACCGCAAGCACAATGTACACGACATTGCGCTGATGAACGGCAGGGGACCCCGGCTGCACCACGCCGGGTTTTGGGTGACTGATGCGCTGGCGGTGCTGCGCGCGTGTGACATCATGGCCGGCGCCGGGCACCAAGACGCCATCGAGCGCGGGCCGGGCCGGCACGGCCTGTCGAACGCGCTGTTCGTCTACCTGCGCGATGGCGACCGCAATCGGATCGAACTCTACACGGGGGACTATCTCGTGGCGGATCCAGACTGGCGGCCCATCCGGTGGAGCATCAACGACCCTCGCAGGGCTACCTTCTGGGGCCATGTACCGCCGCAGGTCGAATCCATCCTCGACGGTTCCTTAATCGAACCCACTGAACCGCGCCTGCGCGACCGGCCGAGTTTTGTCACCTAATCCGAGGCCCGAGGCTCGTCAATACGTGCTAGCGGCATTCCGCGCCGGGCCGCTTCATCATACGGTTTCAAAGCGGCGTAGATGGCTCTACACACCGGTGTGGGGATTCCGTATCGCCGACCGAGCCCGACCACGTGCCCCGGCAGCGCCTCAAGCTCCATGCGCCGGCCGCCCACCAGGTCGTTGTAGAGCGACGAGAAGCTGTTGGGAGTGAGGGAATCGGCACTTCGTTTGACGCGGTCGCGCTCACCCTCGGGGATCGATACCCCATGCGCGCGGCCAACGCTGGCCACCTCAGAGGCCACGTCCAAGTACATCTCCATCGTGGTCGGGGTCGCGCGGATGATCCCGATCGGCAGTCGCGTGAGCGCGGTCATCCCGCCCTGTGCGGTAATAAAGAGATACTTCTCCCACATCGCGGCCAGGATTTGAGTGGATAACTCCACCGGCCCGCCCGTTGCGGCGAACGCGTCCCGGATCGCGTGTGTGCGCGGCGTGATTCGCCCGTCAAGTTCGCCGAACACCACGCGTCCAGGACCACCGGTGTGGTTGATCACCCCAGGGGACGCGATCGCCGCGAAGATGTAGCATGCGCCTCCCAAGATATGGCGGCGGCCGATTCGGTCGCTCAAGCGTTCGATGTTATCTACGCCGTTCTGGAGCGTGAGGACCGCGGTCTCGGTGTCCAGCAAAGGGGGCAGCAGGCCTGCCGCCGTGTCGGTGTCGTACGACTTCACGGCGAAGAGAGCCAGGTCGACTGCTCCGATCTCTCCCGGGCGGTCGGTGCACCGGACTCGTATCTGCAAAGGTTCGGCGAGCAAGACGGACTCCAGCCGTAGCCCACGCTCCCGCATGGCGGCCAGGTGGGTTCCCCGGGCCAGGAAGGTGACGTCGTGTCCGGCCTGATGCAAGAGCGCACCGTAATAGCCACCGATGCCGCCGGCGCCAACGACTGCAATCTTCACAGAATTTCCCTCCGGACGTGGTCTGCGCTATTTTCGTCGGATGGCTTCGCGAATTCCTTGCGGTCGATGTCTGAGCCGGCCCGGAGAGTGGCACAACCTCAGTAGGCATAAGGACTTCTAGCCGCAATGTCGAACTACAGCAGCCGCCGGCCGGAGAGCCGGACTCAACACGAACTGAAGGTGTCGTAAGTGGTGCGAGTCTGGCGAATCCGAAGCGCTGCCGGCCTGCTGGTGGCGACCGTTCTGCTCGTCGCTACCCCCGCGGCGCTGTCGAACACCACGCGGTCTTTGATTGGGGTCGGATACTACGTCGATTTCGACCCGAATTCCTGGACCGCCGTCCGCACCGAAGGGCAGCGGCTGAACTGGGTGATCACCACCAACTACGTGCTCTCCGATTCCACCGGACGGCTCGCCGGATCCCACGACGGACGCATCGTCTCACTGGCCCGCAGTCGCGGAAGCCGAGTGCACTTCCAGGTGGCGAACTTGGTTGGCGAAACCTACAGTAGGGACTTGGCGCACGCCGTCCTTACCTCTCCGGCCGCCGCGATCCGCGCCATCGCCAGTATCCTGCAGGTAATGAGAGATTACGCGTATGACGGTGTCGTGCTGGACCTGCAGAATCTCGCACCCGCCGATCGGAAGGCGTTCACCGAATTCGTCGGCGATCTCGCAGCCCAACTGCACGGCCGCGGACGTCCGCTATCGATCGTTGTACCGGCCAGGGCGGCGCCGGCGTCCCGAACCGATGTGGACGCCTACGACCTGACTGCGCTTGGTCGGGCCGCGGACTGGCTCATCGTGCGAGCCTATGACGACCAGCGCGCCGCGGGGCCGGTCGGCCCACTGGCTCCGCTGCCGTGGGTGGAAGCAGCGATCAAATACACGGTCGCGCGCGTCCCAGTGTCAAAAGTCTTGCTGGGAATCAGCCTGCTCGGCTATGACTGGCCGCACCAAGGAACCGGAGAAAGCGTTTCGATGCGGGAAGCGCTCGGCCGCGCCCGCCGCGGCGGCGCTGAGATCATGTGGGATGACCTCGCGCAGACGCCATACTTCACGCTCTTCGGACGGACCGTGTATTTCGAGAATGCCCGCAGCGTTGAGCGGAAACTTTCGCTCGCCGCGCGCTACAGGCTGGCTGGCGCCGCGTTCTGGCGGCTCGGCTGTGAGACTCCCGATCTCTGGTCGACGGCCAGCGCCTATCTACGGCCCCAGGAGCGCACCGTCTCGTCAACTCGCTAGTCCATACGTGTAATGGAAGTTGAGACTGGTTTCGTAAAGGTCTCCGGCGCAAGGCTCCACTATGAAGCAGCCGGACTGGGACACCCGCTTCTGCTGATCCACGCCGGCGTCGCCGACTGCCGGATGTGGGACGCACTGTTTCCAGTCTTCGCTCAGCAGTTCCGCGTTGTTCGCTATGATACGCGTGGCTTCGGGAAGTCGCTCACCGAGGATGTTTCGTTTTCTAACCGTCAGGACGTCTCCGAGCTGCTCGACCACCTCGGGATCGACCGCACATATGTGATCGGGGTGTCACGCGGTGGATCCATCGCCATCGACTTCACCCTGGAGCATCCGGAGCGGGTCGCGGCGCTCATTCCCGTCGCTTCAGGGCTGGGTGGTTTCAAGAGCGGTTCCCGCCCTGTCCAAGAGACTCGGATGTTCGCAGAGATGGACCGGCTGTGGGAGGCCAAGGAGTTCACGCTGCTGGCCGATCTTGAGGTGCGGATGTGGGTGAGCGGTCCCGGCCAGCCGCCGGATCGCGTCGCGCTACCAGTCCGTGAGCGCGTACGGGAGATGATCCTGAACAACTACACCACCCATAAGGTGGAAGGACAGTCGATCGTGATGGAACCGCCGGCGGCGGGACGGCTGGGCGAGATCCGCGTCCCGACCCTGGTGGTGCTGGGCGACCTGGACGAGTCGGGAGTCCTGAGCGCATCGGAGGAGATTGTCCGGGGCGTGCGCGGTGCCCGGAAAGTCGTTCTACCCGGCGCGGCGCATATGCTGAGTCTAGAGAAGCCTGAGGAATTCACGAAGATTGTGCTGGACTTCCTGCAGAGTTTGGGAGTGT
>VBAP01000099.1 GCA_005882335.1 Candidatus Segetimicrobium genomatis
GACGGGGACCTCCTTGTTGTACGACGCCAGCCGACGGCGACGAACGGTGAAATCGTAGTCGCGCTCATTGATGATGAGGCCACGGTCAAGCGGTTCTTCAAAGAAGAGGACCGCATCCGGCTGCAACCCGAGAATCCCAACCTGGACCCCATCTACGCACGCGACGTCGCCATCGAAGGCATCGCCATCGCGGTGATCAGGAAGCTGCACTGAAGTGCTCATCACACGAGATTGCTTCGCCCCGTCGGGGCTCGCAATGACCGAGGGGTGAGCCGGCTAGGCTGACCCCGTTCCGTCGTACAGCGCGCGCAGACGTTGGGCGTAGGCGCGCGGGAGTTCCGCTTCCACCGCAATGCCCTGCTCTCCGTACTCCTGCGAGATGATTCGGCCCCGGCCAAAGATCTCGGATACCGTCCGGGCCTTGGCGTAGGGCACCAGCAATCTCACCCGCTCCAGCGGTTCGGGCAGTTGCTGCGCGATACGACGCAGCAGATTAATCAGGCCGACATGTTGCAGCGCAGAGATCGGCACCCCCTCCCCTACTTCCGCCACGACCTCGCGCACCTCGGTACTGGCAAGACGGTCGATCTTATTGACCGCGTACACGACGGGTTTGTCTGCGGCATCCAGTTCTTTCAGCACAGTGTGCACGGCGGCGATCTGCGCCCGCCATGCGGCATGACTGGCATCGACGACATGGATCAGCAGGTCGGCTTCCGTAACTTCTTCCAGCGTGGCCCGGAACGCCGCGACCAACTGGGTCGGCAGGCGCGAGATGAACCCGACGGTATCTACCAGCAGCACCGGGCGGTGGTTGGGAAGCGTGACCTTGCGGATGGTCGGGTCCAGCGTGGCAAACAGTTTGTCTTCAACGAACACGCCGGCATCGGTGAGTGCGTTGAGCAACGTGGACTTGCCGGCGTTGGTGTAGCCGACCAGCGCCGCTACGGGAAACTGCGCCTCGCGGCGGGCCTGGCGCTGGAGGGCGCGGTGTCGGCTGATCCCGGCGATCTCCTGGCCCAGGTCGGTAATGCGTCTGCGAATGCGCCGGCGGTCGACTTCCAGCTTGGTCTCACCAGGACCCCGGGTCCCGATCCCGCCACCGAGTCGTGACAGCCAGACGCCTCGCCCGGTCAGCCGCGGCAGCAAGTAGGTCATCTGAGCCAGCTCGACCTGTAGCCGTCCTTCCTTGGTGTGTGCGCGCCGGGCGAAGATGTCTAGAACGAGAGCCGTCCGGTCGATGACCTTGACCTCTAGACGCCGTTCCAGGTTCCGTTGCTGGGCGGGAGTGAGCTCGCCATCGAGGATCACCAGGTCGGCGCTGTGCTCGTAAATGTCCCGCTTGAGATCTTCAACCTTGCCGTCACCGACGAAGGTCGTGGGATCGGGGCCCCTCCGCTTCTGCAGGACTTTGGCGGCGACAACCGCCCCGGCGGATTCGGCCAGTCGTGACAGTTCGTCCAGGTTTGGTTCGCGACCATCTCGCGGTGGACGCCCCGCGCCGGACGACGGCGGGCGCAGGAGCCCAACCAGAATCGCCCGTTCCGGGCCGGTCATTCGGTCCGGCGCGCCCCTGGGGTGGCCGCTGTCTGACCCCTGCCCTATCGCGCGGGGGGCGCCGATCGTGATCCCTCCACCGTGTCGCGCGGCGCGCGACCGAAGGCCCCGACAAGCCGCCGCAGCGCCTCGTCCAGCCGATCGTCGGCAATCGTGAGTGAAATTCGCACGTAGCCTTCTCCTTGCGATCCATACCCGGCCCCGGGCGTGATGACGACGCCGGTGCGGTCCAGCACGGTCGAAGCGAACTTGGCCCCGGATGTCCCGTCGGGCACCGGCAGCCAGATATAGAACGTGGCCCGCAGATCGGGAGCCTGCCAGCCCAGCGACCGCAGTGTCCGGATCGTTCGGTCACGACGGGCCTGATAGAGGCGCAGCCGCTCGGGCAGGAACTGCTGCGGGCCGTCCAGGGCGGCAATGCCGGCCTTCTGGACGGCGCGGAAGACGCCGGAGTCGACGTTGGTCTTCATCTTCGCCAGGGCGCTGACCGCGGCCGCGTTGCCAACGACAAATCCCACGCGCCAGCCGGTCATGCAATACGTCTTGGACAGGGAGTGAAACTCGATCGCCACCTCTTTCGCCCCGGGGATCTCCAGGACGCTGGGCGCCCGGTAGCCGTCGTACGCGATCTCCGAGTACGGATTGTCGTGCGCCAGAATGAGATTGTAAGTGCGGGCGAACTGCACCGCCTCCCGGAAGAACTCAGGCGTGGCAGTGGCGCCGGTTGGATTGTTTGGATAGTTCAAGAACAGGATCTTCGCTTTGCGTGCCACATCGGCCGGAATTGCCGCAAGATCAGGGAGAAATCCCCGGTCGCGCAGCAGCGGCACCGGATGCGGAATCCCCTCCGCCAGAATGGTCGATGACCGGTAGACTGGATACCCGGGATCCGGGATCAAGGCCACCTCACCGGGATTGAGAATAGCCCATGGTAAGTGGGCCAGGCCCTCTTTGGAGCCGATCAGGGCCAGCACTTCCTTCTCAGGATCCAGTGTGACGCCGAACCGTCGCTGATACCAACGCGCCGCCGCTGCCTTGAACTCCTGTGTGCCGGAGTACGGGGGATAGCGGTGGCTGCGCGCATCGGTCGCTCCCTCCATAAGCGCGTCGATAATATGCGGCGGAGTGGGCAGATCGGGATCACCGACCCCGAGGTTGATGACATCCACACCCCTGGCCGCAAGCTCCGCCTGTTTTCGATCGAGATCGGCAAACAGATAGGCGCCGATCTGTTCCAGACGCCTTGCCACCTGCATTACCCACCTCCCTGACCGCCAATTTCACTCTACCATGCGAATGCAGCGGTCGGCTACCTCCTCTAATCCCAACTCATCGACGTCGAGCCACCGGATGCGGTCGTCGCGATGAAACCACGTGAACTGCCGCTTGGCGTACCGCCGCGTGTTCCGCTTCAAGCGGCGCGCGGCATCCTCAAGCGAAACCGTGCCCTGCAGGTACTCGATCATCTCTTTATAGCCCAGCCCCTCCATCGCCGGCAGCGTGGGTGGGTATCCGCGGTCCAGAAGTCCCTGTACCTCACCGGCCAGTCCCGCGGCCAGCTGCTCGTCGACGCGGGCATCGATCCGGCGGTACAGCGTGTCGCGGTCCATGGTCAGTCCAACCTGTACCGCTGCGCCGATCGGATCGCGTCGCTGCTGGATACTGATGGGACGGCCGGTGTGTTCGTAGACTTCCAGCGCACGGATCAGCCGGCGCACGTTGCGGGGATGGATGCGCGCCGCTGCTATGGGGTCCACCTCGTGGAGCCGCCGGTGCAGCATGCCAGGGTGATCGCGCTCCAGCGCTTCCAGCCGCGTTCGGAGTGCGAGGTCGGGCGGCACCTGCGGGATTGTGAAGCCGTCGACGACCGCCTGGATATATAGTCCCGTCCCGCCGCTCAGAATGGGCGCGCGGCCGTTCGCCCGGACCTGCGCCATGGCCGCGATGGCCATCTCGCGGTAGGTCGCCAGGGTCACGACCTGATCGGGGTTGGCGATGTCCAGCAGATGATGGGCCACGCGCGCCCGCTGCGTGGGCGTCGGTTTGGCCGTCCCGATATCCATGCCGCGGTAGATGGTGCGGGAATCGGCGCAGACGATTTCGCCCCCAAGACGCTCGGCCACAGCGATGGCGGCGGCCGTCTTCCCCACTGCCGTCGGTCCACAGATGACGATCAGCGCGTCGGGCACAATTTACCCTACCTGCCCAATCTACCCGATCTACCCAATCTAATGATTGAAAATGACCACCATGGCTGAGTCGTAGTGTGGATCGGGTCGATTGGGTCGATTGAGTAGATTGGGTAGATTGTTTCACCGCCGGAGGAACCAGCGTTCCACCTGATTGAAAGGCACCGTGATCAGCGTGGGCCGTCCATGGAAGCAGGTAAAGGGATCGTCGGCGTGTGCGAGGTCTCGCACCAGCGCGGCCATCTGATCGCGGTCCAACACATCTCCGGCCTTGATCGCCGTCCTGCAGGCGGTGGTGATGGTGAGGCGCTCGAGTAACGTCTGGGCGGCAACGGCCCGGGGACCCTCGGCGAGTTCAGCGACCAGATCGGCGAGCAGGCGTTGAGGCGAAGCCTGCGCCGCGATGCCGGGAACCGATCGAATCAGCACCGTCCGGTCGCCAAACGGCTCCAGGTCAAAGCCCAGCTGCGCCAGGAGGGCCTGATGCGTGGTGAGGAGGGCAAACGCATCGGCCTGCAGAGGGAGCGGTGTCGGGGCGACCTGCAGCTGTCCGTCAGCAGCGCCCCTCCCGCGCGTGCGCAGCAGGCGCTCGTACAGCACGCGTTCGTGCGCGGCGTGCTGGTCGATGACGATAAGCCCATCCGCGCTTTCTGCAAGCAGGTAGGTGCCGTACACCTGGCCCAGCAGCCGCATGGCCGGCAGCCGCCCCGTTGCGGCCACCTCCAGCGGCGGCGCGGCGTCGACCGCTGGGGGCAGGTCGCCTAGGGCCAGCGTTCCTGGGGCCTCAGTCAGTCCGCTATCCGCTCCGACGATCATCGCGTCCACCGCGCGGATGAGCTGCGCTTTACGCAGGACGCCGCGAACCAGGCGCTCGACCGCGCCGAAAATCTGATGCTCGTCGTCGAAGCGCACCTCCAGCTTCCGGGGATGGACGTTGACATCGACTCGATGCGGTGGGATGTCGAGGAAGATCGCAAACGCCGGGAACCGGCCGACCGGAAGGAGCTGGCGATAGGCGCGCTCCACCGCCCCGATCAACATCCGGCTATGCACCGGCCGGCGGTTCACAAACAGGTACTGCTGGCGACGGCTGGCCCGGGCAAGCTCCGGGCGGCCCAGCCACCCTTCGATGTGCATGCCTCCTGCATCCTCGGAGAACGTCAGCGTGTGGCCGGTCACGTCCTCGCCCAGCACAGCGGCGACGCGGTCCGCTGCCGTGCCCGGAGGATAGCGCAACACTTCCGCGCCTTCGTGGATGACGCGGAACGAAACGGCGGGGTGCGCGAGCGCCAGCCGGTTGATGGCGTCGATAATGAGCGAAAATTCGCGGGCGAGGGACTTCAGGAACTTCCGCCGGGCGGGGGTGTTGAAAAACAACTGGCGTACGGTGACGACGGTGCCGGCCGGCATGCCGACCGGTTCCTCTGCGACGGTCTCACCGCCCTCCAGCCGCAGCCGGCGCCCCGCCTGCGCACCGGTCGTGGCGCTGGAAATTTCCATCACCGAGACGGCGGCGATGCTGGGGAGGGCCTCTCCGCGGAAACCAAACGATTGGATGGCGTCCAGGTCGCCGGCGGTCGCAATCTTGCTGGTGGCGAAGCGCTGCACGGCGAGACGCACATCGTCGGGGTGCATGCCGGAGCCGTCGTCGCCGACCCGGATCAGCGCGGTGCCGGCGCCCTCCACCTCAATCAGGATCTGGGTTGCTGCTGCATCGAGGCTGTTCTCCACCAACTCCTTTACCACAGACGCCGGGCGCTCGACGACTTCTCCGGCAGCGATGCGGTCGGCCACAGCTTGATCGAGGATATGGATGCGACTCATGAGGATCCTGGATCTTGGATCCGAGCTCTAAGATCCAGCATCGTCCTTTGGTTTGCGCCTCTTCATTCGCACGACATTTCCCGGCGGAGGCGCTGTGTGCGCTTCGGCGCGTTGTTTCCGCAACTGCTCGCGGAGTTCATGCAGCGCCGCCATCGCGTCCATCGGCGTCATGGTCTCCAGCGGGATCGCCAACAACGCGTCTTCGACCGCGGACGGCGATGGAGCAACGCGTCTTCGACCGCAGACGGCGCCGCCAGCGGCAAGGGAATCTGCATCGCCCCACTGGCCCGAGAGGGAATCGGCGGCAGAAATGCCTCGTCTGCGGGTGCGGCGCTGGCCGTGGCCTCCAGGCGGCCGAGAATGCGCTGCGCCTGGTCGATCACCGCGGCCGGCAGTCCGGCCAGCTGCGCGACGTGGATACCGTAACTGCGGTCCGCGCGGCCGTCGGCCACCTTCCGCAGGAACACGATGCGCTGTCCTTCTTCTTTTACCAGCACATTGACGTTGTGCACGCGCGGCAGCAGGTCGGCGAGCTCAGTAAGTTCATGGTAGTGCGTCGCAAACAGGGTGCGCGCGCCGACGCGGTCATGCAGATACTCGACCACCGCCCACGCCAGGCTCATGCCGTCGTAGGTGCTGGTCCCCCGCCCTACCTCGTCGAGGATGATCAAGCTGCGGTCGGTCGCGTGGTGCAGAATGTTGGCGACCTCCTGCATCTCCACCAGGAATGTGCTGCGCCCTGTGGCAATGTCGTCGGTGGCGCCGACTCGGGTGAAGATACGGTCGACGAGCCCGACGCGCGCGGCGGCGGCGGGGACAAACGACCCAATGTGCGCCAGCAAGGTGATGAGCGCCGCCTGGCGCAGGTAGGTCGACTTGCCGGCCATGTTCGGGCCGGTGACGATCAGCATAGCCCGCTCGGCCCCAGACATGAGCAGGTCGTTGGGCACGTACCGCTCGCCGCTCAACATACGCTCGACGACCGGGTGCCGGCCGGCGCGGATGTCCAACACCGGTTCGTCGGTGACCTCAGGCCGTGCGTAACCGCCTGCCGCGGCGACCTCCGCCAGGGAGGCCAGGACGTCGATGTCGGAGACGGCGTCGGCAGAGCGCAGCAGCGCCCCGGCGTGGGCAGCCACGCGGTCCCGGATATCGCCAAAAAGCGCGTATTCAAGCTCGGCGATGCGCTCTTCGGCCCCCAGGATCGCCGCTTCGCGCTCTTTCATCGCTTCAGTAATGAACCGCTCTGCACCGACCAGCGTCTGCTTGCGGATGTAGTCTCGGGGCACCCGGTCCAGATTGGCCTTGCTGATTTCGATGTAGTATCCAAAGACTTTATTGAAGCCGACTTTCAGGGATTTGACCCCGGTGCGGGTCCGTTCATCGGATTCCAGGCTGGCGATCCAGGCCTTGCCGTCTCCGGCGGAATGCCGGAGCGTGTCCAATTCCGCGCTGTAGCCATCGCGAATCACGCCGCCCTCTTGGATGATGAGGGGAGGTTGACTGACGATGGCCGAGTCGATGAGCGTGGTCACGTCTTCGTGCGGGCCAATCTGTCCCCGCAGGCGCTGGAGCTCACCGGGTGCGCTGTCAAGAGTCTGGGCGAGTTCGGGGAGCCTGCGCAGCGAGCCGGCCAGGGCAACGAGGTCTCTCGCGTTAGCCGATCCGTGGCCGATCCGCCCGACCAGGCGCTGCAGATCGGCCATCGTTCCTAGCGTCGTGCGCAGCCCACTCCTGACCCGGCTGGAGGCGACCAGGTACGCGACGGTGTCCAGCCGGTGCTCGATCTGTTCTCGGTCCGCCAGCGGCTGCAGCAACCACTGGCGCAGCCGGCGGGCGCCCATGGCGGTGCTGGTTTCGTCCAGGACATCGACCAGGGTTCCCTCCGCCCCACCGTCCCCTAGGTTGCGCAGCAGTTCGAGATTGCGGCGGGTGCCGGCGTCAACGACCATCGCGCCATCGGCCGCATAGGTCACGATGCGCCGGATGTGCGCCAGCGGGCTACGCTGCGTCTCCTGCAAGTAATGCAGGAGGGCGCCGGCGGCCCCAACGGCGGCGGGAAGGTGTTCGCACCCAAAACCGTCCAGTGTCGTCACCCCGAAGTGCGTGAGGAGAAGCTGGCGAGCCGTGGCGGCATCGAACCGCCAGTCCTCTAGTGTTGTAAGCCGCACTCCGGCACCGGTCATGTCGTTCAGCTGTGTCGCGTTCCCTTCGGGGATCAGGATCTCACGGGGAGCCAGTCTGGCCAGTTCCTCTACGAGGCGGCCGTCGCGGTCGTCCCCGGTGAGTTCCGTGACTTGAAACTCCCCCGTGGACAAATCGGCTGCCGCTACTCCCCAGACACGACCGGTCGGGACAGCCGCCACCAGGTAGTTGTTGGCGTTATGCGGGAGCAGGGATTGTTCAAGCGCGGTGCCGGGCGTGACGACCCGTACGACATCGCGATGGACCAGGCCCACGGCTTTCCGGGGATCCTCAAGCTGGTCGCACACCGCAACACGGTGGCCCCGCTCCACCAGACGAGCCAGGTAGGCGTCCACGGCGTGGTACGGCACGCCGCACATGGGGATCCGCTTGCCCTTGCCAATTTCTCTGGATGTCAGCGTGATCTCCAGTTCCCGGGCGGCGACAAGGGCATCGTCATAAAACAATTCGTAAAAATCCCCCAGCCGGAACATCAGGAGCATACCCGCATAGCGACTCTTCAGCTGATGGTACTGCTGCATCATGGGGGTGAAATCGCGGAGCACAGGTAGTAGTTCGGGGGGCCGGGGAGGGTCTCCTCGCCAGGAAAGTAAAGTAATACGCGATAGGAATCTGCCACCGGCTGCAGGAAGGTACAGTCGCGCCAGGCGAAACGGAATGGAACATATCTTGCTATTGCTCCCATCTGAGAGGGGCAGATGGGATCCATCGACAAGCAAAAGGTCAAGGAACGAGGCACACTCATGGGCAGCGCCGGGCTCGCGCTGGCCCTGGTCGTGGTGTGCCTGCTCAACTACGTCGGCTTCCGCACGATTTCTGCCGCCGGCTGCCTGTGGGCGCTTGGGGCGACCGCCCTTGTCCAGGGCGCGCTGTGGCTGGCGGTCCGCATGCGCTGGGATGAACGGCTGGTCCGCTGGGATCCGCACTTTATCTATGTCCCCATGATCGGGGCCACCGCCCTGCTCACGTTGTATATCTATCTGGCGCCGTCGATGCGGATGGTCTTGCTGATGGCCTGGTTCGGCGCGCCGGTTCTCCTCGCCGGTCTGGTGGGGTTTGCCGGATTGTTTGCGATGAGCGCGCTGATGGCCCTGTCGTACCTGGGCGCGATCACGCTGCTGGCGCGGCAGGGACAGCCGTTGTCGATGCCCCTTGAGTCTTCGGTTGCCACGATGTTTATTCTGATTAACGTCTTCACGGGCGTGGTATTTGAGCGGCTGCGCCGGGACCGGCAAGAGCGTAAGGTGCTGCGGGCCAAGCTCGCCGAGCTGGCCATTACCGATCCTCTGACCGGGTTGTATAACCGGCGGCATTTCGAGGAGATCCTGCGCGCCGAAGTCCACCGCATCGGCCGGTACGGGGGCAACTGCTCGTTGGGTATGATCGACCTGGATTTTTTCAAAAACTACAACGACACGCTGGGCCACCTGGCCGGCGATGCCCTCCTCCGCGAGCTGGCGGCGCTGTTGCGGGGTCATTTGCGGGTGAGCGACGTACTGGCGCGGTATGGCGGGGAAGAGTTTGGGCTGATCATGATCAACACCCCGAAAGACGAGGCGGTTCAGGCGATGGAGCGCCTCCGGGCCCTGGTCGAGGAGTACCCGTTCCGCGGCGGCAGCATCCAGCCCTTCGGCCGTCTAACGGTCAGCGTCGGGATTGCCTCCTGCCCGTCCGACGGCGTGGATTATGAGGAGTTGGTCCGCAAAGCGGACGGTGCGCTGTATGCGGCCAAGCGGATGGGACGGAACCAGATCCAGGCTGCGCTGCTTGCCTAGAACTTCCCTCAAACTTCCGCGAAACTTCCTCGCGAGAAATTTCGATGCAGACGACTGGCGGACAACTTTGTCCGCCGCTGGCACCAAGGTTGCTCTTTATTAGGAGGTAGATGCCGGGGTGCCAGCACCGGTTGCAGGACGGGAGGAACGGGAGATGCGATACGAAGAGTTCGAGGTCATGCAGACGCGGTTCAACGACCTGGATCGGCGGTTGCAGTTGATCCTACTCGGATGGGTCGTCAGCATCGTGGCGTTCATGATCGGGCTTCGACTTCTGACTGCAAACGCTGCGCTGCTCTCCGTCATTCACTAGTCACCAACATCGCGAAGGCCTTGTCCTTAACCCTCCCCGGCCGGAGCAGATGTGCGCTCCGGCCTTTGTATTTTCGCGCGCCCGCGCGGAAGCAGGGAAAACTAAGACCGAAGGAATTTGCATCGATCTGGTATGGAAATTGCTCCAAATGTACGCGACAGGAATGGCTGTGAAAGGATCCCTCAATGGGCCACCGGTTGAAGCTCGAGGAAGTTGCCTGCGAGATCGCCCCTGCTCGTACCCGGGCGCGCGTTCAACTGCGCAACGCCGGTCTCGAGCACGTGGGACTGGCGAGCAGCCGCGCCGATGAAGGAAACTGGCAGCAGGTCGTGGCCCAGGCTACCGTCAACGCGGTCCGGATGTACGCGGGCTTCGCCGGAGCCGATATGCGGTTGGCGCTGGATGCAGTCAACGTCGTCAGCGATTCAAATCCTGTGGTACTGGTGTCGATCACCGCGGGAGTGGCAGGACAGGAACTCTCGCTGTTGGGCTCAGCCATGTTGCGCGATGATCCCCAGCGGGCCGTGGCCAAGGCCGTGCTGCAGGCATTGAACCGGCAGATTGAACGGCTGACTCCCCTTCTGTCAGGGGCGGCGGGCTAGTAGTAGACCGACACCTGAGGCAACTTTTCGCGCACCCTATTCACGGTATAGTCGTGGCGTGGTCCTGCAGCAATGGCCGGCCCCTGGAAGAGCAATCCACTGCGCCGTGAGAAGTCGTACATCAAGAGCTGCGGAATCGACCGGCACATCCGGCTGGTTGGGCAGTTGGGATCGTCGTAGTCGATGGTATACGCGGCGACCACGGCGCTGTCGTTGGCCAGCCACGTCGCGTCATGGAACCCGCAACTCGCATCGCACTGGCCCAGCCACATGGTGCGATTCGCGGTGAGATCGATCAACCTCACCACCCTGTCGTCGGCGAATCCCGCCACGATCCCGCTGGTTCTCGTCTCAAAGAAGACCGCGGCATACGCGTTGATGGCCCGTCTGCCATCGGGCGAGGTGGCGTAGAGCTTTCTCCGCAACTCTTCATAGGGTCCATTAGGGTCATACGAATCCGGCGCCCAGACCTCTTCGATGGCCTTGAAGGAAGCCAGGCGAAGGCTGCGCAGCTCGAACCCCGGGCTCGCCGCCTTCCACGCTGCCACCCACTGGGGCAGGCGCGCCTCGATGCGGGGCGCCAGGGCGCCCATGAGATCCCCGGGAGCGGCCTGGCCGGCCTCGACGTGCTGGCTGACGGCGGCGGAGGCAAACCCCGCGAGAGCCAGGAGGAGCAAACCTGCAACTGCGCGTGAAAGCGTCATTCGCGGATCCTCTGTTAGGGGCATGCCCCACACCAGGACGCGCTAGGCGACGAGGGGAAACGCCTGGTTACCAGGCCTCGACTTTGGGAGTTGTTCGGAGGCCTGTCGAAGAAAAACTTCATGCTCACCCTTTCACCTGCTGAGGCAAGGTCTCTGGCGGTCAGGGCGCAACTCCTCTCCGGGTCCCGTCCACCTGCCAACGCCGAAGGGATCATGACCGTCGCACGCCGCCTCGGCCGTCTCCAGCTCGATCCGACCAACATTGTCACGCGTAGCCACCTGCTCGTGCTGTGGAGCCGGCTGGGCTCTTACGATCCCGAGAACCTGGAGCGCCTCCTGTGGCGTGAGCGGCGCCTCCTGGAGCACAGGGCGTTTATCGTGCCTATCGAGGAGCTTCCCGTCTACCGTTGGTTCATGCGACGATTCCCGGCGGGTGATTCCGCCTGGCCGCGACGGGTGCGGAGGTTCCTGGAGAGCAACGCCCCCCTGCGCCGCCACATCCTTACACGGCTGCGGCGCCACGGGCCACTGCCATCCCGGGCGTTCGAGGACGTCGCGGACGCCTCGTGGCGATCGCGCGGCTGGACATCGGGCAGGAATGTCGGGCAAATGCTCGAGTTCCTTTCGGCAAGAGGAGAAGTCCGGGTAACCGGCCGGGAGGGCGGGGAGCGACTGTGGGACCTCGCGGACCGATCCCTGCCCCGATGGACGCCCCACGACCGGCTCTCCGAGCGGGAGGTCGCCCGTCGGGTCGTCGAGAGGTCGCTCCGCGCGCACGGCGTCGTCTCGCGGCGCTATCTCGGCAAACGCTATTCCCGGGCGCTCACTGTTCCCCTAGATACAATCCTTGCTGATCTCGTTAAACGCTCGGTGATCGCCCCTGCCCGACTCGGGGAAGAGCGCGTGTCGCCCAAGAACCCATGGTACGTGTATCTCGAGTATGCGGCGCCCACTGGACGGTCCAGCGGAGCCGACTCCAAGCCCTGGACAACTCTCCTGTCTCCGTTCGACAACCTCATCCACGACCGTGAGCGGACCGCCCAGCTCTTCGACTTCGACTTTCGTCTGGAGATCTATGTTCCGCGAGCGCGTCGCCGCCATGGCTACTTCGTCATGCCGATCCTACACGAGGACCGGCTGATCGGCCGGATGGATCCTGAGGTGGATCGTACACGCAACGTTCTGGTCATCAATGCCGTGTCCGCTGAGCCAGACGCGCCCGCGACCCGCATGGTCGTGACTGCAATCAAGGGAGCCGTGGAAGATCTCGCCACGTTCCTGGGCGTCGGAGGCATCGAGTTCAGCGGCCGTCTCCCGGGAAGATGGGCGCGGCTCTCATCCTGAGATGCCGGAGGAGGAAGTAGGAGAGATCTTAGAGAAAATTCGGATCGCCGAAAGCACTGGTTACCACAAGGAGGAGCGTATGAAAGTCCACTTGTTCGTGTTCACCCTGGTCGTCGCTGTCGTATTCGCCCTGTCGAGTGCTGTCCACGTCGCATCAAGCGGGGAGACGCGGGTGACGCGGGATAACACAGCCGGCAGCTACCTGCGCTACGATGGCGAGACGGATGCGACGATGACTGCGTGCAGCACCGGCCGGCGCTCGCAGAACGAGCCGACCGTTGCCGTGAACCCGCGGAGTTCGGACGTCATCGTCGCCGGTTCTAACGACTACTGCGCTCAGATCGTGAATGGCGACGTGTGGGCCGGCTACTACCGCTCAACCGACGGGGGGACCACCTGGAGCGACAGCCTCCTGCCCGGCTACCCGCAGGACGCCTCGGCGGCGGGAGTCGCGTCGCCGGCGCACGGACAATGCGCCGCCGCGGGCGACCCAACGCAGGCGTTCGACACTCAGGGTCGTCTGTTCTATGGTTTCATCTGCTTCAACAGGGTGAAGCCGATTAACGGCTCGCTGTATGTGGCCACGTATGACCAGGACGGGGCCCGCTACGTCCGGACCGTCCTCGTCGACAGCGGGACGCCGTCGGCCAACTTCGCGGGGCTGTTCCAGGACAAGATCAACCTCACGGTCGACCAGACTCGTGGCTCGCGGTCGGGGTCCCTCTACGTCGCGTGGGCAAGGTACAACGGCTATGCACCGAACAACGTGATTCTCTTCTCGCGCTCAACCGATCACGGGCAAACGTTCTCCCGCCCGATCCGGGTCACACAGGGGCTCTTCGAGGAGCAGTTCGCCGATCTCGCCGTCGGCCCTGAGGGTGACGTCTACCTGACGTTCCGTACCATCTCGCACCAGCCATCCACATTCGACGCGATCTGGCTCGTGAAGTCGACGGATGGCGGGGCCAGCTGGAGCGACCCCCAAGTCGTCGCCCGGATCACGCCGTTTGACTCGGACCAGTTCGGCGGCGGGGATTGCGGCGATGGGCCCTTCGCCTGTGCAACTGGCTTCACGTACTCCCGCTTTGCGAGCCTCTCTGCGGTTGCTGCCGACGAAACCGGCGTCCACGTCGTCTGGAGCGCCGAGAACGCGGCCGGCCAAGCGAAAATCTACGTGCGCAACTCGCCAGACGGTCTCAGCTGGCCGAGTCCGGCGGCGACACTCGACTCCAATCCTGCCGGCCACCAATACTTCCCCGACATCGCCTCCGCCAACGGCGCGATCATGACCGTCTTCTATGACTCCCGGGCAGACACAGCCTACTCGCCGAACCTGCCGCCCGGCGACACCGCCGACGGCAAGAACTCCGGCGGCGCCGTTGACACCTTTGTCGCCACCTCGAGCGACGGCGGCGTGACGTGGAACGAGACGAAGGTGAGCAGTGTATCAAGCAACTACAACTGGGAGACACACGGCTCGCGCCGGGATCCCTTCTGGGGCGACTACATTTACATCTCGGCCGTGCCCGGCGGCGCCTATGTTGTCTTCACGGACTCGCGCGATCTCGTCCCCGGGGACGACCCCCGCGAGACCGGAGCGAGCGATGACCAGGACGAGTTCGACGTTTTCCAGCCCTGCACGTATGTGCCAAACGACATCAACGCACCGTCCTACAGCTCGCCATCTATCAGCAACTCGTGCCTCTCGCAGGGGGGGCTCGACCAGAACATCTACGGCGCGCGGCCCTGATGCCGTCATAAGCACCCAGACTGCCGGTGGGGCACTAGTCCGCGTGGAAAGCGGCTAACCGTTTGGCTTCGTCCTCCAGTTCCCGACGGGCGGCGGCCGGAAGGCGCTCGAAGGGCTTGAAGTGCACGCGGCCCTGCTCATAACGCCACGTTCCCGCGACGGCCCCGTCTACCAGGAACGTCGACATCGAGTGCGGCGTTTTGGTATTGAAGACGAGGGACCGATAGGGCTCAGGGAGGATCTGGGTGCGGCGGGCGTGTACAAGGAGCGTCGCATCCCAGGTGGGAAGGAAGCGCACCGGCGCAGGCGTGTCGGGGTCAGGCAGTGGCGTTCCCGGCGAGTCGAGAAGCTCGCCGTCATTCTCATCACGGAACTTCCGCAGGCGTAGCCGTTCGACCACGGGCCGAAGCGTCGTGACCGGTAGCCCGGCCCAGTTCGCAAGGTCGTTCAAGGATGCGGGCCCGAACGCGCCCAGGTACCGGCGCACGAGGTGCTCCAGCGCTTTAGTTTCCGTCGGCTTCGACCCGTCGGCCCAGTCGTCGGCAAGACCATAGAGATCTGCGCGTCGTTGTTCCCAGGTGCCCGATGGCGGGACCCGCACCAGGTCCAGCCACATCCCCGCGCTCACCGCGGCGATCCGCGGGAAGCCTTCCGTCCTCAGCAGTTCGACGAGTTCGCTGTAGCGGCGCGGCCCGCCCGAGAGGTGCTTCCGGATGTGGGCAGCGACCGTCTTCATGTCGATGCTCTTGAGCTGTCTGCCTTGTACCCGGAGCCACCACTCGCGGCGGCCCCTCCTGATGGCTGCGGCGAAGAGCGGGAAGTCTTGAGCGGAGACGATATGAATCGTCGCCCGCATCAGGGTCGCCTGGACAACGCGCCCACGCTCCAGCGCCCTCGTGAGCGCCCCGCGCCGGAAGCCGTGCAGGCGCGACCAGAGGGCAACATATGCCGAAGGCGCGTACTGGCTCTGCAGCCCGGCCACTTGCTCCAGGGCGCGGGTGAGTGGCAGCCTGGAGCGGTCTAACAGCAGCTGGCGGGCGAGGAGCGCGCGGTTGAGCTCTCGGGTAGACAGCATGCGCTCGGTCATGCGATGCGGAGCTCCTCCACTGGGCCCATGGAACTCTCTTGTGGGTCTGTGGACGTCAAGAAATGTCCACCCACTGCCCGCCGTGCCGGGCGCTCGTGAGTACCGCTTCGACGACGGCCAGCATCCGGGCCGCTTCGGCGAATGTCGGGTACTCCGGCGGCTCCGCCGGGCCCCTGTTTCCGACGCGCAGCTCACCTACCCGCTGATACACGAGCCGGAAGAGATTGCCCATCGCGTCCCCGTACCCTTCCGGGTGGCCGGAAGGGAAGAGCGCGAAACGAGGGACACTCGGATCCAGTTGCGCGGGCACCTTATGAAGCAAACTATTGGCGTCGTCGCGCCTTCCAACCCACAACTGTTCATGGGTGGCCTGCTGCCAGATCAGTGCGGCGTCTGCGCCGTCGATTTCTATTGAGATGTCGTTCTTGTGTCCCGCGCTGGTCTGAGAGATGACGAGAGACCCCAGCGCGCCAGCGCTGGTCTCGAAATGCACCACCACTGCGTCCTCCGTCCGTACGGGGACGGCGGGGGTAGTTCTCGCGGGCGGCAGGGACGCCGCTGGAGCGCTGAACGTATGCGTCGCAGATACAACCCTATCCGGCACAAACGTGCGGGTGAGGGCCGAGAGCCGCACGACATCCTGTCCTGTGACATGCTGGATGAGGTCGCACCAGTGGGTGCCGATGTCGGCAAAAGCCCGAGATGCGCCACCTTCTTCCACATCGACCCTCCAGTTGTAGTCGGTCCGGTAGAGGAGCCAGTCCTGGAGGTAGTGGCCATGGAGCAGGTACAGGCGGCCGAGCAGACCATTGCGAACCATGGCGCGAGCCTGCTGGACCATGGGATAGTAGCGGTATTGGTGATTGACAGCGTAAACTCCGCCCCGCTCTGCAGCAAGGGCTGCAAGCGATCGCCCATCGTCCGCGGTCGTCGCAAGCGGTTTCTCGCACAACACGTGTTTGCCGGCTTCCATCGCCAGCCTTGCCAGTCGCGCATGGGTGTAGTTCTTCGTACAGATGTGGACGGCGTCGATTGCAGGGTCGGCGATCAGGTCCTCGTGGTTCGTGTAGATGCGTGGGATACCGAATCGCTCTGCCATCGATTCCGCCCGGGCTGGCGCTGCGGACGAGATCGCGTTCACGGTGACGTGCTCGATCCGCCGCAACACCTCGAGGTGCACGGGGCCGATGAACCCCAAGCCGCACACGCCCACGCGAATGGGGGACTCTCGTGCCGTTTCGGTCGGCCGCATCGTCACGAGGCTTTTACGCTTTCTTGCCGTGCGTTTTGGCGACGAACTCCATGGCTTCTCTGGCTAGACGCAGCCATTCCACTTCCGACGTTGTTTCCAACGTCAACCACTCTTTCATGAGGCGCCCGTGACCAGGGTCAAACCGTTTCCCTTCTCCAGAGGCGGTAAGCGCATCGACCCGCTGCTTGGGAAGTTTTACGACGAACTCGCCTTTGGAGGAAATCATCGCGAAGATCTTGTCGTTGATTTTCAGTCCTGATGAGCCGAATTTCTTCCTCGATTGGGTGGTGTCTGAG
>VBAP01000007.1:0-43502 GCA_005882335.1 Candidatus Segetimicrobium genomatis
AGCTGCTGCGGATCTACCCCGGACTGGTGAACCTCGCCATCCATGAAATGTTGACCGTGGACGGGATGCCCAAGCGGGACAAACAGCGGAAGATCTGGAAAGTTGTCAGGGCGCGGCGCCCGCTGTGGCGCCTGCTCACCGATGCGTATCGGGCATGGAAGGTGATCCGATGAAGCTCGAAGAGAAGCTCTTCCTGCTGACCTACAAGCACGACAAGCAGAGTCACATTACGATTCGCGACAACGATATCTGCCTGACGGCGTGTGGAAGCCAGTGGGGCCGGCCCTGCACGACGTTCTGCCCCGCCAACGTCTACAGCTGGGACGGGGAGAAGACCACGGCGTCCTACGAGAACTGTGTGGAGTGCACGTCGTGCCTCACCGGCTGCCCCTACCACAACATCGACTGGCGCCTGCCCCGCGGCGGGTTCGGAGTGCAGTACAGGAACGGCTGACCGTCCCAAATCTACTCAATCTTCGCAATCTACGCAATCGCGCAGTCACGCTGCGCAAATGGTTTCCCGTCAACGTCAGGATTGCGCAGATCGCGCAGATTGCGCAGATCGCCTAGATTTCCGTAGAAGGAACCACACCCCGATCACGATCAGGATCGCTGCGGGAATCTGACCAAGTGTGACTATGCCGAAGACGCGGTCTTCGCTCCGCAGCAAGTCGAGGAGAATCCTTCCTACCGAGGTTAGGACGACGACGGACCAGAAAACCTGACCCGGGAACCGCCGTCTCCCGACCAGCGGCAGCGTGAGCGCGAGGATGACAACCGCGAGGAGCATCTCGTAGATCTGCAGCGGGTGGCGCGGGCCCGGCTCCCCGGGGAAGGTCACGGCCCACGGCAGCGCCGTCACGTCGCCATAGAGCTCGCCATTCATGAAGTTGCCGAAGCGCACGAAAATATTGCCGAGGGGCACGGCCCAGACTGTGGCATCGGCGAGGCTCCACAATGGGAGCCCACGGCGCCGCGATGCCCACCACAGCGTCACAAACCCGCCGGCGATCGCCCCGTGAGACGTCAGGCCGCCGTGGTAGATGCGCAGGATTTCCGCCGGCGACATGAACTCGGCGGGATGGGATAGCACGTAGCCGAGTCGCGCCCCGACAAACGCCAACAGCACAAACGGCAGTATCAGCCGGTCGATCTCTCTCGCCGGGACGCCCAGCCTGGGGCCCATCCGCAGGGCCATCGCCGCGGTGGTGAGCACGGTGATCGCCATCATCACTCCGTACCAGCGGATTACGAGCGGGCCCCATTGAAACACGACGGGATGCACGGCGCGCAGTATACCACCGGAATCGGAAGGTTGTCGATGACCGCGGCAGGGCGAGATCCGGGACCCGGGATCCGGGATCCGATAGAATTATGGAGAAGAGTGTCGGGGTCGTGACTGATCCCCTGATCCCGTATCCCTGATCCCGCAGTCTCTCACATGAAGATCGCCATCGGTTCGACCACCAGCGAATCCAAGATACGCGCCACTGAGTCCGTGTGCGCTCGCGCCTTCCCTCATGCCACCGTCATCCCTGTGCCTGTGGCGTCGGTGGTGCCGGCACAGCCAACCAACGACACGGAAACCATCCGCGGGGCATTCCACCGCGCCCGGGAGGCGCGGCGTCTCGCCGACGCCGATCTGGGGGTTGGGATCGAGGGCGGCGTGCATCAGGACCCGTGGGGCGTGTGGATGTGTGCATGGGTGGCGGCCGTGGACCGCAATGGGCGCGAGGGACTCAGCTGCGGCGTGCGCTTCCAGCTACCGGAGTGGATGGCGTCCCGGGCGCTGCAAGGTGAGGAACTCGGAGCTATCGTGGACACGCTGCTTGGCCACGGGAACGCTCATGAGGAATTCGGGGCGATCGGTTTCCTGACGCGCGGACTCCTCGATCGTCAGGCCGCGCTTGAACAGGCTGTTGCCGCAGCCCTGATTCCCTTTCTTTCGGAAAGAAATGCTGATGTATGATGCTGGTGACTCGTGACTGGTGACTGGTGACTGGTGACTAGGACTGATGGATCATGACTTTGCGTCTCTACTACACGGATAGCTATCTCACGGAGTTCGACGCGACTGTGCTCGCGGTGGAGCCTCACGGCGAGCGCCTGGCGGTGATCCTCGACCGCAGCGCATTTTATCCGACTTCCGGCGGCCAGCCGCACGACACCGGCACGTTGGGCGGACTGTCGGTGACAGAGGTAATCGAAGACGACGACGATCGCGTGCTTCACGTGGTCTCCGGACCGATCACGGGTGTTGTGACCGGCGGCATCGACTGGCCGAGGCGATTCGACCACATGCAGCAGCACACCGGGCAGCACATCCTCTCGCAGGCATTCCTTCAGGCGCTGGGGGCGCAGACGCGCGCCGTGCACCTGGGAGCCGAGCTCTCCACGCTGGACCTGGATCTCGCCGACCTCCCGGCCGCCGCCGCGGGACAAGTCGAAGACCTCGCCAACCAGATCGTATTCGAGGACCGGCCGGTGCAGATCCGCGAGGTCGACGAGTCGGAACTTCCCGGCCTCGGGCTCCGCCGCCCTGCCAAGAAGCGCGGCCGCATCCGGGTGGTCGACGTCGAGGGGTTCGACCGCTCGGCCTGCGGCGGCACCCACGTGCGGCGCACGGGTGAGATCGGGACCGTCAAGCTGCGCCGGTGGGAGCGTTCCAAAGGAGGTGTACGCGTGGAATTTCTGTGCGGGTGGCGCGCGCTGCGCGACTCCCGGTGGAAGAACGCGCTCGTTGGGGACCTCGCGGCGAAGCTTACGGTGAAGGACCAGGAGGTCGCCGAGGCGATTGAGCGACTCGCGGCACAGGTCCGTGAACGTGATCGGACGCTGGCGGGACTGCGCGACCAACTGATCGAACTCGAAGCGCAACGCCGGCTGGAAGACCTTTCTGGCACACCCAGGATTGTGGCTGACGTGTTGACCGGTTGGTCGGCGGAGATCTCGCGACGGCCGCCTTAACGATCGCCGCATTCGGCACCTCCGACGGCCGAGTAGTTATCGCCAGATCGCCGGACCTCGAGCTGGATGTCGCCGGCGTGCTGCGGCGCGCCGTGGAGCCGCTGGGGGGTCGGGGCGGAGGACGCCCCGCCTTCGCCCAAGGGGCCGTGTTGCGGGAGAAGGTGGGCGAGGCGGTGACGGCCCTTCGGGCCGAGGTGCATCGCGCGTTAAATGTCAAACCATAGTCTCCCCGGTCTTCTCGGTCTCCCCAGTCTCCCCAGTCTTAATACATTTCGTCTATGAAGTTGACTGGGAAGACTGGGAAGACTGGGAGGACTGGGTAGACCCTTTCGTTGAGAGAGGTGATGCCATGGGCATAAAGACCTTTGGGCAGATGGCGGTGGATTGGGAAGAGCGGGTGAACTTCGAGCGCCTGCGCACCGAGCGCCTGGCCCGCGTCAAGAAATCCTTGGCGGCTTCGGAACTCGGGGCGTTGCTGTGCTTCGACATGAACAACATCCGGTACATCACCGCGACCCACATCGGAACGTGGGCGATGGACAAACTAGTGCGCTTTACCCTGCTGCCGCGCGGCGATGAGCCCATTCTGTGGGACTTCGGCTCGGCGGCGCGGCATCATCAGCTCTACAACCCCTGGCTGGGCGAGCGGTCACGCGCCGGCATTTCCACGCTGCGGGGTGCCTACCCTCAGCGGGCCACAGATGTGGCCCGAAAAATCCGGGTCGAGCTGGAAGCGCGGAAGTTGCACCGGGCGCCGCTGGGGGTGGACGTGATCGAGATCCCCGTGCTGGAGGCGCTGCGCGCAGAAGGCCTCACCGTGGTCGACGGCCAGCGCCTGATGCAAGAGGTCCGGAAGATCAAGACGCAGGATGAGATCACCCTGCTGGCGACTGCCTGTATGATGGTCGATGCCGCGTATGAGGAGCTGTACCGGGTGATGCGACCGGGCATGCGGGAGAACGAGTGTGTGGGACTGGTCAGCAAGGTCCTCTATGACCTTGGCTCCGAGCACGTGGAGGGCGTGAACGCCATCTCGGGAGAACGCTGCAACCCGCATCCCCACGTCTACACCGATCGCGTGCTGCGGCCCGGCGATCCGGCGTACTTTGACATCCTGCATAGCTTCATGGGGTATCGCACCTGCTACTATCGTACCTTCGCCGTGGGCAGCGCATCGCCGGCGCAGGTCGACGCATACTCGCGCTGCCGGGAGTACCTGGATACGGCGATCAGTTTGATCAAACCCGGCGTGAGCACGGCGGATGTCGTCAAGGTGTGGCCCAAAGCGGCGGAGTTTGGATTTCCAAACGAGGAGGCGGCGTTCGCCCTGCAGTACGGCCACGGCGTCGGCCTGTCGATCTGGGAGAAACCGATCTTCAGCCGGTTGATGTCCGTCGACTATCCGGAAGTTATCGAACAGGGCATGGTATTCGCGCTGGAGACCTTCTGGCCGGCGACCGATGGGTGGTCCGCGGCACGGATCGAAGAGCAGCTCGTCGTGACGCACGATGGCTGCGAAGTGATCACCCGCTTCCCCGCGGAGCAGTTGCTGGTCGCCGGCACACGCTACTACACCGCGAGCGGTCCACTACCGGCCACACGCGAAACGCAGTCCAACCTCAATCGCGCCGGGTCGAGCACCCTTGAGGCGGTCGTCAGTAGCGCGCGTCAAGAAGGCGGCAAAGTCCGAACTTGACGTCTATCGCGTCAGTCGCGTCTCTTTGCGTCTCCGTGTGTGTTGGACGCGACGGGACGCAATAGACGCAAAAAGACGCAAGAGACGAGGTTGTCTGCGTGCCTGTGAATGTGATCATGCCGGCGCTGGGGATGACCCAGGAGACGGGCAAACTGCTGCGCTGGCTGGTGGCCGAGGGCCACCCGGTCAGGCAGGGCCAGCCGTTGATGGAGATCGAGACGGATAAAGTCACCGTCGAGATTGAGTCGCCCGCCTCCGGCGTTCTGACCGGAGTGCGCGCGCTCGCCGGCCAGGAGGTGCCCGTGGGGCACGTGGTCGCCGTCATCCTGGCCCCGGGGGAGACCCCGCCTGCCTCCACGCCGGTGACACCAGCGGCGGCGCAGCCGGCCGCGCGCGTCCACGAACCACAGGGAGCACCGGCTTTGCCGCCCGGCCGCGCTCCGGCGTCTCCAAAGGCCCGGCGGCTGGCGCAGGAACTCGGGGTGGATCTGTGGACCGTGCCCGGTTCCGGACCAGGCGGGGAAGTCACCGCCGCGGACGTCATGAACGCGAAGGGAACGCCGGCGCCACCGGTGGGTCTCGCAGACACGGTAGGCAGTGCGTGGCGGGTGATGGCCGATCGGTTGACCCGGAGCTGGACCAGCGCGCCGCACTTCTACCTCACGCGCGAGGTCTCCGCGGCGCCACTCGTGGAGCGGCGGGAGCGACTGCAGTCGCAGATCCCGTCGATCACCTACACGGATCTGCTGATCGTACAGACGGCGAGAGCGCTGCGCCAGCATCCGCGGCTCAACGCACGCTGGGAGAACGGGCAGATCGTCTCCTCCGACCAGATCGGTATCGGCGTGGCGGTCGCGACCGACGCCGGACTGATCGTGCCGGTGTTGCAGAGGGCTGACGAACGGTCGCTGCTGGAGATCGCGCGAACGCGCTTTGACCTCGTGACGCGTGCGCAGGCCGGCCGCCTGCGCCCCGAAGATGTCACTGGCGGCACGTTTACGATCAGCAACCTGGGGATGTACGGCGTCGACGCATTTTATCCGATCCTCAATCCGCCGCAGGCTGCCATCCTTGCCGTCGGCCGGATCGCCGACCGGGTGGTGGCCATCAGCGGTGTCCCCGCGGTCCACCCGATGCTCACGTTGACGCTCTCCTGTGATCATCGAGTGGCCGACGGCGCCCGGGCCGCACAGTTCCTGGAGACGCTGGCGCACCTGCTCGAAACCGCTGAGGATGCCATCCCGTGAGGTCCGGCGGCCGGACCGGTACCGTTCCACCCCCTGGGCCCACCGTGGGCGCATCGATGGTCGTCATCGATCAGATCACCAAGAACTTTGGCCGGGCCGGGACCGCGGCGCTCAGCTCGTGCAGCCTCGATGTCCCGGTCAACGAGATCCTCTGTGTCATCGGCCCCAGCGGCTGCGGGAAGACGACGCTGCTGCGGATCGTGGACGGCCTCATTCCTGCCGACGAGGGCCGGGTGCTCATCAACGGGACCGAGGTGACGGCGCCGCGGCCGGACGTGGCGATGGTCTTCCAACACTTTGGTCTGCTGCCGTGGAAAACCGTGCAGGACAACGTCGCCTACGGGCTGCGCGTTCAAGGTCGGGCCGAGCGAGAAATCGCAGACGCCGTTCCCCGCTACGTCGATTTGATCGGCCTGCGGGGGTTTGAGCGCAGCTATCCGTACCAGTTGTCCGGCGGCATGCAGCAGCGGGTCGGTCTGGCGCGCGCCCTGGCCGTCAACCCCATGGTCCTCTTGATGGATGAACCCTTCGGGTCGCTGGACGCCCAGACACGCGAGCTCATGCAGGAGGAACTGCTGCGGGTCTGGCGGAGTCAACCCAAAACGATGCTCTTCGTCACGCATAGCATTGGCGAGGCCGTCATCCTTGGGGACCGGGTGGCGTTGATGACCCGGCGACCCGGCCGCGTCAAAGAGATCATCGAGGTCGGCATGTCCCGGCCCCGAGACCCTGAGACGGTGCGCCGGTCCGCGCGCTACCTGGAGTTGCGCGAGCATATCTGGCACCAGCTGAAAGTGGAAGTCCTGGAAGGAGACGGCTCATGAGTGTGGCGGCGCAGCGGGGGAGGGCGGCCGGACGCCGCGAGGGCGCGGCGGGACTGTCGCCCACGGCGATCCGCGTCCTCTCCGTCATGGTCGGCGTCCTGGCCTGGGAAGCATACGGCCGTGTCCTACATTCGGTGCTCTTCACCTACCCGTCGGCGGTGGTGCGCGCCGCGTACGAGCTCATCGCTGCCGGAGAGCTCCAGTTCTATCTGAAGAGCAGCGTGGTGGTGCTGTCGTTGGGACTGGTCCTGGCCATTGTCCTGGGGATCCCGCTCGGGGTCCTGATGGGCCGGCGGGCCGTGATCGAGCACGCCGTCGACCCGTACGTGAACGCGCTGTATGCCACGCCGCTGGTCGCAGTCATCCCCGTCATCGTCGTCTGGTTAGGCTTCCAGACCAAAGCGAAGGTCGTCCTGGTCTTCTTGTTCTGCATCTTCCCCATCCTGATCAACACCTATCAGGGGGTGAAGAACACCGACGCCAGGCTGGTGGAGGTGGCGCGGTCGTTCTGTTCGAAAGAGTGGCGGTTGTGGCGTGATCTGATTCTGCCCTCGTCGGCGCCCTTTATCCTGGCCGGGATCCGGCTGGCCATCGGCCGCGGGCTGATCGGGATGGTGGTCGCCGAATTCTACACCACCATCACGGGGCTCGGTTACATGATCGTACAGTATGCGAACACCTTTCGCATGGACCGGCTGTTTGTGCCTGTGGTCGTGTTGATGATGATGGGCGTGGCGCTGACCGGTGCCCTGCGGTACCTGGAGCGGCGGATCGCGCCCTGGCTGTACGTCGCGAGGGAAGAGTAGGAACGCACACGATGCGGTGGGGAGGTGGGTGATGGGGAGAGGAGTCGTGCGGTCGATCTGTGCGCTGGCAGCGGTGGCCTGCCTGGCCGTCACAGCGGGGTCAGGGGCAGCGCAGCAGAAGCTCAAAATAGTCGGGTTCGCCATGCCGACGACGCCGCCCAACCTGGTGCACATCCCGGTGTGGGTGGCCCAGGAGACCGGCATCTTCGCCAAATACGGCATCGACGCCAAGATCTTTACGTTTGAGGGCGGGCCCTCCGCGTTGCGCGCCCTCATCGGCGGCGGCGGCCAGATCAACGTGGCCGCGCCCGGCATTCCGCCGTTTGTCGCCGCCCTGTCCCAGGGGTCGGAACTCAAAGCCATCGGGACCTATGCGGTGCGACACCCCGTGGCGATGGTGGTGCAGGACGAGATCAAACGCTGCGAGGATCTGCGGGGGAAGAAGATTGGGACGCCCGGCGGGACCGGGGCCTACTCCGAGGTCATGGCGCGCGGGATGCTGCAATCGTGCGGGCTGTCGCCGCGTGATGTGTCGTACGTGAACATCGCCACCGCCGCGCGAGTCCCCGCGCTGGCGACGAACCAGATCGACGCCATCGTGCTCCATGTGGATCAGGTGTATGAGGCCATCAAGATCAAGCCCTCGCTGCACATCCTGGGCCACATGGCGCAGGTGCTGCCCAAGGGCTGGTACGCGGCGTACGTCACCACCGGCGACCAGATCCGCGACGATCCGAAACTGTTGGAGAACGTGGTCATGGCGCTGATGGAAGCGAACCGGTTCATCTATCAGAACCGGGACAGGACGGTCGACATCGGGGTGAAGTACACAAAGTTCAGCCGGGACATCGTGGAGAAGACCTACGATGATCTGGCCCGCATCGGCATCTGGCCGGTGAACGAGGGGCTCTCGCCAGATGTGGTGACCGCAGGGATCGAGACGGAGGTGCAGCTGGGAACGATCAGTGCCGCCATCAAGCCGACCTATGAGCAAGCCGTGCAGTGGGGATTCTTGCGGGCGGCCATCACGAAGCTGGGGCGCTGGACCGGCGACGCCCGCTGGCACTGAGGGGGGTCCGTCGTCTGCGTGACGGCGCCCCGGCGTCGACGATCCGGGCGCCGTCGCATCACGACCGTGAGCGAGACGTTCGATGTCGTGGTTGCCGGAGCCGGGCATAACAGCCTGGTCGCCGCCGCCTACGTGGCCAAGGCAGGATTTCGGTGCGTGGTGCTGGAGGCACGCGATCGCATCGGCGGTGACACCGCCACCGAGGAACTGACCCTGCCGGGATTCCGGCATGATACCTGTTCCACGGCGCACAATCTGATCCAGACCAGTCCCACACTGCGGGCAAACGAGCTGGGGTTGTCCGATTTCGGGCTAGAGTACGTCTATCCCGATCCGGTCGCGCATGTCCCCTTCCCGGACGGCACATGGTTGACGCAGTGGCGTGACTTGGATCGCACCTGCGAAGAGTTTGCGAAGTTTTCGCCACACGACGCCGCGGCGTTCCGCCGGATGATGACCGAGTACGACGCGGTCAAGAGCGTCTTCGGGGCCTACCGGTACACGCCGATTGGGTTCGGGCCTTCGTTGGAAGCGTTGCTCGAGCAGCACCCTGACGGGGCCAGGTGGGCCCGCCGCCAGGCCCAGAGCGGGTGGGAGGTCATCCGGGACGCATTTCACGACTGGCATACCCGTGCGTTCATGCTGTGGATGACGTTCATGACCATGCAGCCTCCCGACCGGCCCGGGACCGGCTGGCTGGCCTACTCGATTCCGTACGGGCGCCAGGCGCACAGCTGGACAATGCCCAGAGGCGGCTCCGCCGCGCTGCCCAATGCGCTGGCCCGCTGCATTGAGGCGCACGGCGGCGTGGTGCTCACCAGCAAACCGGTAGCGCGATTGCTCATCGAGGGAGGGCGGTGCGTGGGCGTAGAGACTGATGATGGGGCGGCATATCGCGCTCGCCGCGCCGTTCTCTCGACCATCCACATCAAGCACCTGGTCGAGATGGCGCCGTCTGACGCGTGGGGAGAGGAGTTCATCGCAGGAGTGGATTCCTGGCAGGCTGGCGTGTCGATGTTCGTGACGCACTTCGCCACCACCGAGCCGCCGCGGTTTCCCGTGCACAACGGGGCCGTCACCACGGTGGCCGCGGGAATGCCCGGATCACCTGACCGCATGCTGAGGGTTGGCAACGAGTTCCACCGCGGGATCGTGGCTCTGGACGATCCCGTCCTGCTGGTGGTGTGCGCCACCGTGGCCGATCCGTCGCGGGCGCCGGCCGGCAGACATACGCTCAAAGTCATCGGGTTTCAGCCGTACGAATTGCCGGAAGGTCCGGCACACTGGGATGAGATTGAAGCCAGCGTATCCGCGGCCAACCTGGCGCAGCTGCGTCGTTACGCTCCCAACCTCAGCGATGCCAAGATCCTGGACGCGCGGATCGAGAGTCCGCTGGGGCTGGAGCGGCTCAACCGGCACAACTGGCATGGCTCCTGCCACGGAGGCGATATGAGTCCTGCGCAGTCGGGCCGACTCCGACCGGTGCCGACGTGGGCACAGCACAGGTTGCCGATTCCCGGGTTGTATCAAACCGGCGCCACCACACATCCGGGCGGATCGGTCTCCGCGGCCCCCGGCCGGAACGCCGCGATGGTGCTGTTGGCGGATCTGGGGACCAATCTTGCGGATGTGATCGGCGATGGCCGTTGACCGATTCCCGGATGCCTCGACCGAAAAGCCGCTCTCAGGTACCCGGGTAGAATGGCCTGGACTGACGGACATGTGGCTCCGGAGTTACTCTGATGCCTGACGAGCGGACCACGGACGCCATCGCTCATTGGGCGCCCCGCTTCATTGCGCAGGGTGTGGACTATAACGATTTCGTCCGGACGACCGCGCCGCTGGAACGCTGGGAGCAGTGGCTGGATGCCTGGGTGGCGACCGGTGACATGCACACTCAGCAGGCGGTAGAAGCCGAGCGCAGGCGCCAGAGGCTGACGGCCGGTGAGGCGTATGTGCGGGCCGCACTCTGCTATCACTTCGCCAAATTCGTCTGGCTGGTCGATCTGGCCAAACGCAAGGTCACGGCCGAACGCGCGGTGCGCACGCTCTATGCGGCCCTCAGCCTGCTGGATCCGAACGCCCAGCGCCTGGAGATTCCGTTCAGCCGGGTGACGATGGTCGGCAACCTCCGGCGGCCGTCGCCGGCCGGGCGGTACCCGCTGGTACTGCTCCTTCCCGGACTGGATTCCACGAAAGAAGAGTTCTTCCACTGGGAAAACGTATTCCTCACGCGCGGGATGGCCACGCTGTCGCTGGACGGACCGGGGCAAGGTGAGACAGGCGAGCGGATGTCTATCAGGCCTGACTACGAGGCCGCCGTGACCGTAGTCCTGGACGCCCTGCGGGACCGGCCGGCTCTCGATCTCAGGCGCATTGGGGCTGTCGGTGTGAGCCTGTGAAGGCGGTGGCCGCCATTGGTGGCCCCTATGACTTTGGCGAGTGCTGGCCGCAGTTGCCGTCACTGACGCGGGAGACGTTCGTGCACTACAGCGGTGCGCGCGACGAAAAAGAGGGCCAGGCGAAAGCGACCCAGTTGTCGCTGGCAGGGATCCTGTCAAAAGTCCGAGTGCCGCTGCTCGTCGTGTTCGGGAAGCAGGACCGCCTCATCCCCTACCGGCAGGCCGAGCGTGTGGCGACCGAAGCGCCGAACGCCACACTGGTCATGTACCCGGAGGGAAACCACGCCTGCAACAACATCCCGTACAAATACCGCCCGCTGGTCGGGGACTGGATGGCCGAACAGCTCCGCGATGCGGGGTGAACGCCGCGCGAGTAGCCCCCCACATGTCTGAACGCGCGCCGGCTTTCAGCGGACAGGAGATGGCGCGGCGGTGGGAACTGGCGCGGGACCTGATGCGCCGGCACGACCTTGGAGCGCTGATTGTCTTCGGCACCTCAGGAGTGAATCGCCACAACCAGGCCAACGTCTTCTGGCTCACCAACCACCTGGATCTCCACCATGCCTATCTCGTCGCTCCGCGTGAGCCTTTGGTCGAGCCGATCCTGTATGTCGGGTTGCGGAATCACGTCCCTGCGGCCCAGGAGACAAGCAGCGTCCCCGCGGCGTGGGGCGGCTACGATCCGGCGGCGTCACTGGTGTCGCGGTTGCGTCTGGTGGGTCTGGTGCGCGGTCGCGTCGGTCTGGTCGGGGTGAATGCCACGTTCGGGTTCGGCATGCCGTACCAGCATTACCAGTCTCTACGCGCCGCGTTGCCGGAGCTGCACGTCGATGACGTGACCGCGGAGTTTGCCGCTCTTAGGGCGGTGAAATCCGGCGAAGAGATCTCCTGGCTGCGCAAGGCGGCACTCCTGACGGACATGGCGGTGCGGGCATTGGCGGCGGACGCGAAGGAAGGGATGCCGGAGTATGCCCTGCTGGGGATCGTCGAAGGCGCCTCCCGCGCCGCCGGCGGTCAGCCCCACATCGCCTTTCTGCGCTCGATGCCGATGGATGAACCCAACGGGTGCGTACCGGCGCAAAATCCGTCTGACCGCCGCATCCTGCGGGGAGACGTGATCATCACGGAGATTAGTGCGTCATACTGGGGATACTCGGGGCAGATTCACCGGCCGGTGTTCGTCGGCGCGGACCCCGCTCCACCGTGGCGGCGTTTGTTTGACACGGCGCAGGACGCATATCTGAGGATGGCGCATGTCATCCGCCCGGGGGCGACTCCGCGAGACATCATCCGCGGCGCGTCGGTGATCGGCGAGCGCGGCTATCGCATCTACGACGATCTTATGCACGGATACGGGGTGGATATCCTTCCACCCGTCATCGACCGGAGCTGCTGCGACTTCTGGCCGTGGGACGAGTCGCGTCCCGTGCCGGAAGGACGGCGAGTGGAGCGGAACATGGCGATTGTCATCCAACCCAATCCCATCACGCCGGATGAGCGCATGGGCCTGCAGCTTGGGGCGCTGACCATTGTGAGTGATGACGGAGCGCAGTGTCTGCACGGGGTGCCGTTCGAGCCCCTGATCGCAAAAGGGTAAGAGAGGGAGCGCGACAGCGCCCAACGGTCAAGGGTGAGGGGCATGACCGACGATCGTACGACCGAGGAGTACCTGGTCACGAGCCGGGCGGGCGGGCCCGACTATCATGTCAGGTGGGAGCGGCTGCCGTGACGGAGTCCGCGACGCATTGGATCGGGCGCCCGGTTCGCCGGCGCGAAGACCCACGCTTCCTGCGGGGGCAGGCGCGCTACGTCGACGACGTCGTCCTGCCCGGGATGGCGCACATGGCGGTGGTGCGCAGTAGCGTCGCCCACGCCATTGTGAGGAAGGTCGACGTATCTGCGGCGCGGCGGTCCAGCGGAGTGCTGGCGGTCGTCACGGCCGCAGATCTGGCCGGGGCCGTCCGTCCTGCACCGCCCAATCCGGTGGAGGGGGCGGAGATCGCGCCGGTGCCGCATCCCGTTCTGGCCTCAGGGACGGTGCGGTACGTGGGCGAGCCGGTCGCGGCCGTCCTCGCTCTGACCGCGTCGGCCGCCCAGGATGCGGCTGAGCACGTGGTGGTCGACTACGATCCGCTTCCCGCCGTTGTTGATCCCCGTCGCGCCCTGAACGGTCCGGTGCGCCTCCATGCACAACTGCCGGACAATGTACTCTCGCGGTGGCAGAGGACCCATGGAGATGTGGACGGCGCGTTCGCCCGCGCCGCCCGTGTCGTACGGCAGCAGTTCCGTATCCCGCGGCTGGCGGCCGCGCCGATCGAGCCGCGCGGCGTGGTCGCGGTGTACGACCCCGGCGCGGACCTGCTGACCGTGTGGATCTCGGCGCAGGATCCGCACAGACCCCTCAATCAGTTGAGTCGTATGCTCGGCCGCCCTGACGACCGGATCCGCGTCATCGTGCCCGATGTCGGCGGTGGATTTGGCAGCAAAGGATCCGTGGCGGTCGACGTTGCGGTCGCGGCCTGGCTCGCCATTCGCACCGGCCGTCCGGTGAAATGGGTGGAAGCCCGCCGAGAAAATCTGGCCACAGCGTATCAGGGTCGGGGGCTGGAGGTGGAGATGGAACTGGCGGTGGACGCAGCGGGCACGATGCTGGCCGTGCGGGCACGGGTCATCGCTGATCTCGGGGCCTACCTGTACCCGCCCACGGCGATGGTGCCGGTGACCACATCGATGCTGCTGACCGGTGCATATGCCATCCCTAACGCCAGCGTCGAGATGGTGGGAGTGGCCACCAACAAGGTGCCCACCGGTCCCTACCGCGGCGCCGGACGCCCGGAGGCGGCCTATGTCGTGGAACAGATGGTCGATCTGGCCGCCCGGGAACTGGAGATGGATCCCATTGTCCTTCGCCGCCGGAATGTGGTCGCGCCGGACCGGTTTCCGTACCGCACGCCATTGGGCTTCACATACGACTCAGGCAACTATGACCGCGCGCTGGATCGCGCCTACGCCTTGCTGGAGTACGACCGATGGCGCGGTGTGCAGACAGCGGCCCGGCGAGAGGGACGGCTGGTGGGTGTCGGGATGGCCCTGTATGTCGAGCGCGCCGGAAGTGCGTTGTGGGAGAGTGCGGCGGTCAGCGTCACGCCGGCCGGCCGTGTGGTGGTGCGCATTGGCTCCACGCCCAACGGTCAGGGTCACGCCACCATTTTCAGCCAGATCGCTGCTGAGGTACTCCAGGTCAACCTCGAGGCCATCACCGTCGAGCAGGGGGACTCGGCCGTCGTCCCGCGCGGGGTCGGCACGTTTGGCAGCCGGTCCACAACGATCGGAGGATCGGCGCTGCTGCGGGCGGCGGAGAAGGTGAAGGCCAAAGCGGTCCGGATCGCCGCGCATCTGCTCGAGGGAAGAGCGGAGGACATCGTCTGGGCGGATAGCCGGCTGTATGTGCGCGGAGCCCCGGACCGCGCCCTCACCCTGCCGGAGGTTGCCGCCGCTGCCTACCAGCCCGGTCGGCTGCCCCAGGATCTGGAGATGGGGCTCGATGCCCTGGACGTCTTCCGCCTGCCGGGTCCGGTCTTTCCGTTTGGGGCATACGGGGCAGTGGTGGAGATCAGCCCATCGACAGGTGAGATCCGGGTGCTGCGATTGGTCGCCGTGGATGACGCCGGCCGCATTGTGAATCCGTTGCTGGCGGAAGGACAGGTCATCGGTGGATTGGTGCAGGGGCTGGGCGAAGCGCTTGCTGAGGAAGTCGTGTACGGTGAGGATGGACAGTTCCTGACGGCGACCTTTGCCGAGTACGGCATCCCGCGCGCGGAACAGGTGCCGGAGATTGTGAGCGAGTTTCTGGAGACGCCCTCACCGCTCAACCCACTCGGCGCCAAGGGCATCGGCGAAGCCGGCTGCATCGCGACTCCTGCGGCGGTTGCCAATGCGGTGATGGATGCGCTGGCGCCCCTGGGGATCCGCCATCTAGACTTTCCATTCACGCCGCGCCTGGTGTGGGAGGCGATCGCCAGGGCGCGCCCGAGGTGATTCAGCTCAAGCTCTGGCGGCTCTGAGAGAGCTTGCGAGCGGTTTCAACACGCCGGGCCAGCATCCCGGTGCGAAAAGAGCGTCGAAGCTCGGGGCTGTGCAGTTGCCCTTCGATGCGGTCCAGCAGATGCTCGGCCTGCCGGAACCGGGCCTCGGCCGCCGCCGGATCGTCTTGCCGGAGGCGTAGCTCATACCACGCCAGCTCCACCTCCACCAGCGCCGGCAGCATGGGCGTGCCTTCGAACGAGATGTCCTGGAACGTGTCTTCAGCGGATCGCAGATGCTGCTCGGCTTCGGCCAATCTGCCGCCGCGCATCGCCGACACGGCGAGCACCACATGGCTGATGCCGGATCCCTCCTGGAATCCCCGTTCCCCCACGGCGGTCAAGAGGGTTTGGGCGGCTGCGGCCGCCCGAGTGGGGTGACCGGCCAACATCCATCCGTATCCGATGTAGGCTCCGGCCAGCAGGAGATTATCGGCCCGCCGGTAGCGCTGCAGCGCGCTGTCGGCTTCTGCCAGCGCCTGAACCGCGCCGGTCACGTCCCCGCTGTGGAACAGCACGAAGCTCTTGATGGTCAGTACCGTCGGCAGTTCCTGTGGAGACCATGTCAGGCCCCGTTCGGCGTCGTGCACGCGCTCCTTCGCCTGGGTGACGTCCCCCGCCATCAGATGGGCTAACGCGCCCATCGCGGCGTCGCTGGCAGACATGTAGTCCAGTTCGCGGGCGATCGTTCGTGCCGCTTCACACAACGCCGCTGCGCGATCGTAGCGGCCGATAAATAGGTAGACCTGCGACCGGAGGAAGTGTACCCACATCAGCCTGCGCCGGTCGCCGATTTCCTGGGCCAGGCTCTCCGACTTGTCCAGATACGCCGCCGCTGTGTCCAGGTGCCCCAGCCAGAGGTGCATCACCGCGATGTAACTGAGCGCCGTCGCCTCGCGCGACCGGTCGCTGGCGGCCCGCGCCTCGTCGAGGGCGCTCTGTGCCCACTGGAGCCCGTCGTCGAGCTCGAATGACATCAGGCGTGTCATCGATAGCAGATTCAGGGCTCCGGCGATCGCCCCGTGGTCACCGACCCGTTTCAGAGTGACCAGCGCGTCATGGGCGATGCGTCCGGCTTCAGTCAGACGGCCGGCATCCCAGTGCGCGGTGGCGATCTCCGTGAGGCACAAGCCCTCGGTGTGTCCGTCGCCGGCCCGGACCGCCAGCTGCCGGGCCTCCTCATATCCACGGATGATGTCGTCAATGGACCGGTTATGCCGGCGGTGGTGCAGTCGCGTGATCTCATAGCGGAGCCGGGCTTCCGTCGCGAGGTCGCCGCGCGCCTGCGCCGTGGCCAGCACAGACTCGAAATCTCCCTGCGCGGCATCATATTCTCCCAAGAGTTGCAGCGCCTCCCCGCGCTTGCGTCGGACCGCGGCCATCTCGGTAGCGGCGCGAGTCTCAGCCCCCAGCGCCAGCGCCTGAGTGTACGCATCGGCGGCCCGGCGGTTGGCGAACAGTTGCCGGGCGCGATCCCCGGCGCGGATGAGATAGGCGACCGCCTTGCCCGCGTCCCCGGCGCTGCTCCAGTGGTAGGCCAGGAGGTCCACGACCTCATTGACACGCTGGCCAGAAGTCTGCTCTACCCACTGCGCCACTTTGGCGTGGGTGGGACCTCGGACGGCACGCGGCAGGCTAGCATAGGCCACTTCGCGTGTCAGCGCGTGTTTAAAGATGAACTCGCGATCCCCAGCCAGCGTGGATGATGGCCGTTCCCGGAGCAAGTCCCGCCCCTCCAGCCGTTCCAGGAGCTGAGGCAGTTCCGTCCGGCCGACGCCCAACGCCATCAGAGTGCCTTCCCAGAAAATTCGGCCGACGACCGAGGCGTACTGGAGCACCCGCTTCTCCTCATCGGGCAGGCGGTCCAGCCTGGCGGCCAGCACCCCCTGGATCGTATCTGGGAGGGGCAGCGAACCAATCGCGGCCGCCGCGCGCCACCGGCCGTCGCGTTGGACGATCGCGCCCATGTCCATGAGCATGTGCACGATCTCCTCGACGAAGAACGGATTGCCCTCAGCCTTGGAGACGATCTCCAACCGTACCGACTCCGGCAAATCGTCCACGGCGAGGAGGGCGGCGACCAGCGCGCGCGACTCCGTCTCGGACAGCGCCTCCAGGCGCATCATCGCAGTGTTCCGACCGAGCCCACCAAACGGCGTCCGCCGCTCCAGCAGTTCGGGTCTCGCCAGGCACAGCAGCAGGACGGGGGAATCGTGCAGGTGTGACGCCGTGTACTCGACGAGTTCCAGCAGGCCGTCATCAGCCCAGTGCACATCCTCGAAGACCAACACCAGCGCCGCGCCGCCCGTAGACCTGGCCAGGAGATACCGCCGCCAGGAGGCGAACGCCTCTTCTCGAGCGCTCTTGGGATCAACTCCGGCCATCGGCGAATCTGGGAAGACCAGCCCAACGAGGAACCCCAACGCCGCCGCGGCGCGTTTGGATCCATCGGGAAGCCAGCGAGTGACGGTGTCGAGGAGCTTCATCCTGGCTGCGTCGGCTGGATCGCCGTCCATGATCTGAGCGTCCTGCTTAAAGATCTCCGCAACCGGCGCGAACGCAAGCCCGTCCCCGTACGGCAGGCAACGACCCTTGCGGATGGCCGGTGGTTCGGGCAGCGCGCGCAGCAGGGACGCGAATTCTTGCTGCAGCCGCGACTTGCCGACGCCGGGCGCGCCGACAATCGTGACGAGATGTGTTTGCCGCTCCCGCGCCACGCGATCGTAGAGACGGAGCAACAGGTCCATCTCTTCGCCGCGGCCGATCAAGGGAGCCTGAAGGCCCGGGATACCCCGCTGCGTCCGCTCGGGGCGTAGCCCGATCACCTCCCACGCTTCGATGGGCTGGGCCTTGCCCCGGAGCATCAACGGTCCCAGCGAACTGGTCTCCACGACGCCGCGGACCAGCCGTTCCGTCCGGGGAGCAAGAAGGATGCTCCCGGCCTTGGCCTGCTGCTGGAGACGGGCGGCGACGTTGATCGCGTCCGCGGCCAGCCGGAACTCTCCCAGCACTCCACCTTTGGGGTCAGCGACGACTTCGCCGGTGTTGACGGCAATGCGCATCGACAGCCGGGATCGGCCTTCCGCCGCGAGCCGGGTATTCAACTCCGCCAGCGCATCGCGGGCGGCCAGCGCGGCCCGGACGGCTCGTTCGGCATCGTCTTCGTGGACCTCGGGCAACCCGAAGATGGCGAGCGCGGCATCCCCCAGGTACTTTTCCACCGTGCCTCCGAATCGCCGGACTTCCGCGGCCACAAGATTGTAAAAGCGGCTCAGGACGGCGCGCAGGTCCTCCGGATCCAGCGTCTCCGCCAGCGCCGTCGATTCCACGAGATCAGCGAACATCACTGTGACGACCCGCCGCTCCTCGGACACGCCGCGTTGTTTGGACGCGGGCGCGGGCGAATCCTTTGGAGGGGATCAGTGGGCGGAAACGGCGCGTGCCACGTCGAAGTCTGGTCATGTCCCATTCACCAGCGGTTTGGGGAGGTGATGGATGAGTTCCTATTTGATCTTAAAGTACATTCATGTCCTGGCCGTCATCGTCGCGGTCGGCACAAACGCCACCTACGGCGTCTGGATGGCACTCGGAGCGCGTCAGCCCGACTCCCTGCGGGCCATCTTGAGCGGGGTGGGCTTTCTGGACAACCGCATCGCCAACCCCGCCTACGGTCTCCTGTTGATCACCGGGTTGGCAATGCTCTATGCGGGCCACCTGTTTGTGTCGACCCCGTGGATCGCGACAGCGCTGGGGCTGTATGTGGTTGCCATGGCGCTCGGGGCCAGGGGTGCCACCCCCGCACTGCGCACCCAATTGCAAGCCCTCGAGTCAGGGGGCCTGCAGTCCGAACGCTACCAGCGCGCCGCAGCCCGTGGCCGCACGCTGGGCGTGATCTTCATGGTCCTCGTGCTGGTCATCACCTTCCTCATGGTGGCCAAGCCCGCGCTCTGGGGCTAGGCATACCGCCGGGGACATCTGTGCCGACTCTGTCACTCTCGCTTGACCACGTCGTCATCTTCGTCGAAGATCTGCGCCGCGCTTCGGAGGATTACGCGGCGCTGGGGTTCACCGTGGTGCCGGGCGGAGTGCACGCGGGTGCGCTTACGCACAACGCCCTCATCCCATTCGCCGATGGCCGGTACCTGGAGTTGCTGGCGCTGACGGTATCTTGGAAACGCCGGGCGTTGCGGATGCTCGCCCGCGGCGGCTTGGAAGGCATCCTGATGCGGCGGTCGCCGCTGCTGGGCCGCGCGATCCGGAGGATCCGATCAGGGGAGGGACTCGCCGACTTCGCACTGGCATGCTCCCCGCTGGCCGAGGTGGTGGGAGTGGGCGAGATCGATGGGCCGGTGAGTGGAGGCCGCGTTCGCCCCGATGGGCAGAAGTTGTCGTGGCGGCTGGCCTTCCCGCGTGCGCCGGTGCTGCCATTTTTGATTGAGGATGTAACTCCCCGACACCTGCGGGTGCCGGGCAATGTTATCCATCCGAATGGAGCAGCCGGCGTCCAGGCGCTGACCGTCGCCACGGGAAGCTTTGACCGGGCGGTCGCGCACTATCAGACCCTGCTCGGCCGCGAACCATTCGAGACGGTGGCGCCTATTCCCCGCTCGCTGGGAGTCGAATTCCGGCTGAATGGTGTCGTGATCCGGCTGATGGCGCCGATCGGGCCCGCGCATCCTCTGCGCGCGTCGCTGGCCCGCAGGGGCGAAGGCCTGTACGGGGTCGTGCTGAGTGCGGATCGGGCGGCCAATCTCGATCCGGCGCGCACCCATGGGGCGCAGATCACGCTGGCTCATCCCAGAAATTCGACAAGCTGAGGACGCCTCGATGGATATTGCGATCATGGTGGAAGGCCAGGACGGACTGACCTGGTCCCGGTGGCAGGGAATCGCCAAGGCGGTGGAACGTCTACGCTTTGCGGGGCTGTACCGGTCCGACCACTTCACCAATGCGATTCCGCCGGACAAAGATTCCCTGGAGTTGTGGACATCGCTGACCTGGCTGGCATCCCACACCAGACGGATCGAGTTTGGACCGCTGTGCACGCCGACGTCGTTCCGCCACCCGGCGTTCACGGCGCGCATGGCGGCGGCCGTCGACGACCTCTCCGGCGGGCGGCTCACGTTGGGGCTGGGTGCCGGCTGGCAGGACCGGGAACATGCCAACTTTGGGTTCGACCTGTTGAGCATGAAGGAGCGGTTTGTGCGATTTGACGAGTCGCTGGGGGTGATCTCGCGGCTGCTGGCCGGTGACGACCCTGTCACGTTCTCCGGCCGATACTACCGGCTGCGCGAAGGCATCCTGCTTCCCCGACCGCAGCGTCCCGGCGGACCCCCGATCCTCGTCGGCGGAAACGGGACGCGGCGGACGTTGCCTCTGGCGGCGCGGTATGCGACGGAGTGGAATGCCACGTTTCAAACTCCAGAGAATTTCGCCCGGCTCAGCCGGCGCCTCGATGATCTGCTGGCGGCGCGAGGCCAAAGCCCGTCATCGGTACGGCGATCGATGATGACGGGGTTGGTGTTTGGACGAGACGACGCCGCGGTGCGGCGCAAGATCGCCGAGCGCGGCCGCTCGCTCGAGGAGTCGCGCAGCCGCGGTGTGATCGTGGGCGTGCCGGCCCAGATCACAGATCAGCTCAGCGCGTTGCAGAACGCCGGGGTCCAGCGGGTGATGCTGCAGTGGTTCGACCTCGACGACCTGGAAGGGCTGGAAGAGTTTGCGGAGTTGGTGGCACGACCGTTTGGGAGAAAGAGGACGCGGTCACGCCGTCAGGCCGTCGCGCAGTCGCGGCAGGAACGGGGGAGGACCTGAGACCATGCGACGGTTGTTGCCGGTTCTGGCGATCGGGGGAGGGATGCTGGTCCTTCTCTGCCAAAGCGGCTCTGTCGCCGCGCCCGGAGGTTACACGCTCCAGGAGTACCCTGTACCCGGAGGCTCGCATCCGCACGACGTGGCTCCGGCCGCCGATGGCGGAATCTGGTACACGGCACAGACTGCGGGCGAGCTGGGCCATCTGGATCCGGCGACCGGGAAGACCAAGCCCATCAAGCTGGGGGAGCGGTCAGCGCCGCACGGCGTGATCGTGGGGCCCGACGGGGCCCCGTGGATCACCGACGGAGGGCTCAACGCCATCGTGCGCGTCGACCCGAAGACGAGCAGCGTGCAGCGGTACCCGTTGCCGTCGGAGGCAGGCTGGGCGAACCTGAACACCGCCACCTTCGATAGTCGCGGTCTCCTATGGTTCACCGGCCAAAACGGGGTGTACGGACGTCTCGATCCAAGGACGGGAAGGGTGGACGTGTTTGATGCGCCACGGGGCCGCGGGCCGTACGGCATTTGCACAACACCCGACGGATCTGTATACTACGCGTCTCTCGCCGGCAACTACATCGCCCGGATCAATGCCGCCGGTGGCGGCGTGACGGTCCTGGAACCGCCGGCTGCCCGGCAAGGCGCGCGGCGGGTGTGGGCGGATTCGAGGGGCCGCCTCTGGGTCAGTGAGTGGAACGCCGGCCAGATCGCGCTGTATGATCCGGGGACCGGCCGCTGGCGGGAGTGGCGCCTGCCGGGATCCAATCCGATGGCCTATGCCGTGTATGTGGACGATCACGATATGGTCTGGGTGAGCGACTGGGGAGCCAATGCGCTGGTTCAGTTCGATCCGGCGCATGAAACATTCGACGTCCTGAAACTGCCCAGCGCACAGGCCGGGGTGCGTCAACTGCTCGGCAGGTCTGGTGAAGTCTGGGGAGCGGAATCCGGAGTGAATAAGCTAGTTGTCGTTCGCCGCAAATGACACTACGGGGACCGATGCCCATGGACCAGGGTACCCAGATGCCCAGGGACCACGCGGACATGACATTCGAGGTAGGCCTGGTCCCACGGTCCCCGGGTACCCGGTTTTATGTTCCCAGTGGGTGCACTCGAAGCCAGGACGCAGCGAGCGCGGCGGCCAGCAGGAGGGCAGCAAGACCCGCGACCGCGGCCGATACCTCCGTCGGTCGACGCTCCCATCCCAGGCTGCGCGCCAGCTTCCGGTACACGTCGTGCAGGCCCTGTGCCGACGACGCATGATAGTATGTCCCGCCCGTCCGGCTCGCCATGGCCTGGAGGGTTTCCTCATCGAGTGTGCCGCCGATCGTCCAGGTGTTGTCCGGTGTCACACGCGCGCCCACACCGACGGTGTACACCGTGACCTGCTGCTGCGCCGCCAGATCGGCGGCCAGGAGCGGATCGATCCCCGCGTTGCTACGGCCATCGGAGAGCAGCACCACCATCCCGGGTGGTAGGGGAGTCGCGGGCAGCGCCGGCAGGGTGCCATCAGCATTCGGCCGCACGCGGCCGGGGAGTGCCGCGACGGCTTCAATCAGCCCGTCGCCGATTGCGGTCCGGCGCGCCGTACTGACGCCATCGATCAGCGCCTCGATGCGGGCATGCTCAGTTCCCGGCGGTGCGAGCAGGACTGTGTATCCCGCGAACACAACGAGCCCGGCGCGCACGCTCGCTGGGAGGGACCGCAGGAAGGCTTTCGCTGAAGATTTCGCCGCCTCGAGGCGCGATGGGGCAATGTCGGTCGAGCGCATGCTGCCGCTGACATCTAAGGCGAGCATGATGGCCGAGCGGTTGGCCGGAACCGGCAACGGCAGCACCGGCCGGGCGGCCGATACCATCAGCAGGGCGAGCGAGATCGCGAGCAGCATGGGCGGCAGGTGCCGCAACCTGCTGGGGCGATGGGCAGCGATGAGCGCCGTGGTCGTCGAAAAGATCACCGCATAGCGACTCGCCCGCCTGAGCAATCGCGCGTATCCGGCGGCGAGCAGAGGGAGACTCAACAACGCCCACAGGAACGCCGGCCATGCAAAGGTCAGATCCATGCCAGTCGAGTGAGGCGTTCGATGTGAGAAAGCCGGGGCCCTGCGCCCGGCGGTCGGAGGGTCGGGCCGTGGCCCGGTCGCGGAGCTCCTTTGTCGAGTGGAACGGAGCTGGTCCCCACAATCGTTACTCGTGTGGAGGCTTCTCGTGGTGACAAAGATCAAGATGCGGCCGGACGCTGGCACGGCGTCGTCTTTGCGCCGGCATCTCATCCTGGCAGGCATCGTGGTGGTCGTAGGAGTCCTTGCTGCAACCGCTGTGGCGCTCATGCCGCGAGCGAAGCTCCCGCAGGTCGGGGACCACTGGCACGCCCGCTACCTCGTGGTCATCTGCGGAAAGCCGGTGCCCGACATGCCGTTTACGCGAGGGTCGATCCACACGCAGGGAGACGGCGTGATCCATGTGGAGCCGAAGACGAGAGCCGAGGCTGGACGCAATGCGAATCTCGGACGGTTCTTTGCCACCGCCGGCGTCACATTTGTCCGAGATCAGATCGCGTTTCCCACGGGCCAGATCTACCGAGATGGCGATCGCTGCCCCGATGGCACCGCAGGACACATTCGGCTCCTGGTCAACGGACGGCCTCACCGCGCTTTCGAGCGCTATGTGCCCTCTGACGGAGATACGATCGTCGTCCAGTTCGGTTTGTAGTATGCAGATCCTCACCCTGCTGACGCTGACGGTCGTCCTGGCCGTGCCGGCAGGATTGTGGGCGCACGCCACACTGGTGCGCTCGGAGCCCAAAGCCGGTGCCGTCCTGACCGGTCCGCCCACAGTGGTCCGGGCATGGTTTGACGACGAACTCGACCCGGACCGAAGCACGATAGGCGTGTGGGACGTCCGCGAGCATCGCGTGGACGACGGTGGCGGGGGCGTGGACCTGAGTGACCTGGACCGGAAGTCGATGATGGCGCGCCTGCGAGCGGTCGGTGCAGGAACGTACACCGTCCGCTGGCGGGCCGTCTCCGCCGATGATGGGTTCGTGGCTCAGGGAAGCTTCGCGTTCGCCGTGAAGCGGTAGCCGATGCACGCGGGATGGCGCCGGGGAGTCTATGCGGCGCTGGGCGCGGCGATGGTGCTCACGTTCGCGACCGGGATGGCCTCGGCCCACAGCGTCCTGCAGCGGTCGATCCCACCTGCCAACGCTTCACTTCCCGCACCGCCGCGGCAGATCGTCCTGATCTTCAGCGAACCAGTAGTCGACGGACTGAGTACGGCGACAGTTGCCGATCGCACCGCCGCGGTCGTCTCGCACGTGTCAACGGTGGCCCGGGACGGCCGGACACTCACCATATCCGTTGGTCCGCTCGCCACGGGCGTCTATACCGTGCGCTGGAGGGTGCTCTCCGCTACCGATGGTCACACGACCAGCGGGTTTCTCCTGTTTGGCGTCGGCCAGGGGCCTCCCGCGGGTGGACCGGCGGGAAGCGAGGTGATCGGCCCGCCGGTGTCAGAAGTCCTCGTTCGGTGGGCAAACTTCGCCGCGGCAATCCTACTCGCCGGAACGGTCTTTTTCCAGTATTTCATCCTGCGGCCCGCGCGGACACAGTTCGCTGCCGCCGGCGGGTCGCAGGCGCAGGGGGGGACAGACCGCCTGCTGGGGGCCACCACCGTTGCGTCGGGAGTGGTCCTCGTGTTCGGGCTGATCGGTGAGTTTGTTCTTGAAGCGGCGACGCTGCTGGATACGTCCGTGGTCGGGGTATGGCGCAGTGGAACGCTGTGGACGTTGCTTGGAGGGACAAAAGCCGGCTGGAGTACTCTCACCCGCGCCGCCGGAGCGTTCGTCCTGCTGATCCCGACGTCCCCATCCGGCCGGATCTTTCGCGCCGCGATGCTCGTCTGGTTCGCCATTGTCGGCGTGATGTCCGGGCTACTCGGTGGGCCGGTGGCGCTGGCCGGGTCAGTTCACCTGGCCGCCCTGGTCCTGGTGGCGTCGGTCTACGGACTGGTCAGCGTCATCGCCGCGGTGATCGTTCCGAAGATCCCCGATGCCATCGTCCCGGAGTTCCCGATCGTCGGTCCTGTCGCGGCCGCGGCGATCTTGGCCGGGTTTACCGTGAGTTCGCACGCCGTGGGCAGCGGGCCGACGGCGATCGTCCTGGACTGGGCCCATCTGTTCGGCGCCTCGCTGTGGGTGGGCGGTCTGCTGCCGTTGTGGCTGGCGCTGCGCCGCGTTTCGAAGGAGGAGCGGAGGGGCGTCGCGCGGATACTCGTACCCAGATTCTCGCGCATGGCCGCGATCGCGGTGGCGGTGCTGGCTGTCACCGGTGTATACAGCGCGCTGGTGCACGTCCCCAGCCTGCGGGCGTTGACGGTCACGACGTATGGAAGAACGCTGCTGATCAAACTGCTGCTCGTGCTTCCCGCCGTCGCGCTCGGCGCCTACAACCGTTTTGTGCTGCGTGCCAGGATGGAGGGCCAGCGGTCCGCAGACGGCGCACCGCACCGGTTGCTGCCCAGCCTGAGTGTGGAGATCACGTTGGGCGCGACAATCCTGCTCGTGGTGGCCGTGCTGACCGTCACGCCGCCCGCGGCCGTGACGATGCCGGTCCCAGCGCAGCCGCCGCTGATCCTCGCGGGGCTGGCGGGTCCGTTCCACGCTGACCTCACTGTCTCTCCCGCCGAACCGGGATGGAATCGTTTCGAGGCCGCCGTCCGCACGGTCGAGGGGCCGGTCAATCCCGCAGGAACACGAGTCCTCCTGCGACTGATCAAACTCGACGAGGATCTCGATCCGATCACGATTACGTTGCAGCCGGAGGGGGACCGCTTTGCGGCCGAAGGCGGGGAACTGGGGGTTCCCGGATGGTGGGAGGTGCGCCTCGTCGTCAGGCAGCGGGACAAGCGCGATGCTACCACGACGTTCCCGCTCAAGCTCGGCGTCGCGTCCGGCCGGCCCGATCCGCAGGCGCAGCGGATGCTGATGCAGGCCCAACAGGCCGCTGCCCGCATCCGGACGTGGCGCGAGGTCGAGCAGATCACCGATGGATCCGGAGGCGTAACCGTCACGAAACTGGAGATGGTGAAGCCCGACCGCGTGCGCTATCGTACGGCGAGCGGCGCCGAAGCCATCATCATCGGCGCCACACGCTTGTACCGGCAGGGCGGGGGGCGGTGGGAACGCGATACCCTCCCGTCCCCCGTCGTGCTGGAGGGCCCCTTCGTCTCATACATGCAGGGCGCTACGGCTGTCTCGCTGGGCAGGAGCGGGACCTGCGACGACGAGCCCCGTACCAAACGCGACCCGCCTCCAGGAGCTGGTCCGCAGGTCGGGACCGTCGCGGCGGCACGGGGCGAACCATGTCGGATCCTCACCTGGGAGTTACCCAGTAGCCGCGCATCGTTCGCCGCGTGGGTCGGACTCGACACGTACCGGATCTACCGCCTCTACATGGCCGCACCGTTTCACTACATGACGGCGCAGGCGCTCGACCTCAACACTCCCCTGCGAATCACACCGCCCTAGCACCCGACCGGGCTGCCTCCGCGTCCTTCCACGGTGCCAGGCACCGTGGAAGGATGATCCGTCTACGTCCCCAGGTTCGGTGGTACAACATCGGCGGGGGCGGAGGCGAAGGGGAGGGAGCTATGCTCTGTCGGTCGTGCGGCCGGATGAATCGTGACGAGGACTTATTCTGCAGTTCATGCGGGGCAAAACTCCTACGATCAAAAGTCTGCCGGGCCTGCGGTGCAAAGAACCGCCACGATGCGACCTTCTGTGGAACCTGCGGTGCGAAGCTTCCCGATGATGGTCTGCACTGTCCGTCCTGTGGCCATCCGGTCGGGCCCCACTCCCAGTTCTGCGCGAACTGTGGCACGCAGGTCGTGGAGGGAATCGTCTGCGGAACGTGCCATTCGGTCAACCGTAATGATGCGAGATTTTGTGCGTTCTGTGGGGGCGCGCTGAAGGTGCCCGCCGCGGCGGCCTCCTGATCCCTCCCTTGAGTTGGGGAGCGGCGAAGCCGGCGATGAGCCGGCTTCGCTGTTTTGCGCGTGCCATCAAGCCAGCCTGTGCTGGGCGAGGAACCTGTCGGCTTCCTCGCGTGAGGGAAAGGACGTCTGGGTCCCGATGCGCGTGACGGAGAGGGCGGCCACCGCATTCGCGCGCCCGACAGCATCCCGCAGGGACGCTCCTTCCCCGAGAAAGACAGCCAGACTGCCGATGAAGGCGTCGCCGGCGCCGGTGGGGTCGACTGCGTCGACCCGGATCGAGGGTACGTGCTCCGGAGCCCCTGCGTCGAGCACAAGCGCGCCCCGCGCCCCCAGCGTGATGATGACGACGCGCGGACCGCGTCTGAGGAGGATGCGGCCCGCCGCCGCCGCCTCTTCCACGGTCGTGACCGGTTGCCCCGTGAGGCTCTCGGTCTCGGTCTCGTTGGGGACGCAGAAATCGCAGAGCCTGAGCAACTCGTCCGGCAGCGCAGCGGCCGGGGCCGGGTTCAGGATCGTCCTCGCTTTAGCGGCCTTGGCGATGCGGAAGGCTTCCAGGGTGGTCTCCACCGGGATCTCCAGCTGGCAGATGAGGACGTCGGCAGCCTCGACGGCGGGCGTGCTCCGGCGCACGTCGGCCGGCGAGAGCCCCATGTTGGCCCCGGGGACAATCACGACAAAGTTCTGCGCGTTGTCGTCCACGAAAATCGGCGCGACCCCCGAGGCGCGTTCGTTATCGAAGAGCACATACGTGGTCTCCACACCCTGCTGGCGGTAGTTGCCGAGCGAGCCTTCGCCGAACACATCTCGCCCCAGCTTGGTCACCATGGTCACCTGCGCACGCAGTTTGGCCGCCATGACCGCCTGGTTCGCGCCTTTCCCGCCGTAGCCCATGTGGAAGGAATGGCCAACGATCGTTTCGCCCAGGCGGGGTAGGTGGGGGACCCTGGAGATCAGGTCCATGTTTGAGGATCCCACCACGCAGATTTTCGGCGGTGTGTGAGGCACTCGTGACCTCCGCGACTGCGGCCAATGTCCCGGGCCGGCCCTGCCGGGGGCCGGTACCGAGGCATCTTCCTGCCGCCGGGCCGAATCTCCTCGGCGGCGTACGGTAGTATTTGAATAGATGAGTGCATTGCACGGTGATGATCTGCACTTTGCGACCGTGGTCGATCTTGGTCGAGCCTTGCGAGCGAAGAAGATCACCGCGGTGGAATTGACGCGCCTCTTCCTCAATCGACTGGCGGCCGGGGGCCCTCGGTACAATGCGTTGGCCGAACTGACTCCTGAGCTGGCCGCGCGCCAGGCGCAGCGGGCCGACCTTATGCTCCGCCGCGGCCACGCCGCCTCTCCGCTGGTAGGCATTCCTTACGGTGCCAAGGACCTGCTCGCCACAAAAGGGATTCCCACCCGATGGGGCGCGCCGCCCTTCCGCGAGCAAGTCTTCGACTACGATGCGGCAGTGATCACTCGCCTGGGTGCTGCGGGGGCGGTGCTCATCGGAAAACTGGCGATGGTGGAACTGGCCGGGGGAGGTGGCTACCATTACGCATCCGCCTCGCTGCACGGCCCGGGGCTGAACCCCTGGAACGTGCATCACTGGTCGGGTGGTTCATCGTCGGGTTCAGCCAGCGCCGTGGCGGCCGGGCTGGCGCCGTTTGCCCTGGGTTCCGAGACGTGGGGGAGTATCATGACCCCCGCCAGCTATTGCGGGATCACAGGACTGCGGCCGACCTCGGGGCGGGTCAGCCGCGCCGGCGCGATGGAACTCGCCTGGAGCATGGACAAGATCGGACCACTGGCGCACAGCGCGGAGGATTGCGGCTGGGTCTTGCAGTCTATCGCCGGTCATGATCCGAACGATGCTGCTACGACCCGCCACAAATTCGTGTTTCAGCGCCGCGTACGGCGACACGGTTTCCGGCTTGGGGTGCTCCCACTCGACTACGGGACTGCGCCGGGCGGAGCGGAGACAGAGGAGGTTTTCGAGGAGGCGCTGCGCGTGTTGCGGGGGGCCGGCATGAACGTCGCCGCCGCGGGATGGCCGGACTACCCGTACACTGATATCGCCCGTAAGGTATTGGGCGGCGAGGTCGCGGCGGTCCATGAGAGTTTATCAGAAGCAAACGGTTGGATGAGCTGGTCGACACGGGCCAAAAGGAGGCCTGAGAGGTTACCTGACGCTGACGGCCGCGGACTACGCCCGTGCGGCAGAGCAGCGCATTAACGCCGCGAGGGCGATACTCGAGATGTTCGGTCGGTTCGACGCGCTGCTTATGCCCACGCTGATAGGAGAAGCCGTGACGCTGGACACGAACCTCAGCACGCGCTTCGGAGGTTCGCGTGGAGCGAGCGTGCTGGGCCCGCTGGCCGGTGTCCCATGCCTGTCGGTACCCATGGGTTTCGGGCCGCATGGGTTGCCCCTCGGCCTGTCCATCACCGGAGATCTATCCTGCGAGAATACGATTCTGCAGATTGGCATGACGTACCAGAGAGAGACGGACTGGCACCGCCGAAGACCGCCCCCGTAAGAGCCCGCTTCCGTAGCCTCTGCGGTTGGTCTAGGATGCTCGAGCCTGGGTAGGTCTAGGGATAGGAATCTGAACGTACAAAAGTGTCGGCTCGCACGGGTCGAATGACAGGAGGCCCCCATGTCCTTAGGCCAGCCGATGTCTCGTTTCGAGCTGCGCAACTGCCCGAAGTGCGGAGCGCAGCAGCAAAGCCCAGGCTCAACGATCTGTGAGCAGTGCGGCACAGACATGCGTGTGGCATCCATGCAGTTCCCCTCACAGCGTTCTGTGCCACACCTCAAGGTGCATTTCCGAACCCCGACCCATCTCCTAAAGCGGACCATCACGGCGCTGGTGGCGCTGGCGGTTGTCGTTGTTGGTTTGAGCTTCGTCCCTGCGGTGAGTGCGCGCGTCCCGGCGATGAAGAAAGTTGCAGCGACCGCCCAACTGGAACTGCGGCGCGCCGAGGCATTTGTCAGCAGGTACCTGCCGCGTTTGAAGATTGGGACTCAGACCCAGCGACGCCCCTCGCCGCCGGCTGCGACCTCACCGAAATCCGCGCCGGCCAAGCGGCCGGCTGCGCCGCCACAGAAATCCGCACCGGCCCGGACCGCAGCTATACAATCTGTGACGGTCAGGTCCACACCAATCGGAGTGACAGTACAAGTCAACGCACGCGCAGTGGGGAAGACCCCGCTGACCCTCAAGCTCGCGCCGGGAACCTACAAGGTGACATTCAGCCGGTCGGGCTACGTGACGGTCACGCGTACGATCACTGTGAAGGCCGGACAGGCCGCCTCGCTAAATGTGGCCCTTGCGAAAGCGCGTTCGGGAACGCCATCGGCCCCGGCACAGGCGCCGCCGCCTCAACCTCAGCCGGGTAATAGCGGGAAGTAAAGGTCTCAACACGACCAGCCCATGCTCATTCCAATCTTGATTCCTAGGAAGGCGCGATAGAAATCTCGGTTCTCCTCGGAAGGCGCGATAGAAATCCCGGTTCTCCTCGAAGGCCTCGGTCTTGACGTTCGGCACGACTCGCCTGAATAGCCGCGTCCACGCCCTCCTATGCGCCGTGTCCGCCAGGCGTCGGCTCGGGGCTGGCCTCGCCCCGATTGGGTCGATTCCTCGGTCCGGAAGGAGGTACCCGGTGCCCGGAAATCGGGCGAAACTGGTACCTGGTACGTTAATGCGAGATTGCACCCTGGAGTGGCCCGGCTGGTGGATGAATATGCGTCTGAATGTCGGTATAAATGAGGTAGGGGTATCTGGGCCGAAGACAGACAGACGTCGCTGACCAGCAGTACAAGGACGGGGGGAGACCGCAGATGATCATCAAGGCGCTTCCAGCGGTAAGGGAATTCATCCAGCCGGGCGCCGCTGTCCTCGCGAGCGGAGCATTTGACCCTCTCCACTACGGCCACATCCGATACATCCGGGCGGCTGCGGAGCATGCCAGAACGTCCAATCTCCCGCTGGTAGTCGCCGTGGCCCCGGACGAATACGTCAAACGAAGACACCCGCTGCTTCAGCCGCTGGAGGGGCGGATGGAAATGCTGGACGCGCTGCAGGGGGTGGACTTCGTGGTCCCTCAGGCGAGTGAAAGTCTCACAAAGGCGATCAAAGAGATCTGCCCTGTCTATTTGATCAAAGGCACGGACTGGAAGGCGCACGGCCTGCCGGAAGACGAGGTGAAGGCCATTAAGGAGGTTGGAGCAACCATCTCGTGGGTGGATGTGAGCCCCATCAGCAGCAGCGAGTTGCTGCACGCGGCCTTTTGGCGGTTCGCCGACGAGTGGGTCGGCCGGACGTAGGAACAGGGCGGCCGTGACCCTGTGAGTCTCCCGCTCAAAACCCGAGAACTCTCCGTGCTCCCTGGGTGACCGAGGAGGGCTGGGTCCCTCTAACTACCGATCGGTCCGTCTCAGGATCCAGAGGCCCGTGTTCATATCACTGCCGTAGACGAGGCCGGTCTCGGGATCGACCACCACGCCCCAGATCTGGGTTGTGTTGGTGAGCACGTTGCGCTGGCTGGGTTTGATCGGTTGCTTGCCGGCTGGCGGGACGAAGTTCGCTACTTCGACTGGTGCCGTCGGGTTACTCGCATCGACGACACGAACACCATCTGTGTACCACGAAATGTAGACGTCGGTCCCCACCACCAGAGGATTGTGAATCACGTAATCCCCAGCCCCTGGGTCAGACAGGCCGAGTGAATGCGGAGTCTTAAACGCGCCGATCTGGACAAGGTTGCGCGGATTAGACGCATCAATGATGCGCAAGTATCCCCAGCCGGGTACGATACCTGGCCCAGTCTTGCAAAAATCCTCGTCCGCCGCAAAGAGAAGCTTTCGAACGTCGTCATAGCTCGTCGAATGCGCATCCCCGTCTTCGTTTACCGCATAGACAAATTGATCGAGGAGGCGGGGGTTGCGCGGATTCGAGATGTCGAGCGAGATGAAGCCGCCGTCGAAGTACGACACGAAGAGGAGTTTGCCGTCCTCGGATGGATCGACGCCGTGCCCGAAAGTAGATGGGAAGCAACCTTGGCCGATGCGATCCGGGTCGAGACCGAGGTCCTTGCGGACCCCAAACGTGGAAACGAGCACGGGCTGCCGGGGATCTGTGACATCAACGATCCAAACCTCCCCCCTGCCTTGGCGGTCTCGCAACGTCACACCATCAGACTCGTGCCGCTCGGCAAACGGCAGGCTCGCAAAGACGTAGGTTCTCGTGCCCTGACCGCCGATCTCAAGCTCATGGAAGCCGCGGGTACAGCAGCCGGTGTCAAAGTGGGAGAGCCAAACCGGATCGCCAGGGTTGGTGACATCCCACAGGTCAAGCCCTCGGTGACCGTCGGCGGACGGGGAGGTGCGGAAGGCAGCGCAATACTGGACGCCTACGGCGGCGATGTCATGACCGGCGAGAGGGCCCGAATTCGCGGTGTAAACTGCGACGTCTTCGACTGACGCGCCCTCATTCCGGAGATCGGCGACCTGGGCCGGATTCGCGGAATTCCGGACATCGATGACAGCGATGCCGCCATCGCTGGGACAGAACGCAGGATGCGACGGATCAAAGAAGCCCCAGCGGCCCACATAGGCAAATCCTTTGTGCGCAAACACATCGGCGTTGAAGCCTCGGTCCTCGAGACTCGCCTGGCCGACGGCGACCATGTTCAAGGCCGAACCACTCTTGGTCCCACCGTTATACGTCGTCTGGGCCTCTTTGAGGCGCTGCTGCTCGCTGGGCAACAAGTCGTCGTCGGGGGAAGCCGCCATTGTCACGGCTGTCAGTGCGACCGCCGCAAAGGCGAGCATCCCGGTACCCAGTACCGCCCGCATAGCCCCACGTCCGGATCGCTTCGGCCGGTTAGTCCAATCTCTCATCATCCCCACGCTCCCGGAAGGTCGGTCTGCTTTTGCTTCAGCCAATTCGCGCGGACGGCTCAAGGGCCGCCCACTCAAGATTAAGGTAGGGGTGCAATTAGCTGGTTGGCTTCCATCCCCTTGGGATTCCTGCTATTGAGCGTGGCGCTATCCAGCATTCTCCAGCGGTAACTCGGGAGGACCGCACCCCTACGACACATCCCGCTTCGCGATCTAGGCACCTTGTTTACGTGCGCGCTAGGTGGCTCAAGATATTGAGGACGAGCCCGTTGGGGTCGACCACGAAGAAACGCCTCACGCCCCAGGGTTCGTCGGTGAGCGGATAGGCGATCTTGAGCCCGCGGGCGACCGCCGTGGCGTGGACAGCGTCGACGTCAGCAACCTCGATCGAGATGTTTGGATGGATCCCCGATTGGTCGCTCCGCAGAATGCTGATTTGGGCTGTCTGGTTGGTTGGAGAAACGAACGTAATGATCCAACCCAAATCCATACCGACATTGAAGCCTAGGAAGTCGCCGTAGAAGCTTCGACTCTCTTCGAACTTGTCGCTCTTAACGTTCGGCACGACTCGCCTAATTGGCATATCGATATCCTCTTATACGTGCTCGCCGGCGGTGGCTCGGGGCTCCCTTCGCTCCGCGGCTCCTGATTCTAACGCAGGCCTCCCGCTCCCTACCTGCGTCTGTCCGTAGCCGCCCTCGAGTTCACGGCCTGCGACCAGGATGCCGCCGCTGAACCACTCACTCCGTTCGGGTTCAGGGCGCGAGTGACCCTAATGTTGCTGTCTCCAGCCATGTACCGGAGCGAAGCTACTGGTGCGTGGCGACTGCGCAGCCACGCTCGAGGGGAACCCGCTCCGCCGCCGGAGTAGTACCAGTCGGAACCCGCGGACAGGACAAAGACAGCAGCATGGGAAAGCCTGAGTTGGATGCGACCCCGGACCGGCGCCATCCTTCTTCTTATACTGGGGGTCCCTGCATTCGGCTACGGGGGACCGCATGTCCGATGTGTCAATCCACCTGTACCTCGACAACTCTCTTCAGCGCTGGTCACGCGTGTCGTCGACGGGGACACGATCGATGTTGTCCCTAACCGAAACCGCGTTAGCGTCCGGTTGATCGGGATCGACGCACCAGAAGTACACTGGGGCTCCAGACTGGATCGACAAGCGCAGAGCATCGGCGTCTCCAGCCGTGTCATGCAGAACCTTGGTCACCAGTCGTCCGAGTTTGCGAGACGCTACCTGGACGGGAGGGAAATTCGTCTAGAACTGGATGTTCAGCACCGAGATTCCTTCGGCAGGTTGCTGGCCTATGTATGGCTGAGGGACAGCAGACTTTTCAACATGATCATACTTCGAGAGGGGTACGCTCAGGTCTATACGTTTCCACCAAACGTGAAGTATGTTGATCTCTTCCTGGCCTGCGAACGAGAGGCCCGGGAGAAAGGACGCGGCCTTTGGCGTAGATGAACCCATTGGGCCGTGTTTGCGGTTGCCGGCGATGCCATAAGACCTACCGGCTGAATCCGAACTTTCCGTTCGAGTTCTTCCACTCAACACGGGGCGGGATGGGCTCTATGGTGTCCCAGTGCTCGGCAATTTTCCCGGTCTGAATTCGGTAGAAATCGTAGAATGATGAGGGGCGATCTCCGAAACTGCCCTCGGCGACAACGAGCACGAAATTGCCTTCCCCAAGCACTTTGTGCACTCGATCGTACTTCAGTGCCAAGCCCTGCTTGGCCAAGGCCTGCAGCCCGGCGAACAGGCCGGTCAGGTTGTCGGCAACCAGCGGGCTGTGCTGGATGTAGTTGTTGCCGTCGAAGTAGCTCGCAAATTTATCCCTTCGGCCATGAAGAAGGTCCTCCATGTAGGTTTGCATCAGAGCCTTGTTGGCCTCGGTCTTGTCGAGCTCGGACGCTGCCGTCGGGCCATCGATCATCGTGTGGCCGCTTGGACTCGGCTTGGCGGCGGTTTCCTGCAGGTTGTCCCAATGTTCGACGACCTTTCCATCTTCAAAGCGGAAGATATCGAAACCCACCTTCGGGCCGAAGAAGTTGTAGTCGGTATGGGCAAATACGAAGTTGCCGTCCTGAAAGACACGCACCGTATTGACCTTGGCTGACCCCTTTGGAAGGACTTGGAAGAGGGTGCGAAGACCGGCTAAGCAGTCGCCTGCGGCCAGGTTGTGTTGAACGTACTTGTTGGGATTGATGTAGGCGATCGGCTTGCTGTCACCCGTCTCGAAGCTCTTGAGAAGTTCGACGACTTGCTGCTTGTAGTTGGCCATGTTCCCCTCTGATCGCTCGCGCGAGAATTCGAGTTTTGTCTTTCATCTTCTCCTTTCGCTCGCTGCCCCCTACAGCAAAATACGCAGGGGGGAGTACCTCCGCCGGTAACCCCTTCGAGGCCGGGGGTTCACGCTCCACAATTCTTCTCATATGAAAATCGGGCGGGATACTGCGCCCACCCGCTTTTCACATGGGGTGACCGACGGGACTCGAACCCGCGACCTCCTGGGCCACAGCCAGGCGCTCTAACCAAGCTGAGCTACGGCCACCACGATCAAATGGATTCTAGCACACGCCATCGGGTCTAGGCCGCCCGAGTCGGGGCAAGTTTAAGATGGGAGCACTAGCGCCCCGAAATTTTGGCTCCCACAATCGAATACGGACCTCCGGGGACAGCGGCACTGGAGACTGGCAATGTACGGACGGCAGCGGCTGAATGATCTCCCGCTGCTTACCTGTCCGAAGTGCGGGGCGCCCCAGGAAAGCCCGGGCTCCACAGTCTGCGAGCTCTGTGGCGCGAATCTCCCGCACCCTCGCGTCAAGAAACCGCTATCGCCTCATCCGGTCCTGCGACTAAAGCACGTCCTCCGCGGACCCGTTCGGCTGCTCACACGAGGCATCGCAGCCGTGCAACTATTGGTTTTCCTCGTCTTTCGGGGTGTGATCCTTCTGCTGCTGCTGACATCTCTCGTCATAGGCTCGAGCTTTGTCCCTGAAGTGAACGCGCTTCTTCCGGCGACGAAAGAAATTGCCGCACCAGCCAGACAGTGGCTGAAGCGCGTCGAGGATTGGGCTGGCAAGCTGCTGGCGAGTTGGGAGGCGGAGCTTCAACCGCAGCGCCCCACGGCTCAATCAGCCGCCAGCCTGCAGAACCTTGCGCCGGCCCATTTCGAAGCAACCCAGGCGGTGATGATTAGCTCCGTGCCCCGTGGAGCGACAGTTCGCCTAAACGCGCGCGAGATGGGGAAGACCCCGATGACGCTCAAGCTCGCCCCCGGGACCTATAGGGTGACAATCAGCCGGACGGGCTACGCAACTGTCAGCCGCACGATCACCGTGGAGCGCGGAAAAGCCGCCTCGCTCGGTGTGAGCCTCGCTCGCAAGGGCCCACCTCCCGTACAACCTGTACCTCCTTCCAGACAGTCTCGGGACACAAAGAAGCATAACCACAAACCGGATTGCGAGCCGTAAGCAGTCCTCTTGGTAGCGAGCGGAGTGAGAGGCCACGACTCGGTTGGTGGCATGAACGCGTAGCCTCGGCCATCGCTGCGGCCGGCAACGCAGACTCCAGTCCAGCCACGCGGGCGTGGGTTGTCGACAGCACCCCGCCCGTCCTCTCGGTGACGGCCAGTCCCCGGATCCTCTGGCCGCCTGACCATCGGATGGTCGAGGTCGTTCTTTCCGTGGCAGCAAGTGACAACCTTGGAGCAGTTCGGGTTGTCCTTGTATCAGCGACCAGCAGCGAGCCAGACAACGGCGTGGGCGACGGCGACACGACGAACGACATCCAGAGCGCGGAGGTCGGCACACTCGACACACGGGTTCTCCTGCGAGCCGAGCGTTCGGGCGTAGGACCAGGCCGGGTATATACCCTGACATACCAGGCGACGGATTTGGCGGGGAACACCACAACAGCGAGCGTTACCATCGTTGTCCCACACGACAGGCCATAGAGAAAGAAATGACCATTGGGGGGCTGGCTGCGGCCGGCCCCCTGAGCACTCCCCAGGCAAGACAACGGGTCGCAGCGCCGTGACAGCGCCGTTACCTGCCGGGCGCATCGTCCATTTGTGGGGAAGTTTGCACGGGAGGTGACAGCATGAAACTCACGGGCTGGCTCGCGGTCATTGTTGTGGTCGGCGTGGCTGCCTTCGGCGGGCGGATGGTGTCGGCGCAGGGATACGGCGGCGGATCCGACTACGACAGGGCGGGGGGTGCGGGGACAGTTGATGCCCTGAAAACTGCGCGGACCCACGCCACCAATGCCGCCCGATCCGAGACGCTGCGCGATTCACTATGGCATCTGGGCCACGTGGTGAACTGCCTGGAAGGCAAGGGTGGCAAGAACTACGATGCCAACAACCTCAACCCATGTCAGGGGCAGGGCGGGGGGATTCTCCCAGATCTGCAGGCGGCGGCGCGGAGCTATCAGATGGGAGCCTCAACTGCGCTTGACCTGTCGCGGAAAGCGGAGCAGATGGCGATGGACACGTTGAAGTTGACCGATCTTGCTGAGGTGAAATCCGGCGCCGCGAAGGCCGCCGACATGTTAGGCGATGCCCTGAAAGCACTCGGGAAATAGCATTAGCTTTCTTGCGCCGGGGGCCGGCTCCTGAGCCGGCCCTCAGTGCATCCCGGGGGTTGACATCCGCCCGCGCCTTTGCTAACGTCCTGGACAAGCCCAAAATTGCATGAGGAAGTGCGCCTAGGGTTCCACGGCTCCCACGAGGGCCGGTTGGTCCGAGCGGCGCAGGCGGTCCTGGCGACCGCTACACCGTCGGGATAAAAGCCTGAGGGGTAGGTTCCTCGAGAATCTATCGCTCAGGCTTTTTCCATCTATCGCAACGCGAAGGCAACGCGGGGAAGCAGTAGGCAGCCGCCTGGCTTAAAGAGAGCCGGGAGAAGTGGGAGCCGGTAGCGGACGGCCGCCGAACTCGTCCCCAAGCCGCGGTGCCGACTGAGGTAGGCGCCGCCGGTTCGCCACCGTTACCAGGTTAGAGAGCCCTCCAGCAGAAGTTGAAAAGTTGGAGAGTTGGAAAGTTGGATCCAACTCTTCAACTTTCGGACTCTTCAACTCCGTTGGGGGGAACTAAGGTGGTACCGCGGGAGCATCCGCCCTTAGGGGGACCCGCGGTGTGTTTTTTTGTCGGCCTTATTCGTGAGGTGAGGGGTCATGGCACGTCAGATGACTGCAGCGAAACCGTCTCCACCCGCCGAGCGGCCTCGCCAGATGAACGGCGCGCAGACGCTCGTGGAAGCGCTGCGCCGTGAGGGCGTGGAGATGCTCTTCGGTCACCCGGGCGGCGCGTCGCTACCAATATATGATGCGCTGTACGATGCGCAGGACATCCGCCACATCCTGGTCCGGCACGAGCAGGTTGCGGCCCATGCCGCCGTCGGGTATGCTCGCGCGTCCGGCCGCGTCGGAGTATGCACCGCCACCTCTGGCCCGGGCGCCACGAACCTCATCACCGGGATCACCGACGCCATGATGGATTCCGCTCCGATCGTCGCCATTACCGGGCAGGTGCCGCGGCCGGTCATCGGCAACGACGCCTTCCAGGAGGCCGACGTCACCGGCATTACAATGCCGATCACAAAATACAACACCCTGGTCATGCGCGCCATGGACATTCCCAAAGCCGTGCGCATGGCGTTCTATCTGGCCAAGACCGGGCGGCCTGGTCCGGTGCTGGTGGACATCCCGCGTGACGTGTCCCAGGAACTCTGCGAGCCGGATTTCGATGAGGATCCCTCACTGCCGGGGTACCGGCCGGTGGTCGACGGCAACCCAGGTCAGATCGCCGAAGCGGCTGACGCCTTGTCCGCTGCCGAGCGCCCGATCGTCTATGCCGGTGGGGGCATCATCAGCAGCGGCGCGACGCCTGAGCTCACGGCCCTGGCCGACCGGACCGGCATCCCCGTCGTGCTCACATTGATGGGCAAAGGGGCTATGGACGAGACCCACCCGCGCTGTCTGGGCATGTTCGGCATGCACGGCAGCGCCTTTGCCAACTGGGCCATCAACCGCGCCGACGTCATTCTGGCCGTAGGCGTGCGTTTCGATGACCGCGTCACCGGCCGCCTGAAGGACTTCGCCCCCCACGCCCGTTTCATCCACATCGACATCGACCCGGCCGAGATCGGGAAGAACAAGCCGGCGCATATCCCGATCGTGGGCGACGCCAAGCGAGTGCTGGCCGCGCTCGTCCCGCTGGTGCGGCCGCCGAAGATTGAGGCATGGTGGAAGCAGATTGAGGAGTGGCGGGAGCGTTATCCGTTCCGCTACCGGCAGCGCGATGGCCGCATCAGCCATCAGTACGTCTGCGATCTGCTCAACCGTCTGACTGGTGGGCGGGCCATCGTCGTCACCGACGTCGGCCAGCACCAGATGTGGATGGCCCAGTGGTACAAGTGCCGCGAGCCGCGCACCTTCATCTCCTCCGGTGGACTGGGCGCCATGGGCTTCGGCTTTCCGGCCGCTTTGGGCGCCAAGTTCGCACGGCCGGACAAGCAGGTCATTGCGCTCGTCGGTGACGGCGGGTTCCAGATGACCCTGCAGGACCTCATCACCGCAGTGGAGCATGGGTTAAGCCTGCCGATTTTCATCCTGAACAATGGGGCGCTGGGGATGGTGCGGCAGTGGCAGACGTTCTTCTACCGCGGCCGTTTCTCGTCGTCCATTCTGCGCAACCCTAACTTCGCCAAGATCGGAGAGGCCTACGGCGCGCGCGGAATCCGCGTGGACCAGCCCGAAGAGGTGGAACGCGCGCTCCGCACTGCGCTGGAGACGGAAGGCGTGCCGTGTGTCGTGGATATCCTATGCGATCCGGAGGAAAACTGCCTGCCGATGATCCCGTCCGGGCAGTCGGTGGCGGAGATGATTCTGGATGACTGACCCGCAACACGCGGCCACCATCTCGGTGCTGGTGCAGAATGCGCCGGGCGTGCTGGTGCGCGTGGCGGGGTTGATCCGCAGGCGGGGCGTGAATATCCACAGCCTGTCCGTCGGCCCGACGGAAGATCCGAGCATCTCCCGGATGACGATCGTGGTGGACACGGCGCCGGAGCGCACCGAGCAGTTCGCCAAGCAGCTGCGCAAAGTCGTCGAAGTGCTCCGGGCGACGTCGATCGACAGCACGCCGGCAGTCGACCGTGAACTGGCGCTGATCAAGGTCAATGTCACGCCGGGGACGCGGCTCGAGATCATGGAGATCGCCAACGTCTTCCGGGCGAGTGTGGTGGACCTCACCGACAAGACGATGACACTGGAGGTCACCGGCCGGGGCGAGAAAGTCGACGCCTTTGTCACCCTGCTGGCCAAGTATGGGATCCGGGAGATGGCCCGCACCGGCCAGGTGACACTCGTGCGGGGAGCGCAGAATACGTGACAGACTGTGACGGGGGTGCGGTGATGGCCATGATCTTCTATGACAAGGATGCGTCACTGGAGCCGCTGCGCGGGAAGACCGTGGCCGTCATCGGCTACGGCAGCCAGGGCCACGCGCACGCCCAGAACCTTCGGGACAGCGGCGTGAGCGTGGTCGTCGGCCTATACCGCGGCAGCGCGTCCTGGGCGAAGGCGGAGGCCGACGGCTTTCGCGTCGCCACCGTGGGCGAGGCCGCGCAGCAGGCCGATCTGGTGGTCATGCTCGCCCCGGACCACGTGCAGCGACAGATCTATGAGAGCGAGATCGGCCCGACGCTGCGGCCCGGGAACACGCTCCTCTTCGCGCACGGATTCAACATTCACTTCGGACAGATCGTGCCGGCCCCGACCGTGGACGTGGTGATGATCGCGCCGAAGGCGCCGGGGCACCGCATGCGGGAGTTGTTCGTGGAGGGCGTGGGGGTGCCTGGGCTGCTGTCCGTGCACCAGGATGTCACGGGGCACGCCAAACAGACGGCGCTCGCCTATGCCCGCGCCGTCGGCTGCACGAAAGCCGGCGTCATCGAGACTACGTTCAAGGAAGAGACGGAGACCGACCTCTTTGGCGAGCAGACTGTGCTGTGCGGCGGGATTTCCAGTCTGATCAAGACGGGGTTCGATATCCTCGTGGAGGCAGGCTACCAGCCGGAGATCGCCTACTTCGAGTGCCTTCACGAGATGAAGCTGATCGTGGACCTGATGTACGAAGGCGGTCTGTCCTACATGCGCTATTCCGTGTCTGATACCGCGGAGTACGGCGACTACAGCCGCGGCCACCGGGTGATCAGCGACCGTGTGCGCGCGGAGATGAAACGGATTCTCCACGAGGTGCAGGACGGCACATTCGCCCGCGAGTGGGTGAGCGAGAATCAGGCTGGCCGTCCGAACTTCAAGGAGCAGCGCCGGCAGGAACAGGCGCATCCCATTGAGGAGGTCGGCCGGCGGTTGCGGGCGATGATGCCCTGGCTGTCCCGCAAAGGGACAAAGCAGCCGGTCGGAGCGTCCTGAGGGATCTCATGGCCGACAGGGTCTTCATCTTCGATACGACGCTGCGCGATGGTGAGCAGTCGCCCGGCTTCTCCATGTGGCCGGAAGAGAAGCTGGAGATGGCGCGGCAGCTCGCGCGGCTTGGGGTCGATGTCATCGAGGCCGGATTCCCGATCTCCTCGCCCGGAGAGTTCGAGGGGGTGCGGCGGATCGCGGCCGGCGTGCGCGGACCCATCATCTGCGGGCTGGCCCGGGCGAATCCGAAAGACGTCGAAGCGGCGGCCGAGGCGGTGCGTCCCGCCGAGCGTGCGCGGGTGCACACGTTTATCGCCACGTCGCCCATCCACATGGCCCGCAAGCTGCGGATGTCCCCCGACGAAGTCCTGCAGACCGCGCAGCAGGCGGTTGCGTATGCCCGCAGGCTTGCGCCTGAAGTCGAGTTCAGCGCGGAGGACGCCACCCGGTCGGACATCGACTTTCTCTGCCGGGTATTCGAGGCGGCGATTCAGGCCGGGGCCACGATCATCAACATCCCGGATACCGTGGGCTACGCGGTGCCGGAGGAGTTCGGCGCGCTGGTGCGGTCGCTCCTGGAGCGCGTCCCGGGGATGGACCGCATCACCGTCAGCGTCCACTGCCACAACGACCTGGGTCTGGCCACCGCGAACACGCTGGCGGGGGTGCGGGCCGGCGCCCGGCAGGTGGAAGGGACGGTCAACGGCATTGGGGAGCGCGCGGGCAATGTCGCGCTGGAAGAAGTGATCATGGCGCTGGGGACCCGGCGCGACTCGATAGGTCTGACCACCGGCGTTGACACCACGCAGATCTACCCGACGAGCCGGTTGTTGTGCGCCTTTACCGGTATCGATGTCCAGCCCAACAAAGCCATCGTCGGAGCGAACGCCTTCGCCCACGAGGCGGGCATCCACCAGCACGGTGTGCTCGTGGACCGGCGGACCTACGAGATCATGACGCCCGCGTCGATTGGCCTTCCCACCAACCGTCTGGTGCTGGGCAAGCATTCCGGCCGGCATGCGTTCGAGAAAGTGCTGCAGGATGCCGGCATCCGGCTGGGGGCCGATGAGCTGGAACGCGCCTTTGCCCGCTTCAAGGAGGTCTGCGACCGCAAGAAAACCGTGCTGCAGGAAGAGGTCATCGCGCTGGTCGAGGAGCAGTTCGCCCTCTTCCCGCGCACCTGGGAACTGGGGCGGTTCTCCGTGACGACCGGGACAGGTCGCCGGCCCATTGCCACGGTGCGGGTGACCAAGGGGGAGACGGAGGAGGAACGGACGGCGTCAGGCGATGGACCCGTCAACGCCCTGTTCGATGCGATTGCGTCGGGCGTGGGTGTGCGGCCGGAGCTGGTGGATTACTCGGTCCGCGCTGCGGCCGGCGGCGCCGATGCGGTCGGCGAGGCGGTGGTGAAGCTGCGATGGGAAGGCGACCTCTCAGTTGGACGCGCCAGCAGCACGGATGTCCTGGAGGCCAGCGCCCGCGCGTATCTGTCAGCGGTCAACAAGATCCTGGCGCGCCAGCCGGGGGGCCAGTCTGCTGTCATTGCGGGTGAGGAGGAGGTCGCCACGGCCCCTGCGGGGCCTCGCGATGACTCCGTCACTTCGTCGCGGAGCCTGCCCCGAGCTGCGCCGAGGGGTTCCTCGCAATGATAGGATGGGAGGCGCCCTCGCGATGGGAATGACGATGACCGAGAAGATTCTCGCCTTCCATGCCGGCCGGCCCGAGGTACGCCCCGGCGACCTCATCGACTGCACGGTCGACTTCTTGTTCGCCAACGACATCACAGCGCCGCTGGCGATCAAGGAGTTCGAGAAGATGGGTGTCGGGCAGGTGTTCGATCCCGACCGGCTCGCGTTCGTCTTCGATCACTACGTCCCCAACAAGGACATCGCCTCGGCGCAGCAGTGCAAGATCACCCGCGACTTCGTCGCCGCGCATCATCTGCCCCATTTCTACGATGTCGGTCGTTCGGGAATCGCCCACGTCCTGCTCGCGGAACTGGGCTACGTCGTTCCCGGGGACGTGTTCGTCGGCGCGGACTCCCACACGTGCAACCACGGCGCGCTCGGGGCGTTCTCGACGGGCGTAGGATCGTCAGATCTCGCCGCGGCGATGGCGCTGGGCCGCCTGTGGCTGCGCATCCCCGAGTCGATGAAGTTTGTCTTTCACGGCCGGCTGCGCCCCTGGGTGACGGGGAAGGACCTGATCCTCACCGTCATCGGCGAGATCGGCGTGGACGGCGCCCGGTACGGAGCGATGGAGTTTGCC
>VBAP01000007.1:43556-79563 GCA_005882335.1 Candidatus Segetimicrobium genomatis
GACCTGGTGCTGGAGTGGATACGACCCCGCGCCCGCCGGCCCCTCACCGTGTACCGCAGCGACCCCGACGCCAGGTATCTGGACGTGCGCGAGTACGAGGTGTCCTCGCTCGAGCCCGTGGTGTCGGCGCCGGCATCTCCCGGCAATGTGGTGCCGGTGCGGGAGGCTGCCGGTGTCCGGGTGGACCAGTGTTTCATCGGCACCTGCACCAATGGGCGCATCGAAGACATGCGTTTGGCGGCAAAGGTTCTGGCCGGACGCACGGTGCATCCGCACACCCGGCTGCTGGTGATCCCGGCGACCCCGGCCGTCTACCGCCAGGCCATGGACGAGGGGTTGGTGAAGATCTTCCTCGATGCGGGCGCGGCCATCAGCACATCCACCTGCGGGCCGTGCATCGGCGGACACATGGGCGTCCTGGCTGATGGGGAAGTGTGCGTCTCGACCAGCAGCCGCAACTTCGTGGGCCGGATGGGACACCGCGGCAGCAAAGTGTATCTCAGTAACGCCGCTGTGGCGGCCGCCGCGGCGGTAGCGGGGAAGCTCGTGCATCCGGACGAGGTCGTCCGGGACACGGTGCCGGCGTAACACGGCCATGGGGATTCGAGGACACGCACGGAAGGTGGGCCATCACATCGACACCGACGTCATCATCCCAGCCCGGTACCTGGTGACGACCGACCCGGCGGAGCTGGCCAAATATGTCTTCGAAGATCTCGATCCGTCCCTCCGGCAGCGGATCGCTGTGGGGGACGTGCTCGTGGCCGGGGAGAATTTCGGGCAGGGGAGTTCTCGCGAGCACGCGCCCATCGCCATCAAAGGGGTGGGCATCTCGTGCATCGTCGCGGTGTCCTTCGCCCGCATCTTCTATCGCAACGCGTTCAACGTCGGCCTGCCGGTCATGGAGTGCCGGGACGTCCACGCCCGCGCGTCGGACGGCGACGAGCTGGACGTCGATCTGGCCACCGGCGCGATTCGCAACGTGACGCGGGGCGAGACCTACGAAGGTACGCCGGTCCCGGAGTTCATGCAGCGATTGCTGGCGGCCGGCGGGATTGTCGGATATGTGCGCGCCGAACTGGCGGGACGGCAGTAGGGAGTAGGGGGGTCGAGGAGGATGGAGTCCGGAGGTCGCGAGCGTCTGGAATCCTTGTTCAAGGTGCTGGTGGAGACACTCGGAGAACAGCGCCGGCCCGCGGGACTCGCCGGCCCCGCGGGGCAAGATGCTCAGGACGCCGATTGGGTAATCGAGCGCATTCAGGACTCATTCGATAGCCGTGCCCGGTGAGGCCCGGATTGCGCTTCTCCCCGGGGATGGGATCGGCCCTGAGGTCATCCACGAGGCCGTCAAGGTCCTCCAGGCAGTAGCACGCCGGTTTGTTCTGGAACTAGGGTTCACGGAGTTGCCCATCGGGGGCGTGGCCACCGACGCCACAGGGACGCCGCTTCCCGACGTTACCTTGCAGTCATGCCTGCGGGCCGATGCGGTCTTGCTGGGCGCGGTGGGCGGCCCAAAGTGGGACCATCTGCCTGGTCCGGCGCGGCCGGAGGCCGGCCTGCTGCAGTTACGCCGTGAACTCGGTGTCTTCGCCAATCTGCGCCCGGTGCGTCTCTTCCCGTCGGTCAGCGGTGTGTCGCCGTTGCGGCCGGAGGTCGCGGCGGGGACGGATCTGCTGATTGTTCGCGAGTTGATCGGCGGCCTATACTTCGGCCAGCCCCGCGGGCGGACCAACGAGGGCGCCGTCGATACCATGCGTTACTCCGCCGAGGAGATTGCACGGGTAGCACGTGTGGCCTGTTCGATGGCCCGCGGGCGCCGCCGGAAAGTGACTTCGGTGGACAAGGCCAATGTGCTGGAGACCTCGCGGCTCTGGCGGGAGACCGTGGAGGTCGTGGCGCGCGAGTTTCCCGATGTCACTCTGGAGCATCTGCTGGTCGACACCTGCGCCATGCAGCTCGTCCGCGCCCCTGCGCAGTTTGATGTCATCGTTACGGAGAATATGTTTGGTGACATCCTCAGCGACGAAGCGGGTGCGGTGGCCGGCTCGCTGGGGCTCTTGGCATCGGCGAGTATCGGAGACGGCCGGCCGTTCTTGTACGAGCCGGTGCACGGTTCGGCGCCGGACATCGCCGGGAAGGGGACGGCGAACCCGATCGGGGCCATCCTCAGTGTCGCGATGTTGCTCCGTCACTCCCTAAACCGCGACGACGCGGCGGCAACGGTCGAGGCTGCGGTGGAGCGTGTGCTGGCGGAGGGTATCCGCACCCCCGACCTCGGCGGACGGGCTGCCACCGGTCAGGTAGGCGATCGTATTTCCGAGGAAGTCACCGCTGGACCGGCGGTTGCCGGTCGAACGGCACCCCGCGTCACGCTTCAAAGGGGTCAGACCCCAAAGTAACGTCTCAAAGGGGTCAGACCCCCAAGTAACGTGTCCAAGGAGACGCCATAATGCCAACGACCCTGCGATCCCGCAGCACCCGCCTGCTGGAGGGCCCGGATCGGGCCCCGGCGCGTTCGTATTTCTATGCCATTGGATTCACCGAGGACGATCTCCGCAAGCCCCTCATCGGCATCGCGAATACCTGGATCGAGATGATGCCCTGTAACTCCCATCTCCGAGGCATTTCCGAGCAGGTGAAGATTGGCGTGCGGGCTGCCGGCGGGACCCCAGTGGAGTTCAACACCATCGCCATCTCCGACGGCATTACCATGGGGACGGAGGGGATGCGGACCTCGCTTGTCAGCCGGGAAATCATCGCCGACTCGATCGAGTTAGTGGCACGCGGCTACCTGCTGGACGGCATCGTGGCCATCTCGGGTTGCGACAAGACGATCCCAGGCACCGTCATGGCGCTGGCGCGGCTAGACCTGCCGTCCCTGATGGTCTACGGTGGATCGATCATGCCCGGCGAGTTCGAAGGCCGCCCGGTCACCATCCAGGATGTCTTCGAGGCGGTTGGTGCCTATCACGCCGGGAAAATCAGCCTGGAGTCCCTCCGGCGGCTCGAACACGTCGCCTGTCCCGGGCCGGGCGCCTGCGGCGGGCAGTTCACGGCGAACACGATGGCGATGGCCTTCGAGTTGATGGGCATCTCGCCGATGGGCGCCAACGAGGTGCCTGCGGTAGACCCGCGCAAGGCCGCAGCCGTCGAGTCGGCAGGCCGCCTGGTCATCGATCTTCTGCGGCGCGAGCTACGGCCGCGACAGATCATCACCAAGAAGTCCCTGGAAAACGCCATCACGGCAGTGGCGGCGTCCGGCGGGTCGACGAACGCCGTGCTGCATCTACTGGCCGTGGCGCGCGAGGCCGGAGTCGATCTCACTCTGGAAGACTTCGACCGGGTCTCGGCGCGCACCCCGATCTTGGCCGACCTCAAACCCGGTGGCCGGTTCGTGGCCGTTGATCTCTACCGCGCTGGGGGGATGCGGCTGCTGGCGAAGCGGCTGCTCGACGCCGGCCTCCTGCACGGCGACGCTCTCACCGTGACGGGCCGCACGATTGCTGAAGAAGCGGAGCAGGCGAAGGAGACGCCCCGGCAAGAAGTCGTCAGATCACTTTCGAACCCGTTGAAGAAATGGGGTGGCATCGCCATCCTGAAGGGGAACTTGGCGCCCGAGGGCGGCGTCGTCAAACTGGCGGGCCATGAACGGCTGCTGCACCGCGGTCCGGCGCGTGTATTCGACAGCGAAGAGGACGCCTTCGATGCCGTCCGGCGCAACACAATCAAGCCCGGCGATGTCATCGTCATCCGGTATGAAGGTCCTATGGGCGGTCCTGGGATGCGCGAGATGCTGGCCGTCACCGCGGCGCTGGTCGGGGCGGGGTTCGGAGAATCGGTGGCGCTGATCACCGACGGCCGGTTCTCCGGAGCCACGCACGGGTTGATGGTCGGCCATGTGGCCCCGGAAGCGGCGAAGGGCGGGCCGATTGCCGCGCTGCGCGACGGCGACACCATTGTCATCGACGCGCAGAACCGCCGTTTGGATGTGGAGCTCAGCGAGCAGGAACTGAAGTCGCGGCTGGCGCGCTGGACGCCGCCGGCGCCCCGATATGCGACAGGGGCGATGGCCAAATACGCGAAGATGGTGTCTTCGGCGTCAATGGGCGCCGTCACTGGCTAGGAGGTGGCATGCGATGCACAAGCATCTGACATGCGCGTGCGGACACATGATTCACGCAGATTCAGATGACGAAATGGTGCGGAAGGCGCAGGAGCACATGAAGATGGCCCATGGCAAGACCATCACCCGCGACGACGTCTTGAAGATGGCGAAAGAGGCGAAGCACTGACAGACGGGAACGCGGGAACAGGGGAACGCGGGAACAACCTGATACCAAGGCAAAGAAAGAGGAGAGACCGCAAGGTCTGCGGCCCCTCTGCTTCAGGTGACTTCGCGTTTCCGCGATCCCGCGTTGGCGCGGTCCTGTGATTTAGAATTCGTCCTCCGGCATGCCACCGCCGGGCATCGGCGCCGCCGATCTCTTCTTCTCCCGCTTCTCGACGACCACGGCCTCGGTGGTCAACAGCAATCCGGCTACCGACGCGGCGTTCTGCAAGGCCAGGCGCGTCACTTTGGTGGGGTCGACGATACCGACCTTGATCATGTCGGCGAACTCGCCCTTGGCCACGTCGTAGCCCGTGCGCCCGGTCTCCCGCTTCAGCCGTTCCACGATGAGGCTTCCTTCCACACCAGCGTTGGCGGCCAGCTGCCTGGCCGGTTCCTCCAGCGCCCGGCGCACCAGGTTCACCCCAATCGTCTCGTCCCCCTCGGCTTCGACCTTGTCCAGTCCGGGGAGCGCGCGGATGTAGGCGGTGCCGCCGCCAGGGACGATGCCCTCCTCGACTGCGGCCTTGGTCGCGTTGAGCGCGTCCTCGAAGCGGTGCTTCTTCTCTTTCATCTCCGTCTCGGTGGCCGCGCCCACCTTGATCTCCGCGACACCGCCGGACAGCTTGGCCAGCCGTTCCTGCAGCTTCTCGCGGTCGTAGTCGCTGGTCGTATCCTCAATTTCCTTTTTGATCTGGGCGATGCGGCCCTGGATGTCCTTGCGGTCGCCCTTCCCGCCGATGATCGTGGTGTCGTCCTTGTCGGCCTTGAGTTTCTCGGCGTGCCCGAGCATATCGATCTCCACCGACTCGAGCTTGATGCCGATGTCGTCGGAGATGACCTTCGCCCCGGTCAGCACCGCCATGTCTCCCAGCATCGCCTTGCGGCGATCACCATAGCCCGGCGCTTTCACCGCCGCGCTGTGCAGCACACCGCGCAGCTTGTTCACCACCAGCGTCGCCAGCGCCTCCCCCTCAACGTCCTCGGCGATGACCACCAGCGGCTTCCCGAAGCGGATCACTTTCTCCATGATCGGGACGATGTCGCGCGCCGCGCTGATCTTCTTCTCCGTGAGGAGGATGTAGGGTTCCTCGAGCACACACTCCATCTTGTCGGGGTCGGTGATGAAATACGGCGAGATGTAGCCGCGGTCGAATTGCATGCCCTCCACGACCTCGACCGTGGTCTCGATCCCCTTGCCCTCTTCGATGGTGATGACGCCGTCTTTCCCGACCTTTTCCATCGCGTCGGCGATGATCTCCCCGACGTCCGTATCGTTAGCCGCGATGCCGGCGACGTGGGCGATGTCCTGTTTCCCCTCGATCGTAATGGAGGTCTTCTTCAACTCGTCCACCAATGCGTCGACGGCCTTGTCGATCCCCCGCTTGAGGAGCATCGGGTTGCTCCCGGCCGCCACGTTTCGCAGGCCTTCCCGCACGATTGCCCACGCCAGCACCGTCGCGGTGGTGGTGCCGTCGCCGGCCGCGTCGTTGGTTTTGCTGGCGACCTCTTTCACCAGCTGCGCCCCCATGTTCTCGTAGGGGTCTTCCAGCTCAATCTCTTTGGCGACCGTGACGCCGTCTTTGGTGATTGTCGGCGAGCCCCATTTCTTCTCAAGCACGACGTTCCGGCCCCTCGGGCCCAGCGTCACCCGCACCGCGCTGGCCACCTTCTCGACGCCGCGCTCGAGCGCCCGGCGGGCTTCCTCGTCGTACAGCAAGATCTTTGCTGGCATTGCTTCACCCTCCCCGCAGATGATATCCCCCGGGTCTTACCAGCGCCCCGGGTTTAGCACTCTCCACCTGCAACTAACCCCTATTGTTAAAGGTTAGAGAGGATGAGGTGCTAAATCAAGACCCTTTCTGCACTCCGCCCTCGTCTTGGTGGCCTCTCCGTCCTCCACCGGGGGCGTCATGACCGCCCGCCGGTGCCCCGATGGCAGTGGGCCCTGGTGCTCTTCCTCCTGATCCTGGAGTTCGGCCCTCAGCCTGCGGGGCGGTCGTCGATGGTTTGATGTCGGTGGGCGTGGTCGTCGGTATGCTGGAGCGGGAATCGCTCACGTTGCCGCCCTATCGGGGGCCGCTACGGTTCCGTCACGCCGTGCCCATCAGACCATGAAGAACAGGCAGTTATCGGGCGGCAGAGACCAGCGCGTCGTAAATCGTCTGGGCAGGCACCACCGCGGCGATATCCGGACGGTCATCGAGGTAGCCGACGACCATGCCGAGGAGCAGTCCATCGGCGAGGTCGATGATCGGCGAGCCGCTGGTGCCGGGAAAACTGTAGAGTGGGAGGGCCACTGCACCAGGACGATTTTCGAACCGGATCTCCCAGTACACACGCGGAATGTCGACTTCGACCAGCCGCGAGCCGTTGCCGCGTTCGGTCAGCATGTACATCGCCCGGAACGGAACGCCCGGCAGGTGTTTCCACGCCCGCAGCACCGCCAGGTGTCCCTTCGGGATCCACAGCGCCATCAGGTCCAGCGCATCCCACTTGGTAAATCCGTTCGAGACGATGCTCTCGCTCCCGATGGTCACCAGGTACTTGGCATCCGGCTGGTAGCAGTGGGCGGCGGTGTAGATGGCGCTCCGCGAGGATTCGGTCCATCCGACCCATCCGGTGCACACGCCGCGGCGGTCAGGCAGGTCGATGTCGATGCGCACGATGACGGTCCCGAGAAACTGGCGGAGCTGATCAACGCTGGGCGCTGCCTGCGTCTGCGGCTGCGGCGCAGCACCGACCGGCCAGGCCAGCACCAGCGCCACAACGACAACCGTCGCCCATCGCCCTGCGCGTAGCACATCGATGGAATGCCCTGCCGTGCGTCCTCCATAGACCATCCACACTCCATAGACCATCCACACTCCATAGACCTTCCCTTGACAGGGTAGGGGGTGCATGTTATAGTGACGCGCCGTTGATGAGGACTGCGGCACCGCCGGGTGCACGCAAAGATCACCGGACCCCGCACCCGGTACAAGGCCTGCGGTTCATTTAGGGCGGCTGTCAGCGGTTGCGTCAGGCCGAGAGATCCTCGGGTCACTCGGCGGCAGCCGCTGACGCTTTTTCAAGGTACCCAGGGAACCCAGGTACCACGGGGCCAAGCGAGACGAAATGCAGGCCTGGCCCCATGGTGGCTTGGTCCCTTGGTAACGTGATTCTGGAACCCTTCGCCTCCATATCGCGTATGGGATGTGGAGGTGAAGCCTGTGCGAACACTTCTCGTCGGTATCACCGTGCTGCTGGTCACCGCGGCGGCCCTGGCGCTTCCCGCGCGGGCCGGTGACCGTGAGTCAACGCCGTTGGGGCGGATGACCGTAGACGGCGTCATCGCCTCGGTCGATCCCGGATCATTGACATTCCTCTTGCGCGTCCTCAGACCCGACTGGGCACGCCGGTCCGGTCTCGACTACCTGCCCGTCTGGGTTCAGCATGGGACGCGCATCGATGACGACGACAACTGGTTCGCGCGCTCCGCGCTCCGAGGCATCCATCGCGGCGACCGGGTGACGGTGGAGGGATTCCGCCTGGATGACGGACGGCTGCTGGCACTGGCGATCGACGTCAAGGACCGCGCCTATGTCCCGCCGCCGGTCGTCGTGAATGAGATCATCTTCCGCGGGATCGTCGTGGCGCGGCGGCCAAATCTGGTCGTCATTCTCGAGGCCGGAGGTGGGACCCGAATCATTCTCATCAGCGCGACGACTCGCTTCCGCGGGCTGCGGGCTTCGTGGACCGCGTTGCAGGCCAACGACACGGTCATAGTCGTCGGTGAGCCTAACGCCGACGGATCGGTGGCGGCCAGCGAGATCCAGGTGATTCAGGCCTCCCGATAGCGCCCCGCTAGGGCGCTTTGTCTTCACGCCGCCGGATGGTTCCTGGCCGGCGGCGCTCCGTTTTCCCGGAAAGTCTTCCGGCAGGACCTCAATCACCTGCTCTTCAAAGGGGTCAGACCCCGTTGAAACGGGGGGTGTTCAAAGGGGGTGTTCAAAGGGGGTGTTCAAAGGGGTCAGACCCCGTTGAAACGGAGGGTGGGGGTTGCGCTGGTGCGGTTCTGGTTGTATGGTGGCGGTATAAGCCCCCCCCACTGGGGGTGGGGCGGGGTTCCTGAGGAGGTTGACATGGCGATTTCCAACGCTCATCTCACCCACGGCAGTCCGGCCGTCCGGGGGCAGGCAGCGGCGCGACTCCGCAGCATCGAGGGACATGTGCGCGGCGTCGTCCGAATGGTGGAAGAGGGCGCGTACTGTATCGACATCATCAAGCAGATCCTGGCCATCCAGCGCGCGTTGGAGAAGGTCAATGCGTTGTTGCTGGAGGACCACCTAGAGACCTGCGCCAGCACCGCGATCCGGTCCGCCGATCAGCGTGAGCGAGAGCGGACAATCAGAGAACTGCTGGATGTCTTCGAGACCTCTGGGCGTCTGTGAAACGACAGATGCCGTCTCAGCGTCGTGAGCTCTCCACCAGCAAGGTCCAGATCCCCGTGCGTGGGATGTCGTGCGCATCGTGCGTCGACAAGGTCGAGCACGCTCTGCGGTCAGTCGACGGCGTGCTGAACGCCTCGGTCAACCTGGCATCGGAGCGGGCCACCGTGGAGATGACGGTCACAACGCCGCTTGCCACATTGCGACGGGCGGTCCGGGACGCGGGCTATGAGCCGCTGGAAGTCGAAGGGGATGCCGCGGAGGATTACGAGCGCGAGGCGCGCCGCCGCGAGCTCGCCACACTGCGCGGCAGGCTCATCGCCGGCGCATTGCTGAGCCTCCCGATTCTGTGGGGCAGCCTCGGACACATGGGCGTGCGGGCGTGGACGCCTGAACTGCTGACGAACTGGTACGTCCAGCTGATCCTGGCCACGCCTGTACAGTTCTGGGCCGGATGGCAGTTTTACCGTGGGGCCTGGGCCATGGCCCGGAGGCGCACCACGGACATGAATACGCTCATTGCCGTCGGGACAAGCGCTGCCTACGGGTACAGCCTTGTGGCGACATTGTTCCCGCAGGTATTTTCCAGCGGCGGACTGGAGCCGCAAGTCTTCTACGAGACGTCGGCCATCATTATCGTCCTGATCCTGATGGGACGGTTCCTTGAGGCTCGGGCCAAGGGGCAGACCTCAGAAGCTATCCGCAAACTAGTCGGCCTGCAGGCCAAGACCGCGCGCGTTCTGCACGACGGCCACGAGACTGACATTCCCGTGGAAGACGTCCAGGCCGGCGATCTGGTCATCGTGCGGCCTGGCGAGAAAGTGCCCGTCGACGGCGTCATCGTTGAGGGTCGCTCCGCCTTCGATGAGTCGATGCTCACCGGAGAATCGCTGCCCGTGGACAAGGGTCCCGGGGATCAGGTCGTCGGCGCGACGCTCAACAAGACCGGCGCGTTCACGTTCAGGGCCACGAAGGTCGGGCGGGACACGGTGCTGGCCCAGATCATCCGCCTGGTCCAGGAAGCGCAGGGTTCGAAAGCTCCGATCCAGCGGCTCGCCGATCGGGTGGCCAGCTATTTCGTCCCGGCTGTCATGGCGCTGGCCGTCGTGACCTTCTTTACATGGCTCGTGTTTGGTCCCAATCCATCGCTCACCTACGCGCTGGTGACATTCGTAGCGGTGCTGATCATCGCGTGCCCCTGCGCCCTCGGCCTGGCCACCCCCACCGCGATCATGGTAGGCACCGGCCGCGGTGCGGAGCAGGGTGTGCTGATCAAGAGCGGCGAGGCGCTGGAAACGGCGCACCGGGTCAACACCATCATTCTGGACAAAACTGGGACGTTGACCCGGGGCCACCCGTCGGTGACCGATGTGATTCCACTCAACGGGTTTGATACCACCGACATCTTGAGGCTGGCTGCCTCGGCGGAGCGGGGGTCGGAGCACCCACTCGGCGGGGCCATCGTCAGGTACGCCGGCGAACAGGGGCTGGACCTGGCGCAGCCGGAGCGGTTCGACGCCGTCCCCGGCCATGGCATTGAAGCGGTGGTCGGCGGACAGACAGTCCTCGTGGGGAATCCGCGATTGCTACTGGACCGGGGCGTCTCGCTGGACGGCTCCGGGGAGATCGGGCTGCGGCTGGCCCACGGGGGGAAGACCGCGATGTATGTGGCGGTCGGCAGGAAGGCGGCGGGGATCGTCGCTGTCGCCGACACGCAGAAACCACACTCGAAGGACGTCGTGCAGGCGCTGCGCCGGATGGGACTGGATGTCGTGATGCTGACCGGCGACAATGCGGTTACCGCAAAGGCAATCGCGTCCCAGGTTGGAATCGACCACTTCCTGGCCGAGGTACTGCCGCAGCACAAGACCGACGAGGTGAAGAAGTTGCAGGCAGCCGGCCGGCGAGTGGCGATGGTGGGCGACGGCATCAACGATGCCCCGGCCCTGGCCCAGGCCGACATGGGCATCGCCATCGGCGCCGGGACCGACGTGGCCATCGAGTCGGCCGACATCGTCCTCATCGGCGATGACCTGCGCGGGATTCTCACAGCGATCGCCCTGTCGAAGCAGACAATGCGGACGATCAAGCAGAATCTGTTCTGGGCGTTTTTCTACAACGTGGTGCTCATCCCGCTTGCTGCCGGCGTCCTGTACCCCTTCTTCGGGATTCTATTGAACCCGATGGTCGCGGCACTGGCAATGGCGTTCAGTTCGGTGAGTGTCGTTGCCAACAGTCTGCGTTTGAGATTGTTCAGACTGGCAACGGCCTGAAATCCGGAATGGAGGTGGAATGATGCAAGCAACATTGAAGGTTCCTCGGATCCACTGTGATGGGTGTGTACACACCGTGACCACCACGGTGAGGAAGCTGCCTGGCGTGAAAGCGGCGCAGGCCAGCGAAGTCACCAAGGAAGTCACGGTTGAGTTCGATCCCGTGCAGGTGAGCGAGCAGAAGATTCGGGCGGCGTTGAGCCTGGTCGGCTATCCACCTGCCTGAGAGAAAACTACGGGACCAGGGGCCGGACAAACTGATGCCGCGACCCGGTGAAAAACATTCTGATCGACACGCCGCTGAACGTGAGCGGAAGAGACGAAAAGCTCGATACGGAATGCGGGTGAGCGGCGCGTCGACGCGGCTGCTGGCTCACCTTTCGTTTTCTCGTAAACCGACCGTGCGCAAGAAACGCTCACGATAGAGTGCTCGACCTGGTCCCGGGTCCCCGCTCCCGGGTCCCGTAGTATAATCAGGCAAGTGCGCCCGTAGCTCAACGGATAGAGCACCAGCCTTCGAAGCTGGGGGTTGGGGGTTCGATTCCCTCCGGGCGCGCCAGGATGGTAGAAGCGCCGCCGAATGGCGGCGCAATCCTCTTACGCCTCTCCCTGCGGGAGAGGCCCTTGTTCAGAGCTCATCGCTTGCGAAAGCGCGATGCCTGATCTGAGTCAAACGGTGAGGGGGTGGGACTGCTCGAAAGCGCCGTCGTCCTCTTATTCGTTTCCCTCGGGGAGAGGGGGCAGGGTGAGGGGTCCCCGAATATCCACTCAATTCGCGTGGTGGAGGTGGTGGAGTTGGAGAAGCTCCGAACGCCTATCATGGTCAACGCAATCTATGTCATCCTTCTCGCCCTAATCACACTGTCTCCGTCGATGGTGAGTTCTGTCTTTGGATACGCGGTTCAGGACCAGGGAGTCCTTCGCGTGCTTTCGGGCACGCTGCTGGGACTCGGTGTGTTGCTGTGGGGGATCGCGGGCAATGTGGGCAAATATGGTGGTCTCGCCATGTACATCGCGATCGGGACCGGCATCGGCGCGCTATGGCTCCTGTGGGGATGGGCAGGCCACCTGTTCACGCTTCGCAATGCCGGGGTCCCAATTGTGATAAACGTCGTCCTGGCCGCCTGGGTGTGGTCGGCCCGACCCAAATCATAGGACTGTTTGCCGATCGTCCTAGACCGAGGGGCTCCTCATCGATTGGGGAGCCTCTCCATTTTACGCGACGACGATTCTCCCGCCGCTCATGTCGGTGACGATGGCCAGCGATTCAACCGGGACCTCGAGCCGGGTCAGGGCCTCGCGTCCTCCTTCGAACGATTTCTCGATGACTGCTCCGACACCGACCACTGCCGCACCCGCGGCCTGGGCCAGCCGGGCCAGACCGAGGATGGTCTGCCCCGTGGCCAGGAAGTCGTCGATGATGAGCACCCGGTCGTGAGGCAGCAGGTATTCCGGCGAGACGATCAGCTCCACCATCTGCCCTCGCGTATGCGAAGGGGCGACCGTGAGCAGCACCTGATCTGTCATCGTCACAGGCCGGGTGCGGCGAGCGTAGACCAGCGGCACGCGCAGGTGCAGGGCGGTCGTCACCGCGGGGGCGATACCGGAGATTTCTGCGGTGAGCACCTTGGTGGCGCCGACGCGGCGAAAACGCGACGCCAGTTCGCGACCACAGTCGTCGATAAGCAGAGGATCAATCTGATGGTTGAGGAAACTGTCGACCTTCAAGATCCCCCGCCCGAGGTTGCGGCCGTCGTGCAGGATGCGCTCTCGCAGCGCGTGCACGGCTAGGTTCCCCACCGAACGATCATCGGCGCCCGGCCGCCGCAATCGCCCCCAGCAGCACGGTCTTGGGCGGGAAGTCTTCGCAATATTGGTAGCGGTGCGTCAGGACCAGCCGTCCCGAGGGCGCGGCGACGAACTCGCCGGGCAACTGCCAGGGGTTGTCCACCAACGCACGCTCGGAACCCCGCCGCGAGGCGAGCATCGTCTCGCCGGTCTCGTGGTCGTGGGGCTTCCAGGCGAAGTCGTGAAGGATTTGCGCGGGTGTCCCCTCCAGCAACCCGTAGAGTTGATACGCGCGGCGGTCCGGATCGCACAGCAGCGGGAAGGGATATCCTCGCCGCGCTGCCACGGTCGCCGACCGCTCTGGCTCGCCCTGACAGATGGCCACCAACTGCGCGCCGGCCTCAGCGAACGCGGGAATTTCGCCCTTGAGTTGCTCCCAGCGCTCGGCCAGGCAGCTGCATCCGAAGTGTCGCAGGAACAACACCAGGGCCGGCTTCGCCTGCCAGAATTCAGCCAGCCGCCGTCTCTTGCCCGACGTGTCCGGGAGTTCGACATCCGGCGCCGCATCGCCAACCTGCGGCGGAAGCGCGGAGTACCTCGTCCGGGAGGGTCCGGACAACCAGGCCTGCAGCCATTCCTGCTCTGCGGACGTCTGTTGCTGGTCGATCGCGCCCATGGTGACCTAGTCCTAGTTCCGTCCCCGTTCAGGCATTCCTGGTGGTACACTCAAGGCGTGACACATCCTTTCGGTTGACGTTGACCCTCAGGCTCCACACAGCCTGACCTTCTTCGCTCCCATGGTCTCCGGGAGCGTTTCTGCGTCTACGGCCCGACAACCGATGAACGTCCAGGCGGCATCCCGGCCGCCCGGGGGCCCCCTGCATCCCCGCTTGCCCGATCACACACGGGGAGGTGGGGGACGTGGAGGGGACGCTGGCGGTGGTTCGCGGCCGCCTGATCGAGAGCGTGGCGCCCGCGAACATACGCAGAACCGCACACGCATTCGCAAGAGTCATTGTCGATGTCGGAACCGGAGACGGACGCTGGCTGTACCGGACGGCCAGAGCCCATCCGGAGTGGTTCTGCCTGGGGTTGGACGCCTATGCCGGGATGATGCGCGAGGTTTCCCGCCGGGCCTCCCGCGACCCAAGCCGGGGCGGCGCCCCCAACCTGTGCTTCCTCCGGATCGCGGCTGAAACCCTGCCCGCCGGTCTGGAGGACCTGGCGGACCATATCTCCATTTTGTGCCCCTGGGGAAGCCTGCTCCGGGCGGTGCTGGTCCCCGATGTCCCAGTCCTCAGGGGAGTTGCCCGCATCGGCAAGCCCTCCGCGCTGATGGAGATCCGGGTGAACGCTTCGGCATACCGGGCGGCGGTGGGGCCGGATGCGGGCGACGCGACTCGCCTATGTCGGCGCCTCCAGCCGGAGTACGCGAGGGCCGGTATTGCGCTTACCTCATGCCACACAGCTGCGACAGACCCGCGAACGTCGTGGGAACGGCGGGTGCGCAGGCGGCGTCATCTCGTCGTGGTACAGATCTTGGGACTGGTCCTAAAATAGATCCTGGAGGTCGGCATGGCGATCCGACTGGTCATCCTCGATTGCGACCGTACGCTGTGGGAGCATGAAGATGTCTTGACGCTCCAGGCGCCGTTCACGCGCATTGATGAGCAGACGGTCCAGGATGCGCGTGGGGAGCAGGTCCGGCTCGCGCGCGGTGCCCGCGAGCTCCTGGACGCGCTGCGGGAGCGCGGGATTCTGATCTCCGTCTGCAGCTGGAACCGTGCGGATCTGGTGTTCGCCATCTTCGACCTGCTCGGCCTGACCCCGTACTTTGTCCACCCGAAGGTGGAGTTCCATCCCCACAAGGACAGGATGATCGCCGCGCTGCTGGCCGAACTAGCGCGGGAGGGTACCGTCCTGCGTGCGGAGGAAGTCCTGTTTGTCGATGACAACCCGATGATGTTGGAGATGGTGCGGCAGGGAGTGGGACCGGTGCGTACGCTGCGGGCCCAGATCGACGTGCTCGATTTGCGTGACGTGCTGAAATACCTGGATCAGCCGGAGCCGACCGAACCGACCTGAACGGCGGGCTCTGGAGGAGGCGCTCCTCGTAGAGGCTGCGAGGCCTGAGCGGCGGTTGGGAATTTGCGAGTGACTCTGTCGTGTGTATAATGTAGCGGTACGGTGGGCCGTTAGCTCAACTGGTAGAGCAGCGGACTCTTAATCCGCTGGTTCGGGGTTCGAGTCCCCGACGGCCCCCCACCCTTGAAGGAAGAGGGAACACGGAAGAGGGAAGACGGAATTAGGGAAAGCAGGGGCAGGTTGGCGATTGCTGCGTTGGTTGCCCCATTTTCCTTCTTCCTTCTTCCCTTTTCCCTCCTCGGCGTGCGGGCGTGGCGGAACTGGAAGACGCGCAGGGCTTAGGACCCTGTGGGGTCACCCGTGGGGGTTCGACTCCCTCCGCCCGCACCATCCAAGGGAAGAGGGTCTTCCTTCTACCTTGTGATGAGGTGGCTACGTGAAGGTTGACATCCGCAAAGAAGCGCCCAGCCGCGCGGTGCTCGAAGTCGAGCTGCCGCCCGAGGCTGTCAGTCAGGGGATGGAGCGGGCGCTGGCTCAGTTGAACCGGCGGGTAGAGATTCCCGGATTCCGGCGCGGGAAGGCGCCGAAGACCCTACTGGAGCGCTACGTAGGCAAGGAGGCCATTCATGAGGAGGCAGTCAAGCTCCTCGTCCCCGACGCCTACTCCCAGGCCATCCGCGAGTCCGGCGTACACCCCATTGCCCAACCCGAGATCCAGGTCCAATCATTCGAAGAGGGAAAGCCGTTGCGGTTTGTGGCCACGGTCGATCTGGTCCCCGACGTTATGCTGGGCGATTCCAAGACCATCCGGGTGGATCGCACCGCTGTGGTGGTCACCGACGCCGACATCGACGCGGCAATCGAAGACCTCCGCGCCCGACACGCCCACCTGGAGAGCCTGGGAGATCAGGCGGCGGCGTCGGGGGACTACGTGCTGGTCCGGATCACCGAGGTCAGCGGGTCGGTGGATCGGTTCCTGGCGGGCAAGGAGTACCTGGTGGAGGTTGGCGGTGGCACATATCCGGCCGAATTTGAATCGGGGCTGATGGGTGCTGTGGCAGGCCACCGTGGTACGGTGACGCTCGCCAGCGGTGCCACGGTGACCTACGAAGTCATTGACGTGAAGCGCCGCAGGCTGCCCGACCTCACCGACGAGTTCGCGCGAACGGCGGCAGGCGTCGAGACAGTCCACGCGCTCCGGGAGATGCTGCGGGATCGAACGCAGCGCGAGGCCCAGCAGCGGGCGCAGCAGGAAGACGAACAAAAGGCCGTCGATGCCCTGCTGGCGGGCGCCACGATCGAGTTGCCCGGCAGCCTGGTGGATCATGAAGTACAGCATCTCGTTGCCGATCTCGCCGAGTCGTTGAGCCGCCGCGGGATCACCATGGAGCGCTACCTGCAGGTGCAGGAAAAGACCGAGGACCAGCTCCGGACGGAGCTACGGCCGGCCGCGGAGAAACGCCTGCGCACGCAGCTGGCGCTCGATGAACTGGCGCGCCTGGAAGGGCTGCAGCCATCGCAGGAGGAGATGGATCGCGAGGTAGAGAACGTTGCCCGCGGGTTGCAGCAAGATCTCGCGCGCGTGCGGGAATGGCTGGCGCAGAACGGGCGTTTGGACGTAGTGATAGCGACGCTCCGGCGCCGGAAGGCGCTGAGCTACCTGCTGCAGTCCGCTCGACGTGACCCGGTCGAGACCTCGGGGGGTCATGCTGAGCGAAGTCGAGAGGGTGAGCAAGGATGACGCTGGTCCCCATCGTCGTGGAGTCATCCGCCCGCGGGGAACGGGCGTACGATATCTACTCGCGCCTGCTCAAAGACCGCATCGTGTTTGTGGGCGGACCGATCGACGATGACGTGGCCAACCTGGTCATCGCGCAGCTGCTGTTCCTGGAAGGCGAGGATCCCGACAAGGACATTAACCTCTATGTCAACAGCCCCGGCGGCGTACTGCAGGCCGGTCTGGCGATCTACGACACGATGCAGTACGTCCGGCCCGACGTCACCACAATCTGCGTCGGGCTGGCGGCCAGCGTGGCGGCGGTGATCATGGCCGGAGGCGCCAAAGGGAAACGTGTGGCCCTGCCCTACTCGCAGATCCTCATCCACCAACCCTGGGGTGGAGCCCAGGGCACGACCGCCGATATAGATATACAGGCGAAGCAGTTTCTCAAGTTGCGGGCCCTGGTGAACGAAATCCTGGCCAAGCACACCGGACAGCCGATCGACCGCCTGGAGCACGACACCGACCGCGACTTCTGGATGGATGCCCAGGCGGCCAAGGAGTACGGGTTGGTAGATGACATCATGAAGCCCCGCGAAAAGGTCCATATCGCCCGGGACCGGTAGGCGGACGCGAATGGGTGGGGGGACTCAGGGATGACGCGCGACCGGATGTTCCGCTTTGGGGACGGGGAGAAGCTGAAGTGCTCCTTCTGCGGCAAATCCCAGGAACAGGTCCGCAAGCTTGTCGCCGGCCCCGGCGTATACATCTGCGACGAGTGCATCGAGCTGTGTACCGAGATCATTGAAGAGGAGCTGTACGGGGAAAGCGACGCCCCGGCGGCGCCACGTCACACCCCCAAGCCACACGAGATTTACGACACACTCTGCCAGTACGTCATCGGGCAGGACCGGGCCAAGAAAGCCCTGGCGGTCGCCGTCTACAATCACTTCAAACGCATCGGCACCCGGCGGCCCGCCGACGTCGAGCTGCAAAAGGCCAACATCCTGCTCATCGGGCCCACCGGCTGCGGGAAGACCCTCCTGGCGCAGACCCTGGCCAAGGTCCTCGACGTGCCGTTCGCCATCGCCGACGCCACTTCTCTGACCGAGGCCGGCTACGTGGGCGAGGACGTCGAGAACATCCTGCTGCGTCTCATCCAGGCCGCCGATTACGACGTGAAGAAGGCGGAGCGGGGAATCATCTACATCGACGAAACCGACAAGATCGCTCGCAAATCCGAGAACCCGTCCATCACGCGCGACGTCTCGGGGGAGGGCGTGCAGCAGGCGCTGCTCAAGATCCTGGAGGGGACTGTCGCCAATGTCCCGCCCCAGGGCGGACGCAAGCATCCGCACCAGGAGTTCATCCAGATCGATACCACCAACATCCTGTTTGTCTGCGGCGGGGCCTTCGAGGGCCTGGACAGGATCATCGAGTCCCGGATCCGCCAGACCTCCATTGGTTTTGGGTCGCATATCGAACCGAAGAGTAAGCGGTCGTTGTCGGAGACACTGTCGCACATCATGCCGCAAGACCTGCTGAAATATGGAATGATCCCCGAGTTCATCGGCCGGCTGCCCATCCTCGTCCCGCTGGACTCGTTGGACGAAGCCGACCTGGTGCGCATCCTGGTGGAGCCAAAGAACGCGCTGGTCCGCCAGTATCAGAAGATCCTGGAAATGGATGGGGTGGAGCTGATCTTCACGGACGAGGCGCTGCGGGCCATCTCGACGGAGGCGATGGGACGCAACACCGGAGCCCGGGGGCTGCGGACGATCATCGAGGATATCATGCTCGAGATCATGTACGATATCCCCTCCAGGCCTGATGTCAAACGCTGTGTCATCACCGAGGACGCCGCGTTGCGGCGCACCGAGCCGATGCTGCTGACCGCGTCCGATCTGAAGAAGATGCCAAAAGAGAAGCCTGCATAACGGCCGGGAACGCGGGATCGCGAGAACACGGGAACGGAGCGGGCAGTCTATCGGTAGTTTCCTCGTTCCCGCGTTCCCCGCTCCCCCGTTCCCGCCTTCCCGCTAGTCTGCGAGTTTGACCTGGATGGTACAATAGTAAGTAGCGACGCGGGTCGCAGGCGCGGCCCGGTCGGCGCGGTGGAGGGGGGCTCCGAAGTCCCCCTTTGTTGTTATCAGGACCCCCGGGAACAATTCGATCCGCGCCGGCGCTGTATGCAGGTGGGCTGTCTATACCTTGCCGAGGAGGCCACATGACCGAACGAACTGAGATCCCGAACAAAGACGTCCTGCCGTTGCTCCCCCTCAAGGGGACGGTGATCATGCCGCACCAGGTCGCGCCGCTGGGCGTGGGGCGCCCGAAGTCGTTGCGCGCCCTGGAAGCCGCCCTGGCCGCAGACCGCATGATCCTGCTGGCAGCGCAGAAGCAGGACGAGCAGGAAGATCCGACTCCCGCCGACATCTACCTCGTCGGGACGATTTGCAAGATCCTGCAGGTTGGCAAACAGCCGGATGGCGTGTTGCAGGTGATCGTCGAGGGCGTCGTCCGCGCCGAGTTGCTTGGCGTGGAACAGATGGAACCGTACTTCGAAATGCGCGTGGCACCGCGGCCGGATCCTGTCGAGAAAAGCCTCGAGATCGAGGCGCTCATGCGCGGGGTGGTGTCGCAGTTTGAGCGCTTCGCGCGCTTCAGCCGCTCGGTGGCCCCGGAGCAGTACGCGGCAGCGATGCAGGCCGATGAACCGGGCAAGCTGGCCGACCTGGTGGCACAGCACCTGCCGCTCAAACTGGAAGAGCGCCAGCAACTGCTGGAACTGGCTCCCAAGGACCGGCTGGAACTCCTCAGCCAGATTCTGACCCGTGAGGTCAACATCCTGGAACTGGAGCGCAAGATCCAGAACCGGGTGCGCAAGCAGATGGAAAAGAGCCAGCGGGAGTACTTCCTGAAAGAGCAGATGAAGGCGATCCAGCAAGAGCTGGGTGAGAGCGACGAGCGCCAGAGCGAGGTCGCCGAGTACAAGAAGAAGATTGAGGCCGCCAACCTTCCTGAGCATGTCAAAGAAAAGGCGCTGGAAGAGCTCAACCGCCTCGAGAAGATGCCGCCAATGGTTGCCGAGGCGGTGGTGGTGCGCACGTATCTGGACTGGCTGCTGGCCGTGCCGTGGAGCGTCCGCACCGAAGACCGGCTGGACATCACCGAGGCGCGGCGCATCCTCGACGAGGATCACTACGGGCTGGAGAAGGCCAAGGATCGCGTCGTCGAGTACCTGGCGGTGCGCAAGCTGTCGCCAACGTCCAAGGGCCCGATCCTCTGCTTCATCGGGCCTCCGGGTACCGGCAAAACGTCCTTGGGCCGGTCTATCGCCCGGGCACTGGGCCGGAAATTCGTGCGGGTCAGTCTGGGAGGCGTCCGCGATGAAGCAGAAATCCGCGGCCACCGCCGGACGTATGTGGGCGCGCTACCCGGCCGTATCGTACAAGGGCTGAAGACCTCGGCCAGCAAGAACCCTGTGTTCATGCTGGACGAGATCGACAAGCTGGGCGTGGACTGGCGGGGTGACCCGTCCTCCGCGCTGCTGGAAGCGCTCGATCCGGAGCAGAACCACAGTTTCAGCGATCACTACCTGGAGATCCCGCTTGACCTCTCCGAGGTGATGTTCATCTGCACCGGGAACATCATGGACACCATCCCGCCAGCTCTGCGCGACCGGCTGGAGGTCATCCGCTTTCCTGGTTACATTGAGGAAGAGAAGCTGAAGATCGCCACGCAGTTTTTGATTCCCAAGCAGCGCAAAGAGAACGGTCTCGGGGCGGAGCAGGTGGCGATTACCGGGGAAGGACTCCGCAAGATCGTCCGTGAGTATACGCGCGAGGCCGGGGTGCGCAGCCTTGAGCGCGAGATCGCATCGGTGTTCCGCAAAGTGGCCACCGAGGTCGCGACCGGCAGGGCGACGGCGGTCAAGGTATCGGCGGCGCAGCTGCACCGCTTCCTCGGCCCGCCGCGCTTCCGCTACGGCCTGGCAGAACAGGTGGACGAAGTGGGAACCGCCACCGGGCTGATCTATAGCGAGATGGGCGGCGACGTCATCTCGGTCGAGGCCACGCTGATGCGCGGCGAGGGCAAGCTCGCCCTCACCGGGCAGTTGGGGGACGTCCTCAAGGAATCCGGACAGGCGGCGGTGTCCTACGTCCGGTCGCGGGCGCGGCGCCTCGGCGTGGACGAGGAGTGGTACCAGAAATACGACGTGCACATCCACATCCCCGCGGGTGCGGTGCCTAAGGACGGGCCGTCCGCCGGCATCACCCTCGCCACGGCGCTGGCGTCGGCGGTCACCGGCCGGCCGGTGCACAAGGACGTCGCCATGACCGGCGAGATCACGCTGCGCGGCAAAGTGCTGCCCATCGGTGGGGTGAAGGAGAAGGTCTTGGCCGCACACCGGGCGGGCATCAAGACGGTAGTCCTGCCCAAAGAGAACGAGAAAGATCTGGAGGAGATCCCGCAGCACGTGCGCAAGAAGTTGCGGTTCATCCTCGTCGAGCACATGGATCAGGTCCTGGCCGAGGCATTACTGCCCGCGCCCGTGGCGTCGAAGGAGCGCATCCTGCCGCCCCCGGTGGTGGAGCCGGCCGTCCGGCCGCCCCAGCAACCAACCCAGCAGATGCTGTCGTAGTACGCGGAACCAAACCTCGCGTAAACTTCGCGGAAACCTTCCGGAAGCAGGGGCGGGACAGGTCGATCACGAACGGGTCCCGCTCCTGCATGTTCAGGCGGGTAGGCACGTAAGTTGCTCCAAATTTGGGGTGTCCCATGACAACTTCAAGGGCACATTCATCGCGTTCGACCAAGCGTCTGGGAGAGCTGCTCCTGGAAGCGGCCGTCATCACCGAGGCGCAACTGTCCGAGGCGCTGGAAGAGCAGAGGCGCACCGGCAAGCGGCTGGCGCAGATCTTCATTGAAGGCGGGCTCCTGGCGAAAGGCGAGGCCGGCCGCTGGCTGGCGCTGCAGCAGGGCTACGAGTACGTGAACCTGACCGCAGAACCCATCGATGTGCACATCGCTCAACTGCTGCCTGAACCGTTTGCGCGCCGCCTGATGGCGCTCCCCATCCGGCAAGAGGGCAAGGACCTCGTCGTGGCGATGGCCGACCCGTCAGATATCCTGGCCCTCGATGAGATCGGGCGCGCCACGGGTCTCCGCGTCCAGCCGGTATTCACGACCGAGACCGACCTGGAGTGGGCCATCTCCCAACTTTTCGACGTCAGCGGCAAGGTGACCAAGGCGGCCAACGCCGCAACGTCGGGAGATCCTATCGAGTTCGGAGCAACGAGGATCCACGGGAACGGGGACGGCGCGGATACCGGCGCGAATGGCGAGGAGAGCGTGGTGGTCCTCGGCAACGAGTCTTCCCCGCCGGTCATCCAGATGGTAGACTCCATCCTTCAGGGCGCCATTCTCTCGCGGACCACGGATATCCACTTGGAACCCCACATCCAGAACGCCCGCGTGCGTTTCCGCGTGGACGGGATGCTCTACGACAAGGCATCCATTCCCCGGTTGCTCTACGCGGCCGTCGTGAGCCGGGTCAAAATCCTGGCCTCGCTGGACATCGCCGAGCACACCAAGCCGCAGGACGGCCGTATCTCCATGCGGCTGAAGGAACGCGAATACGACGTCCGCGTGGGCATCACCAGCACGGCGTTCGGCGAACGCGTCGTCATGCGGCTGTTGGACAAGAGCAACGTGATGCTGGGGCTGGATCGCCTGGGGGTTCCGGCGGAACAGGAGCAGATCATCCAGTCGCTGATCCGCAAGCCTCATGGCATGATTCTGGTCACGGGGCCGACCGGGAGCGGAAAGACCACGACCCTGTACTCGTGTCTGCAGTCCATCAATGATCCGGCGCACAACATCATCACGATCGAGGATCCCATCGAATATTACCTGGAGGGAATTTCACAAATCCCCGTCCGGACCCGGGCGGGCGTGACATTTGCCACGGGGCTCCGCAGCATCCTGCGCCAGGACCCCGATATCGTGATGGTGGGAGAAATCCGTGACGCCGAGACGGCGAAAATCTCGGTGCACGCGGCGCTCACCGGCCACCTTGTCTTCTCCACCCTGCACACCAACGATGCCGCCGGCTCGGTGGTGCGGTTGGTCGACATGGGCATCGAACCCTACTTCATCACCTCTTCGCTCATCGCGGCGGTCGGTCAGCGGTTGATGCGGCGACTCTGCCCGGCGTGCAAGCGGTCCTTCCAAATTACGAAGGAGCTGACGACAGAACTCGGTCTCGCCAAGGGCGCCTCCGCCAAGCTGTACAAGCCGGTGGGGTGCTCGGAGTGCGATCACACCGGCTACCGGGGCCGGATGTCCGTGATGGAGATTTTCCGGATGACTGATACGATTCGCGACCTGGTGCTGGCCCACAAACCAGCCACGGCCCTGCGGGACGCCGCCGTCGCCAGCGGGATGACGACCATTCAGGAAGCGGCGAAGACCCGGGTCCTTGACGGCACCACGACCGTGGAGGAACTGCGACGCGTGATCTATCTCGAAGAGTAGACTGACGTAGTCGCGCTGTCGCGCAGTCCGCGGTCAAGCAGTCGCGCCAGCCAGCGGGTTCCGCGACCGCAAGACTGCGCGACCGCCGCAGTGATCCGCTAGAGATACGCAGTCAGATCGATGCCGGCCCTGATCGGGTCGATGCAATGCAAGACGCGCCGCTGGTCGTGGGCCATATCGACGAGGACCGGTTCCAGCACCGCCCCCTGCGCATCGCGTATCACCTTCAGCTGAGGCTGCAGTGCTTTCCCCTCGGTGGGACGGTATACCACGCCCACCTCTCCAGACGACAGCCGCACCACGGATCCCACCGGGAAACCTCCCACCGTGTTCAGGAAGAGCGTGGCCAATGTGGGATCAAACAGTTTGCCGGCGCCGGTGACGATCGCGTGCATAGCCTGGTCCGGCAGCAGGGGCTTGCGGTAGGTCCGCCGGGCGGACGTGCTGGCATCGAAGAAGTCCCCGATCGCCACGATGCGGGTAAAGAGGTGTTGTGTCTTTGCCCACGGCAGCCGGGGATACCCCGACAAGTCGTAGTTGAGATGGTGCTCCAGGGCCACAAGCATCGCGGTCTGGGCGAGTCCCCGCAGGTGTTGGATCATTCCTGCGCCATGGACGGTGTGGCGCTCGATCACCGACCGTTCGGTGGCGGTGACCCCGCCGGGCTTGCCGAGCAGCGACCGGGGGATGCTCATCTTCCCGATGTCGTGGAGCAGGGCGGCAGTCCCCAAGGCCAGCAGCGCCGCCTCATCCAGGCCGATGCGCAACCCGAGCATCAACGACAGGACGGCGACGTCAACGCTGTGGTGGCAGGTATCTTCATCATGCTGGTACAGGGCGGCGACTCCCAGGAGGGCGTGCCGGTCATGCAAGATGACGTTCACCATCGAGTTCCCCAGCAGCCGCGCGTTGCGCAGGTTCAGGGGAGCACCCTGCACGGCCTGATAGTTCAAGGCGTCCATGGTCCGCAGGCCGATGCGATACAACTCACGCGGAGCGAGGCCGGTGACTTTCTGTTCGCCTTTCCCCAGTTCTTTGGGAGGGCCGGTCTTGATGAACTGCAGTCCGGCACCGGCCACCGCGTCCACCAGATGAGACTGCCCCCCTGCGGCGGCAGCCAGCAACTCCACGAACTTCGTCGCCTCTTGGAGCGGCGCCCCCTGCAGAAATTCGACGCTGCCCACGTGGTTGGTCATCAGTTCTTCGAGGAGTCCGGGAGTCTGGAGGCTCTCTTCCAACAAGATGCGATTGCCGAGAAAGAAGGCGTCCTCATAGACATCGAATCGCACGGACCCTCGCGACTTCAGGATGACACCCAATCCGCCATGGAATTCCTGGAGCGACAGGGCGACCTGCGGGTGGCCCGGTAGGTACAGCAGAAGGTTTTTCCGGGCTGCCTCCAGCAGACGCAGCAGAGCGCCCGGACGCTCAGCCAGAGCTGCCTGCGCACGCGGATGTGCAAACGACCCGGGCATCGGGGGATCTGGGGACGGAGTCATGCGGGACGCTGCCGGCTCCTCTCCCATTCGTCGACGATCTGGCGGGCAGCCTGGCGTACCGTCCTCCGGCCCTGACTAAAGACCCATCGAGTCCGGGCGATGCGGCGCAGCAGAGGCAGCGCATCGTCCGCGCGCATCCGCGCCAGGGCCTTCATCGCCGCAACCTTCACCGCAATGGCGCCGGGAGTCCAGTCGGGCGAGCGAACGGCGTCCTGCATCCATGTCATGATCCGCTCGTCGTGCGCGACCTCCGCTCCTTCGATCAGGCTGTACTGAATCCGGGGGTCCGGATCACGGAAAAACTCGACCAGGGCGCCCCGGCGTTGATCGGATGGCATCTTTCGAAGCGCATCGATCGCCTCGCGCCGCACCAGGTATTCAGGATGGGCAGCCAGTCGCGCGAGATAGCCCGCCGCGGCGGGATCGCGCAGCTCCCCCAGAACGAATACCAGGTCGCGTGCCAGATGCGGCGAGGCGCCCGGGAGGCGAGATCCGATCAGGCCTGCCTGCCCGGCGCAGATTTTGGCCATGAGGTCGCGCAACTGGATGCGCTGCGCGTCCGCGGGCTTGCGTTCCAGCATCCGGATGAGATGCGGGACGGCGTGGTCGCGCACGGCGACCAGCGCCTGGAGCAGGTCGTCAGACGCATCGGCGTGGGTCTGGAGTGCATCGTGAACCAGGCGGTCCAGCAGACCTGCATTGAGAACGCGCGCGAGTTCGGCATCAATCGCGCCCCGGTGTACGTCCGCCCGTTCGCGCGCCTCCCGCAACATCGGCAGCGTGATCGTCAGCATGTCCATCTCCTGATTATCCGCCAGAAACGTCAGATGCCCGGCCAGCGCTTTGGCCGTTTCCATGATTTCTTCCGGTCTCTCCTGGAGTCCGAGGAGGTTCATCTCGCCTTTGATCGCATCGAGCGTGACGGCGCGCTCGGATGCCTCATTTCGGAGGACAGCGAGCGCCGCTTCGTCGCGGGGACCAAACGTGAGCAGCGACGGATCGACCGCGGCCCACACATCCTTTTCAGGTCCTGCAGGCTGGAGCTGCAGACCGCCTTGCGAAGCTGCGAACGATCCCAACTTTGTGCCTCCAGCGCTCAGCGCGGTCCCGAGGAAGGCCGTGACTTCGGCTGCCTCGCCTTCCTGCAGGCGAAGGCTGGTCAGAAACTTTGTCAACCGGGCGGCCACGTCACCCTGTCCAACCGGGCCCAGGACAATCAGGGCGATTTCCTGCCCCGTCAACTCACCCAAGATCGCTCTTCCGCTACCTCCTTCTACCGCCTGGGAGAGCAGTTCCGGCGCCAGCGCGGCGCGGACGCCTGCATCGAGTTGCAACACGCCCTGCGCCAGACTCTGGAGGAGGGTTTCTTGATCCTCAACCGGTTCGTCAAGAACCGCCCGGTCCAGCGTCTCCAGCGCGATGAGGAGGTGCTCCACGTCAATCTGATTCCCATCGGGCGACGTGCCGCCGGCGGCTTTTTGCACGCTGACCAGCAAGGCGGCGGTGGCCGCGGGCCCGTCGCGAAGCATCGAGAACACCACGTCCCGTTGCTCTGGTGAAAGGCGGCGCGTTCGGATGAGGGCATCTACGATACCGGCTTCAGAGAGGGCATCGGCGCTCTCACTGAGGGCCATGGCTTTGATCGTGATGTGCGGAAGATCCTGGCTCAGGGCCAAGCGCTCCACACCCCCAGCGGATTCAATGGCCTGTCGGTCCTGCGCCAGGAGGCTCAACAGCGCCCCGACCTCGCGATCGGTCACGCCGGGGAGGACCGCGATGGATGCCAGGTTCCGGACATAGAGGAGGAACGCCAGGGTATTCATGCTCCCTTCGGACAGGGGGACCCCGTCGACGATGAGTCTGTCCTTGTTCACCTGCAGTGCTACGGCCCCATAGCGTTGCAGGTACCCGCGTAAGGTGCCGGCGACATCCTGTACCGTCACTTGTGCCGAGGCGTGCATCGCGGAGTATAGTTGAAAGGTTTTCAAGCCGGAGTGCACCCGACGAAGCACTTTCTCCAGGAGTTGCCGCTGTGGCTGATCCATGCAGTTCGCCGCTCCAAGGCCCTCGGCGGGAGGGCCGCAACCAGCCGTATCTGTAGGATTCCCCGGGCGCAGTCCGGGGAGACCGTGGCGGGATGTTCCTCAGGCCTCTTTGACAGTTCTCTGAACCTTGCTATAATACGGCCGAAGCAATGAGGGGGAGGAGTACCCGCTCGCCCTCCCAGCGAGGGAGATTCAGCGGTTGGAAGATCTCCTGATGCGGCGTAGCGGGGAAGGTCGCCCTCGAGCGAGCAACTGAAGCAGTCGAGCGGTCGCGCAGTCGCGGATCGGAAGCGTGGATGGACGTGATTGCTTGAGCGTGCGATTGCAAGGTTGTTAGGGCTGCGCCCGAGATAGCGCAAACGAGGAGCCGCTCCAGGCGAGTTGAAAAGTTGGAACGTTGGAGAGTTGGATCCAACTTTCCAACTCTCGGACTTTCCAACTTCTGAGAGCGGAATCCAGGTGGTACCGCGGAGTGAAGCTCCGTCCTGTCGGGACGGAGTATTTTTGCTTGCGCGACTGCCCCGACTGCGCGACTGCGCGACGGCCAGGAGAAGGCAATGGCCACAAAGACGCTGCCCACAACCTATGATCCGCGCCAGGTCGAGATGGCGCGTTACAAAACGTGGATGGCCGCCGGGTACTTTCACGCCGGGGTCGATCCATCGCGGCAGCCGTTCGTCATCATGCTGCCGCTGCCCAATGTCACCGGCGAGTTGCACATCGGCCATGCCTCGACCTTCTCCATCCAGGATGTGCTGATTCGGTGGCGACGCATGCAAGGCCGGAACGCACTGTGGCAGCCCGGCACCGATCACGCCGGCATCGCGACCCAGAACGTCGTGGAGCGGGAGATTGCCAAGGACGGGCTGACGCTGCAGGAGCTGGGACGCGAGAAGTTCGAGCAGCGGGTGTGGCAGTGGAAAGACCAATACGGCAACATTATTGTCGAGCAACTCAAGCGTATGGGATTTTCCTGCGACTGGGACCGCTTCGTCTTCACGCTGGATCCTTCATATTCCGACGCGGTCATTGAGGCCTTCGTGCGCCTGTTCAACGAGGGACTCATCTACCGCGGCAAGCGCATGGTGAACTGGTGTCCGCGAGACGGCAGCGCCATCTCCGACCTGGAGGTGGAGTACGAGGAGGTGGAGACGCAATTGTGGTACGTGCGGTACCCCGGCGCCGATGGGGGTCCCGGTATCACCATCGCCACCCAGCGGCCGGAGACGATTCTCGCCGACGTGGCCGTCGCGGTGCATCCGGACGATGACCGGTATCGCCGGCTGGTGGGCGCGCACGTGATGGTACCCCTCGCGAACCGGCGCGTCCCGATCATCGCCGACCGCCGGGTGGACGCCGAGTTCGGCACGGGCGCTCTGAAGATCACGCCCGGGCACGACCCTCTGGACTACGAGATCGGCGCCGACCATCGTCTGCCGGTGCTGGTCGTCCTCGACCCGAAGGGCCGGTTGACGCCCGACACCGGGAAGTACGCGGGGATGGATCGCTTCGCCGCACGAACGGTGGTGGGCGAAGACCTCACGGCCCTGGGTCTCGTCGAACGCGTGGAGACCTACCGGACCAACATCGGTCACTGCGACCGCTGCCACGCCGTGATCGAACCATACATCAGCGATCAGTGGTTCTGCGAAATGGCGCAGATGGCGGGGCGAGCGGCGGCCGCGATCCGCTCCGGGCGGGTGCGCTTCCACCACGAGCGGTGGGCGAAGGTCGTGTTGCACTTCCTCGACAATATCCGGCCCTGGACGATCTCTCGACAGTTGTGGTGGGGGCATCGCATCCCGGTGTGGCAGTGCGATGCCTGCGCAGCGCGCGTAGCCTCTCAGTCCGCCCCCCAGCGCTGCCCGACCTGTGGCGGCAAGGCCCTGACGCAAGATCCCGACGTGCTGGACACGTGGTTCAGCTCCGGCCTCTGGCCGTTTGCGACTCTGGGCTGGCCCCGCCAGACGCCCGACCTCCGCTACTTCTACCCGGGCCACGCGCTGGTCACGGCGAACGAGATCCTCTTCCTCTGGATCGCCCGCATGATCATGGTGGGGCTGCACTTCATGAACGACATCCCGTTCACCGACGTGTATGTGGCCCCGACGGTCTTGACGCTGGAGGGCCGCCGGATGAGCAAGTCGCTGGGCACGGGGATCGATCCGTTGGAGATGGCGGACGGACGCGGGTATGGCGCCGACGCGGTGCGCTATGCCCTGGTGTCCCGCTGCTCGCAGGTCCAGCAGGACCTGCGGTTCAGCGAGAAGATGATTGCCGACGTGCGCAACTTCAGCACGAAGATCTGGAACGCGGCGCGCTTCGTGTTGATGAACCTGGGCGAGTTTGACCCTCGCGAAGAGGGGCCCGAGGCCACGACGCTCCTTACCGCCGACCGCTGGATCCGTAGCCGGTATGCACGGCTTGTTGATACGGTCACTGGAAACCTGGAGGCGTACGAGTTCGATAAGACGGCCCGGGCGCTGTACGACTTCATCTGGAGCGAATATTGCGACTGGTATCTAGAGATCGCAAAGGTGGACCTGCAACCGGGAACGCGAGCACAGCAGCGGCGGCATGCGGTGCAGCATACGCTGTGGTACGTACTCTCCAACACGTTGCAGCTGCTGCATCCCATCATGCCGTTCATCACCGAAGAGATCTGGCAGCACCTGCCCCACGACGGACCCAGCATCATGGTGTCACCGTGGCCGCAGGCGCCGCCGGGGTGGACGGACCCCCAGGCCGAGCAGGAGATGGAGGCGCTGATGGCCGTCGTCCGCGCGGTGAGGAGTCTGCGGGCGGAGCTCTCCATCCCACCCGCGCAGCGGATCCCGCTGCATCTGCGAGCCAGCGGGCGGAGCACAGAGGCCTTCGAGCGCGCCCGGCCGTATCTGGCAGTCCTGGCCAGAGTGGAACCCATCCGGTTCGAGGCTCCTGGAACGCCGCGACCTGCCGGCAGCGTGACGACCGTCCTGGCGGACGCCGAAATCGCGATCCCGCTGGGGGGCCTTATCAACGTGGCCACCGAACAGGCCCGCCTGCAGAAAACGCTCTCGGCGACTCGGACGGAGTTGGAGCGGCTGCAGCAGCGTCTGGAGAGCCGCGACTTCACCGGGCGAGCGCCCGCCGAGGTGGTAGCGCAACAGCGTCAGCGAGCGGAGGAACTGCGCGCGCGGACACGGCGGCTGCAAGAATTGCTAGACTCATTGTCGACTGTCGAGTAGTTATCTCGAAAGGGCGTCTTCCGGGTCTGGTGAGTCTGCAAGATCGTCCAATCTGGCGGGTCGGTGAGTCGGGAGACCCGGTGGACCTGGTAGACCTAGTAGACGCATTCTCCCGGAGGGGAGGCGCGTCGCGCGCACCGAATCCACGGGTAGACCAGTACGAGGAGGATGCGGTCCTGCAGCCACCCGACGTTGCTGATGCCCGTCTCGCGGCTGCCCGCAAAGCGGTGCGGGGAGTCGGTCTGGCGCTGCGGGTGCATCGTCTCTACTCGGCCGGTCACGCCAAGACACAGCAGGGCCTGCTGGAGGCCCAGGAAGCGCTCCGCGCGTATTTGACCACTTACGGTTCGCTGGGCTGCGCGCCGGCCGGGCGGACCGTTGTGTTCGATTTCCATCCCCGCTCGTACGAAGACGATCTTGTTGCCGAACTAAGTCGCTCACTCACGTCCGCCAAGATCGGAGCCGTCCAGTTCATGGCCGGCGTGACGATCGAGGAGATCGCGGCGCTGGTAGAGACGCTGCGCCTTCCCATCACGGCCATTGAGCGAGCCGGTGGGGCCGGAAAAATGTTGCGGGAACGAGGTGTGCAGACCATCGCGCTGCAGGACCTCGGTGTGGCTCCACCGGGGGGAAGGCCGGCGACCGGTATCGAGCGGCTGATCGAAACACTCCGCATCGCTCCCGATCAGCTCGCGACGAGGCTTCACGATGCATCCGCCGGAGACGTGGGAGAAACGGTGCAGCTGCTGCGGGCCCTCGACCGCATCCTTGTCAGCTGGCCGCGGGCGGAACAGGAAGTCGGCTGGAGGAACCTGGCCGCGGCCATCGTGGCCACGACGCCATCGCTTCAGGTCCCGCTCTGCCGCCACATCGTCGCAGCGCTCCACGAACCGTGGGCGGCATCGATCGCGGCGCGGTGGCCGCAGAACCTCATTGCAGGAATTGTGGGTACCGATGCCGGCCAGCAGTCAGGCGGCGCAGACGATATCATCACCTCGCTGCGGGCGTTGCATCGTGGACCATCGGCTGCGCGCGTTCCCCCAGCCGTCGCGCTGTCTGGTGAGGAGCGCGATGCGGCCAGGGGGACGCTCGCACAGCCGCGCGGCGCAGTGCCTCCCGGATACGACCTGGCCACGCTTCTCCACATCCTTGCCGCGCTGGATATCGCCCGGTTCGAAGAGGGGCTCAAACTCATCGAACGCTACGTCGTCAGTGCTGTCGAGATACGCGATCTCGATACCGTGGTCCGGGTGCTCACGGACCTGGGCGTCCTCATCCGCCTCCCGGATGCGCGGGCAGACCTGGCTCGAGCGGCACTGCGCTGGACGCTCTCCACCGCGGCACGCGATCTCGTGGGCAGGAACCTGGCGCACGTGGTTGACGAACGCCATCCGCTGAGACAGGCGCTGGCAGCCGTGCCAGAAGAAGCCGTACCGGTGTTGCTGGAATTGCTGGCGGACGAAGCACGCCTGCACGAGCGCCGGCAGCTCGTCACACTGCTGGCCGTACTGGCACGCGACCAACCCGCGCTGCTCGGCACGCACCTGACGGACCCTCGCTGGTACGTGGCGCGGAATGTTGTGACGGCACTTGCGGAGATGGGCACCCCCGCTCTGGTTCCATATGCGAAGACGGCGTTGCAGCATGCGGACCTCCGGGTCCGCAAAGAAGCGATCGCAGCGCTCGGGACGCTGGGGACGCCGGAGGCGCGCGCGACACTGACCGATGTCTTGCGCCACCCCGACGCCGAGACACGTGCTTCCGCGGCGAACTGGCTGAACGCAGGCAGGGCGCCTGACGCATGACCATGCTCCCCGCAGCGGTCGCCGTCCGCACGCTGCTGGTCGCCGTGCACCAGGTCCGGCTCTACGGCGGCGACCATCCTGCGGCCCGGGAGGCGATCGAGCAATTCTTTCGCATCGTCCAAGGCGGACTGGAGCAGGGGCCGGTGCAGATCGAGATCGACGAACGCACGGTGATTGTGCAGGCCATCCCGCAGCCGACCGAAGACCGCTATGTTCCCCAACTGCACGCGCACCTCGCGGCCAGGGGAATCGGAGGGTTGACATTTCAGAGAGATGCGGACACGGAAGCGGTGGGCACATTAGTCCGGCTGCTGGCCCAAGAGCCGGAAGAGCTTCTGGCCGAGGGCGGGCTGCCGGACGCACTGCGAGCCGCGGGGATTTCACGCGTCGCCGTCCAGGAGCTGACCCCTGTGGCCGGAGGGCGACCCGTGCGCGCGCAAGACCCGTATGAGGCAGCGGTGCGTGCGGTGCATGGAATTACGACGGCGACGGAGGGCGGACAGCCTGCGGACATCCCTCAGGCCCTGCAGACCGTAGAAGGGCTGGCGGCAGCGCTCGGCACCGAACCCCAGCACCTCTGGCGGTGCCTGGCCGACCGCAGTCACGATGAACTGGATCCCGCGCATGCGGTCAACACGTGTCTGTTCGCGCTCTTTGCCGCTGACGCGTTCGGCCTGCCGCGCGAGGTGCAGATTGAGCTGGGTGTAGCCGGGCTCCTGCACGACATTGGGCTGGCCGCGCAGCCCTGGGAGCAGCGTCTGTTGGAGCGAACTGCCATCGGCCCCCGCCCAGAGTGGCGTCATCCGGCCGACGGCGCCTTCCTGCTGAGGCACATCGGTGGGCGGGAGAGCCTGCCGATGATCGTGACAGCCGAGCACCACCTGCCGGCGCTCGGGCAGGGTCCTGTACTCCCGCATTCCAATCTGGTCGCGCTGGTCGACTATCTCGACGCGATGACCTGCGGCAGGGTGCCTGCGGCGCGCCAGATGTCGATCGGGGCAGTGTTGGACCAATTACAGCGCGGCCTGGGCCCACGATTCGATCCGGTTCAGGTGCGGATGCTGGCCGATTTGATCCGCAGGCAGGAGGCTGCTGGGCTGGAATTCTCCGCCCCCGTCTAGCCGGCCTACTTTCACCCCCTCCACCCTTCGTCCCTCTCCCCTGTACGGACCGGTCTTCAAAAGGGTCAGACCCCTTTGAGTACATTGCGACTTCATGCCCGGAGGGTGCGCGTTTTCCCCCTCACCCTTGGTCCCTCTCCCTCCAGGGAGAGGGGCAATAGGTTGGGGTCTCCGACCCCTCACCTGCCGAAAACGCCCGATGTGCGGGCATGCTATCAAGGATGAGCACATCTAGCAGGTCGCTCGGCGGAGGGTCAGTGGCCAAAGCCCAGCGCAAGCGTATCGGCGACATTCTGGTTGAGACCGGGGTCATCTCCGCGCAGCAATTGACGGAGGCCCTGGCCCGGCAGCGCCGCACGCGGGAGCGTTTGGGCCGCATCCTTGTCGAGCAGAAGGTAGCCACTGAAAAGCAGATCGCGCAGGCCCTTGCCGCGCAGCTGGACCTACCGTTGGTGAACCTGGCGTCTGCGCGCATCGATCCCAAAGCGGTCAAACTTGTCCCTGAGGCCCTGGCCCGCAAGCGCCGGGTGCTGCCGCTCGTCCTGGAGGGCGAGCACCTGGTGATCGCCATGGCCGACCCATTGGATGTGTACGCGGTGGACGACGTCGGCATTGCCGCACACCGTCCGGTCAAGGCGGTTGTGGCGGTCGAGTCTGAAGTCGAAGCGGGCATTGCACGCGCGTACGGGATGGGCGCAGCCGCCCAGGCTGTACTGGTCGACGTCGAGGAGGAAGCGCCCGTCCAGGCACCGCCCGAAGAGGGTGAAGGGGTCGACGATGCCCCGGTGGTCCGCCTGGTCAACCTCATCCTCACTCAGGCCCTCAAAGATCGGGCCAGCGACATCCATGTCGAGCACGGTGCGATGCAGACGGTGATGACTCTCCCGAAGAACGTACAGCCGGCACTGACGTCGCGAGTGAAAGTCCTCGCCCGGCTCAATATCGCGGAGCGCCGTCTCCCGCAGGACGGAGCCTTCGAACTGGCGCTGGATGATCGGCGCATCGACTTCCGTGTCTCCACGCTGCCAACACTCCACGGCGAACGCCTTGCCCTGCGGTTGCTGGACAAGACACACGGGCTGCTGAGCCTGGAGCAGCTAGGCCTTGAGGCTAGGGCGCGCCGGCGGTACGAGAGCCTCATCAAGCAGCCATACGGCATCATCCTCGTCACCGGGCCCACCGGCAGCGGGAAGACCACGACGCTGGTCAGCACGCTGGCGCTGCTGAATTCGGCCGACAAGAACATCATCACGATAGAAGATCCCGTGGAGTACCAGCTCCCAGGCGTGAGCCACATTCAGGTGAATACCCGATCCGGACTGACCTTCGCGGCAGGACTGCGGTCGATCGTGCGGCAGAACCCCGATATCGTGATGGTCGGCGAGATTCGCGACGTCGAGAGCGCGGAGATTTCGATCCACGCGTCCTTGACCGGCCACTTGGTGCTGACCACGCTTCACACCAACGATGCTCCGAGCGCGCTGACGCGCCTGGGGGACATGGGGATCGAGCCGTACCTGACCGCGTCTGCGGTGATCGGTGTCGCCTCGCAGCGCCTGGTGCGGTTACTATGTCCGAACTGCAAACAGGTGGCGCCCATCCCCAAAGACATCGTGACGTGGTTGCAGTCGGTTGTGAAAGATCCCCTCCCACCGGCGGAATTCCGCCGGGCTGTGGGCTGCGCCCAGTGCCGGGCCACCGGCTACCAGGGCCGCAGCGGAATCTTTGAGGTCCTGGTGATGACCGAGCCGCTGCGCAAGCGCGTGCTCGCCCACGCGTCGGCGGCTGATCTGGGCGAAGTGGCGCGGGGTGAGGGCATGGGCGCGATGCGTGCCGACGGCATGCTCAAGGCGATGCAGGGAGTGACTACAGTCGAGGAAGTCCTGCGCGTGACAAGAGTTGAGGAGCCTTCACTCTAAGAAAGTTGAAAAGTTGAAGAGCTGGAAAGTTGGAAGGTCAACTGCGGGAGTTCTTAAACTTCCAACTCTTCAACTCTCCAACTGAATTGCGGATCGCCTCGATGATCTCGATTGCGGGTTGATCCTTCACCAGCAGACCCTGCAGTCCGCTGTGAGCGACTTTCTCCCGGTCCAGCGCCCCGGGAAATGCCGTGAGCATGAACACCTTCGCCTGGGGGAGCTCCTTCACGATGGCGCGGGCCGCCGTGTACCCATCCAGCCCAGTCATGCGGAAGTCTATTAAAATCACGTCGGGCTGCAACTCCCGAGCCCGGGCCAATGCTTCCTGACCCTCACCGGCCTCCCCGACGACCTCTAGATCCACCTGCGTCTGCAGCAGACGGGCCATGCGCTGGCGGTAGCTGGCGTTGTCGTCTACCAGCAGCACACGGATCTTTCTGACGACCGGCTCACTCTGGGACACGCTTCAGTCTATGGCCACACAACATGATATGTGAATCGAACGAAGGTACTACGCGAAACTGCGTCTACCAGGTCTTCCAGGTCTACCAAGTCTTCCGGGTCTCAACACGCTCTGGAATGAGGAAATTCAGGAGACATGGTAGACCTGGTAGACGTTGAAGACCTGGTAGACATTAGTTCTATGGTGGCACGAGTCCGCGTAGAAGCGCGTACACGGCAGCCTGCTACTGAGGTGGTTTTTCACCGTTCGCTCGCTGATGGAGAGGCGGTTCGCAATCTCTTTGTTGGCCAGACCGGTGGTGACGTGCTGAAGGATTTCAACCTCTCGCTGCGTGAGCGGCAGATGCACCGCGGCCAGGTCCTTCGTCTCGCGCGTACGGGCAAACTCCCGCATCACCTTCGCTGCCATGGTGGGCGCAAGCAGACCCTCACCGCTGTGCACGACCCGGATGGCGCGGATCAGTTCGTCCGGGGTGCAGTCCTTGAGCAGATATCCCATCGCGCCGGCTTTAATGGCTTCAAAGAGGAACTCTTCGTCGGCGTGAACCGTCAGCATGATGATTCCGGCGCGCGGGCTGCTGGCTTTAATCATCCGCGCCGCGTCGATCCCAGACAAGGTGGGCATGGCGACGTCCAGGAGCACGATGTCAGGCGCCAGGTCTTCCGCCAGATGGACGGACTCCTCGCCGGTTTCGGCGTCGCCCACCACCTCGATGTCGCCGGCGCCCTCCAGGAGCCGGCGTACGCCCTGGCGGAACAACAAGTG
>VBAP01000007.1:79621-92121 GCA_005882335.1 Candidatus Segetimicrobium genomatis
CCCGTGAGACAGAGTTGGATGTCCGATTGGAGAGACCGGGATCCGGATCCTCACCGTCGTCCCGCGGCCGGGTGCGGTGTCGATCTCCAGCTGGCCGCCAACGAGGCCGGCACGTTCTTCCATTGAGACCAGGCCGAGGTGTTGCGGTCCGGGAGGCTGCGCGCGGAAGGCCGCCAGGTCAAACCCCACGCCGTTGTCGGTCACGCTGGTCGTACACGCATCAGGCGCGATCTCGGCCCGAATGGTGACGGCGGTGGCCCTGGCGTGCGTGCGCACGTTGGTCAGCGCCTGCCGCACGATCGCCAGAATCGCATATTTGGCGGCGGAGGGAAGTCGGGCCGCGTCGCCCGTTACGACAACGGAAGTCGGTATTTCATCGCGGCGCTGGAACTCGCGGCCTAGCTCTTCCAGCGCGGCGGAAAGCTTACCACGGGTCTCCGGCTCACGGCGGAGTTCGCTCATGAACTCACGCAGCTCTCGCATCCCCCGTTCCAGTAGAGCACGCAGTTCCTTGAGGTCGCCGGTCACTTGTGCCGGATTTCCCTGCGCCGTCATCGCGGACAGGTCGGTCTGCAGCATCGCATCGGCGAGGGTTTGGGCCAGCCCGTCGTGCATCTCGCGCGCGATGCGGCGCCGCTCCTCGACCACGCCGATGTCGGCCAGGCGGTTCGCGGTGCGCGCCGTATGGACGGCCCCCGCGACCAGGGCGGCCACGGCCTCGAGTTGATGCGGCAACACGGGCGTTCCGCCTGGGAGACCCAGGCCGATGGCGCCGACCTTCCTGTTCTCGAGCCGCAGCGGGACGCATGCCACAATTGGGCCCGAGTTGTCTGCGCCGCTCCGCCCCGAGCCGGCCAGGCCGGCGTGGGGGTGCTCGCCTGCGACGTGAAGGCGACCGTCAGTGCTGGCTGCCAGTAGACCAGGTAGAAAGGAGAGCGCTGCCTGGCCTGCGATGCCGCGCGATGCGACGACGTCCAGGGTGCCCGTATCTTGCCGCTCCAGCGCCAGGACCGCGAACTGCGCGCCGGTGAGGGAACGAGTCTGGTCCAGCAGGACCGGCCACAATACCGCGGGATCTCGCAGGATCGCTCGACTGACGCCGATGAAACCCGACGTGACGTTCATGAGCGTCGCCGCGATGGCACGCTCGTGCTGCGCGCGGAAGAGGATGTCGGCGATGTGCCGGGCGGCCAGCCCCGCAGTGACGAGGTCGTCCGGTGAGAACCACGCCCGGTCGGTGGCGCGATTCACGTTCAACACGCCCAGCGGGCGGCCCCCAGACGACACCGGTACGCACATCGACGATCCGATTTCCTTCCGCAGCAATGGGAACGGGGCGGAGGCGCCCGGTGTCAGGAGTACCGGCTGACCTGCTTGTGTGACCCACCCGGCGATGCCCTCATCCAGCCGGGGCCGGACCTGCCGGTAGATGTCACCCAGGCGGTAGGCGGCGAGAATCTCCAATCGTCCGTCTTGTGGATCGAACAGCATCAAAGATCCACTGCCGGCTCCCAGGAACCCGGTGATCTCCGCCAGCACCCGATCGGCCGCCTCTGCTGTGGTGGATGCCAATCCGCTGATGCGTCCCAGGGACGCCAGCAGGCCTTGCAGGTTGACACGGCGACGCAAATGGGTCGTAGCGACGGCTGCCACCTGCCCGGCGGCCTGCAGCGCCAGCGCGGCCACGCCCCACGCGATGTACAGGTTCGGAGTAAACACCGACCCGGACACCAGGGGGAACTGCAGCAGACCGACGACCCCGGCGATCACAGCGGTGCCCACGCGGGCCATGAGCAGGCCGGCGACAGCGGCGGTGACAAACCCGAAATAGAAGAACGTATGAGGGTCGCTCGCGACCTGCATGCCCACCCCGATTGCGACGGTGTCCAAGACGACTCCAATCTGCGCGGCCTGGAGCGCGCGGTCTGCATACCGCCAGGCGTACAGCGACAGGCCCAAGGTATAGATGAGAATCCCAAGGTAGAACAGCGGCGGCGTACGAACGGAAGCGGGGGTCAGTGTGCCGAGCGCGATGAGGGAGGCCAGAGCCAGCCAGCGGAGCGACAGGGCGGCGTGGGCGAACTCCAGCAGTTCATCCCGGCGGTCCCGGGCCATCGTGCTCACATTTCAAGAGTCTGCACAGTCTTCCCTGTCTTCACTGTCCTCCCGGTCTACAAACCTGAATCAGACACCTGCAAGAGACCGGGAAGACCGTAGAGACCGGGAAGACCGTAGAGACCGGAAGACTGGGAAGACCACTCGGGGGAATTTTCCTCGGCGGCGCGAATAGAGCCTAGCAATGCTCACAGGTGACGCGCCTCCCCCGGCAGATCTCGACGGGGGCCGGGGTCTCCGGCGCGCTGCGATCCTGGACACCATCTGCCGGGCCGGGAGACATTTGCGATGACCGCACTTCGAAATCTCCTGCCCACCGGCGGGGCGACCGTCGGTATCGACATCGGCAAGCGCGCCATCAAAGTCGCTCAAATACGGCAGACCGGCAAGGGACCTGAACTTCAACGATTCGGGGTCGCGTCCACGCCGCGCGGGTCAGTGGAGGGCGGCCTCGTTCTCGATCCGCAGGCAGTGGCCCAAGTCCTGCGCGGGCTCCTGCGCAGCGCCCGCATCGGCGCCCGCCGCGCCATCGTCGCCGTCACCGGCCAGAACGTGCTGGCCCGGGTGCTACGGTTTCCTCCGATTCCAGACGATGAGGTCAAGCGGGCCATCCGCTGGGAGGCAGAACGACACCTTCCCTTCCCCGTCGATGAGGCGGTGATCGACGTACAGACGGTGGGCGAGGTGACCCAGAATGACCAGCGGCAGCTGGAAGTCCTCCTGGCGGCGGCGCCCGAGGCGCTGGTCCTTACATATATCCAGACGCTGGAGAATGCCCGGCTAACGGTCGATGCGATCGAGGTCGCCGCGCTGGCGATGGCGCGGGGACTGGCACAGACTCCAGCGAGCGGCACCCACGTGCTGGTGAATCTGGGCGCCTCCATGACCGACGTCGCAGTCGTCCATGACGGCATTCCGCAATTCACCCGCACCATTCTGGTCGGCAGCGACGCGGTGACGCAGGCCATCAGCAAGCTGCTGAAAGTCGACGAGGCGGCCGCGGAGGAGGTCAAGTTACGCTACGGCCTCGGATGGGAAGAGTGGCCGCCCGAGGGGGCCGAAGGGGCGTACGCTGCGGAGATGGCCGAGGCGCTGAGCGAGGTCGTCACACAGGTGCGCCGCTCGCTCGACTTCTTCCGTGCCCAGTTCGCTGGCGTCACGATCAACGACATGATCCTTTGCGGCGGGGGTGCGCTGCTGCGGCACCTGGACCGTCACCTGACCGGCGAGCTGGATCTGCCAGTCACCATCGGTAATCCACTGGACGGTATGCAGCCGGGCGAACAGCTCCTCGCTGCACAGGCGCTGGCTCCCCAACTGGCGGTCGCCACGGGGCTGGCATTGCGGACGATTGCGTAAGAATGCGCATCCGGCTCAGCCTCGTTCCGGGACCGGTCGTGCGGCGGCAGGAGCTGGCCAGCCGCCGGAAGGCCCTCCTCCTAATTCCGCTCCTCGCTATCGCCAGCGTCGCGGTCTTTTACGTCCTGCTGGTGAACGATGCCCGCCGTGCCCGGGAGGTCATCCGCGACACCGAGAGCCGGCTGGCCCCCTTGCGGCCGACCGCGACCCAGGTCGGCCAGCTGCAGGCGGAGATCGCTGATCTGGCGCAGCGCCGGCAGGCGCTGCTCGGCGCAGCGGGACGGGGTCAACTGCAACTGTCCCCGCTCCTCACTGAGATCAGCCAGGTCATCCCGCAGGACGCCTGGCTGCAGACGCTGGCCGTCGACGCCGGCACCCTCACCATGACGGGCAGCGCGCTGCAACTGCGGTCGGTCGGGCAATTTGTGGGGGGCCTTGAACAGTCCCAGCGGCTTGAGCAGGTGAAGGTACAGAACCTACAGCAGGTCCAGGCCGGCTCGCGCTCCATTACGCAGTTCCAAATCACGGCACGCCTGAAAGGAACGGGGCCGTGAGCCCCAGCCGGCGGCCGGGGGCGCGATTGTTCCTGCAAGTGGGTATAGGCTTCGCCATCGCGATCGTGCTGACGCTGGTCGTGTTTTTCCCCCAGGTGCGGGAGGAGCGCCTGGCCCGGAGCGAGGCGCGGCGAAAGCAGGCCGAGCTCACCCGCGCGGTGGCGTTGGTGCAGCAGCGCGACGAGATCACCAGGCAGTACGCCGCGGCCAAACTGGATGCCGAGGCATTGCTGACGCGCATCCCTCGAGAGCCCGATCTGCCGGGCCTGCTCTCCCGCATCGATCTCGCCATCGCATCCAGCGGCGTTGGGGTGGAGCAGATTTCCTTTTTGGAGTCCCCTCCGGCGGCCGGCGCGCAGAGCGGGACGCCAGGCTCGGTGGCGTCCCTTCCGCTGCAGCTGCGGGTCAGGGGCAGGTATCCGCAGATCAGGGCGCTCGTGCAGGGTTTTGAGGAATCTCCGCGTGTGGTGGTTGTCGACCGCATGACGCTCTCCGGTTCGGACGCAGGAATCATTGTCGAGCTCTCTCTGCGCGCCTTGTTCCTGCGCTGAGGGGCATAAACTATAAAGAGGTCTACACAGTCTTCACAGTCTTCCCAGTCGCCTGCCTTTACTTCAACGTCAAGTTCGTAGACTGGGTAGACTGGGAAGACCGGGTAGACCGTAGGGGAGTAAGACGATGCCCAAATATGCGTACCGCGCCTGGGATGGGCTCGGCCGGCTGGAAACGGGAGTCCTGGAGGCTGACAGCGAACGGGCCGCGCTCGCCTCGTTCCAGACCCGCGGCTTCCTGGTTACGTCTCTCACAACGCGCGACGAAAAGGAACGAGAGCGACCCGCCAGACGGCTCGGTGGGTATTTCCGCATCAATCGACGCGACCTGGTGATCGTCACGCGTCAGCTGGCGACGATGGTGTCTGCCGGGCTGCCCATCATCTCCGCGTTGCGGGTCCTGGCCGAACAGATTCCCAACCGGCGCCTGCGAGAGGTGATCGTGCGCGTCCGGCTCGGGATCGAGCGGGGAGGAAGCCTGTCCGACGAGATTGCCAGGTATCCCGAAGCGTTCTTCCCATTCTACGTAAACACCGTGCGGGCGGGGGAAGTGAGCGGTGTCCTTGACACTTCGATGAACTACCTCGCCGACTACCTGGAGCGGGAGCTGGACCTCATCCAGAAGGTGAAGACCGCCGCCACCTACCCCGTGGTGGTCGGGCTCTTCACCACCATGGTGGCGATGGGGGCAATCGCCTTCGTCGTTCCCGTCTTCGTGACCATCTTCGCCTCGTTCAAAGTCCAGCTGCCGCTCATTACGGTCATTGTGATTCGAACGAGTGAAATCGTCAGGCGGTTCTGGTGGGCCGGCATGCTGCTGCTGGTAGGCCTCGGGATGGCAATGGTCGTCATCCGGAGCAGTGAATTGGGCCAGCGGATCATGGATGCCGTGGTGCTCAAAGTGCCGATTGTGGGTCCGCTGGTCTTGCGGCTATCGTTTGCCCGGTTCGGCCGAGCCATGGCGGTGCTCATCCGCAGCGGCGGTCCGATGCTCGAGGGGCTGGACGTCGTGGCCGGAGCGCTGGGGAACCGGATTGTCGGCGGTGCGGTCGTCGCGGCTCGCGACCGGATGCAGGCCGGAGAATCCATGTCGCAGTCGCTTCAGCGAAGCCGCCTTGTTCCTCCCATGGTCTCGCAGATGGTCCGGGTGGGAGAGGAGAGCGGTACCGTCGACATGATCTTCGACAAAGTGGCCGAGTTCTACGAGCGCGAGGTGGACAATACCGTGAAGCGCTTTGCGTCGATCGTGGAGCCCGTTCTCATCGTCGGCGTTGGCGGCCTTGTGGCAACGGTGGCCCTTGCGGTGCTGATGCCCGTCTGGACCCTGATCGCCAAGCTACCTCGCTAAAGGACCAAGGAACCAAGCGACCAGGCAAGCCTGAACACAAACCCTCGCAGCAGACCCACGGGACCAGGAACCCAGGGAATCAGGGGACCACGCGAGCCCTCTAACACTGCAACCCTCATGTCTGCCTGGTCCTCTGGTCCCTTGGTAGCTTGGTCCCCTGTGTAGTCCTTTCGTACCACGCGCTTACCCCAAGGTCTCATTCGCCCGCGTCAGAGGCGGCACGTGCTTTGCTCCCTAGCCCTGGGTGAGAACACACGACTGCTGGCACCGGAATTGCTACTTCAGTGGGAGGCGGGAATATGCCGAGAACGTGACGTGGCGGAGGCGGAGCAGGGGTCTGGCCCGCCGCCGCAGCGGGAACGATTGAAACGGGAAACGATGTTACTCGCTACACATTCCAAAAGGAGGAACGGACGATGTTTACGGCACGGTTGAGGGGGCTCTTGAAGAGCTCTAAGGGCTTTACCCTGATTGAGATCGCGATCGTGGTGGCCATCATTGGCCTGCTTCTCATGATCGCGCTGCCACTGTACTCAGGGGCGCGGGTGCGCGCCTACGTGGCAGAAGCCCGGGCACTGTCGTCAGAATGGAAATCGCTGGCGTGGGCCTGCCTGATCGAGAAGAGCTTCAATGAGATCAATTGCTCAGACGCCACCGGTACCAAGGTGGGCTGGCCGGCGACCTCCAGGAATGACAGCGGCCCCTGGCAGTGGAACACCGGAGCTGTGTTTTTCTGCAAGACTGTTGCGGCCGTTACCGCGACCGAGCCGGCCAGTACGTGCGCCTCCGACTTCGCCGCGGCCGCTTTTGGCGTCCGCATCACACATAACAACCTGGCGGGTCTGACTCAAGACTACGTGATCGCGATTAACACGAACACGGGCAAGGTGGGCGAGAGCCCGGCCGACGGTACTTCATTCACGCCGTAAGGAATGAGGCCGAGGATACGAGGTAGGGGCGGCCTCCAGGCCGCCCCTACCCATATAGGTCCAGGGGGATGCGTTCGTGGATGCCGGGACGGCCATTCTCAACCTTCGTAATCGGGAACTCGAACAGACCGGGTCGAAGCTGCTGACCTGGACGATGGCGCTCGCCGTCGCAGTCGTCCCCCTGCTCATCGATCTGTCCAACCTGGACGACACCTACTACGCGGGGAAGGCCCGCGCCCTGTCCATTCTCGCGCCGGTCATCGTGGGCGGCCTGCTCGCTTCGCGCGGGATCCCTGTCCTGAGACGGACGAAGCTGCTCGCTCCATTGATGGCGTTCGTGACGGCCGTGGCGCTGGCCACGGTCGTCTCGGTGAATCCTCTGTGGAGTGTCGTGGGAGCCCTACGGCGGCACGAGGGCATGCTGTCGCTTGTCGCGTACGCGGTCGTGTGCGCCGGGACGCTGGTGGTCGTGGCGCGCGGCGGGTTCCGCGTCTGGCTCGCCGCCGTGCTGACCGGCGGGACCCTGGCCGGCCTGTACGGGATTGCGCAGTATTTCGGCTTTGAACTCATCGTGCGAGACTCGGTGCGCGTTGACTGGTGGCGGCCGTTTTCCACCAGCGGCAATCCAAATTTTCTCGGCGCCTACATGGTGTTGATCGGCCCACTCGCTGCGGCCGCCCTGCTGACTGCCCGCCGCCGTTCGGTGGCGGTCCTGTCATTGGGCGCGTTGGCCGTGGCGGTCCTGGCGGCGTTGTGCACTTACAGCCGGGCTGCGTGGTTGGGGCTGGTTGTCGCAGCAGTGGTATTTGGAGTGCAGAGCGCGCGGCATGTCACCGGCATCGACGCCCAAGACGCGCGCCGCCGACTGGCGGGTGTGGGTGCGGTGGTGGTCGTGCTGGTGGGCATGTTTTTTGCTTCCCATAGTCCCCTGGCGGCCTCACAAGCCGACTGGTCGGCCGCGCAGCGGGCGTGGACCACGATCGAGCCCGCGGATCCGCAAGGCGGATTTCGGTGGCGACTGTACTTCTGGGGCCGCACGCTTCAGCTGTTAGCGAAGCGCCCGGTGCTCGGATATGGACCAGAAGCGCTCGTCCTCGTGTTCCCCCAAGGATGGGACGCGGAACGGTCTCGGCTCTTCGGAGATATGTTGTTTTCGCCGCCACGGGTCGACAAGGCGCACAACGAGACGCTGGACATGGCGATGTCGATAGGAATTCTCGGGGTGGCGGCATTCTGGTGGGTGTTGGTATCGGCGGCACGCGCCGGGAGGGCAGCTCTGGACGCCCCCGGATCTCAGTGGGCGCTCGCGGCGGCCTGCCTGGCGGCGATGGCGGGATATTGGGTTGACGTGCAATGGCACTTCAGCGTGGTCAGTGTTGCGCCGGTGTTCTGGAGCGTAATTGGGGCCACCGGTGGAATGGGGCTTCGCAAGGAGAGTGTAGCGTGAAAAGGATGAGGGCGGACGAGGGTTTCTCGCTCATCGAGACCATCTTGGTGGTCATCCTCATGGGGATGCTCTCCCTGATCGGCCTCTCCTCGATGAGCAAGTTCTCGGCACGCCGCGACGTGCTTCAAGGCGCGGGGCAGCTGGCGGGAGACCTCCGGCTGACACAGCAGTTTGCCGTGACGCAAGATCAGAATTTTCGACTGGTGTACGCGCCGACGTCGACCTCCAGCTACACGATCGTGAAAGTCAGCGACGGAAGCGTATCAAAAGACATCCTGCTGCCGACCAGCCTCACAGTCACAAATACGTTTACGGGGAACATTGCGGAGTTCTCCCCTAAAGGAGCGCCCACGCAAAAGGGAACGTTCTGTGTCTCGGCCACCGGCGTCAGCACGATTATGAAGATAGACGTACTGGCGGGCACCGGGCGGACCACGACTCAGGAGGTCGCGACGTGTCCATGAAACAGGTTGGTGGGTTTGCTTTGGCCGAGGTGGTGATCGCGGCCGCCATCTTCGCGATTGGCGCGATGCTGGTGACCGGGTTCTATCTGACCGCCTCGGGCCGGGCGGTGCTGGGACGAAACGTCACCGCCGGCGCGCTTCTGGCGCAACAGCAGATTGAAGTTGCGCAGTCCAAAGCGTACTCAAACCTGTCGACGCTGCAGGCGACGGAGACCCTCGACTCGCTAGGCAACAGCACGCCGAGCGGTTCCTTCACGCGCGTGACCACCGTCACCAGGTGTGATCAACCTCCTAACTGCGCTCCCGCTCCTTCGACCGCAAACTTGACGCAAGTCCAGGTCACAGTGAGCTGGTCAGAGTCGACCGGGCAGAAGAGCGTTACTGTGTATACTCTGCGGGTGTCTCCATGACGTCTCACCGCCGAAGCGAGTCCGGTTTCTCGTTGGTCGAGATGGTCATCGCCATGGCCGTGATGTCGCTGGTGATTGTCGCATTCTACGCGCTGATTACGACGCTGGTGCGGCAATGGGCCAGTATGCAGGGCCAGATGGAAGTGCAGCAGCAACCTCGGGTTGCTGCGGGCCGGATCGTGGCAGAGATACGGCAGTCGCGTGACTTCGTGATCGGCAGCGGCGGAAACAGCCTCGGCCTGGTCAAGGCGACTGTGCTCACCGCAGACGTGGCCGTGGGAGCCACGACGTTCAGCGTGGAGGATGCCTCATCGCTGGCGGCGGGCCGGCCTGTTGTGCTGGTCAGCGTCACCTCCTTCGAGCAGGCAACCGTTAGCTCGATCAGCGGCACGACGGTGACCATCTCCGCAGGGCTGGCCGTTGCCCACAAGCAAGGCGAACTGGTACGGCGCGCCCAGTCCACGCTCTCCGCCTCCGCGTCATCCGGCGCGACCACAGTGTCCGTCGCGTCGGGCAGTACGTTCGCCACCGGCGACTTCATCGGGGTGGGGAATGAGGGCCCGTTGACGGTGAGCAACGTGTCAGGCAGCACGCTCACCATCACGCCTGCGTTGGCGTCGGCACACTCGTCCGGCGAGGTCGTCCAGCCGCTCGGCGCGATCTTCACGCTGGCCGGCACCCGCGTGACTCGGAACGGCACGATCCTTTCCGCCGCGGCATCCTCTGGGGCCACGTCGGTATCCGTCGTATTGGGCAGCGTCTTCGCAGCAGGCGACATCGTTGCGGTGGGCAGCGAGGCCCCGGTCACCGTCAGTTCTGTCTCCGGCAATACACTGACGATTACCCCTGCACTCACGTCGGCGCACTCCTCCGGCGAGGTTGTCGCCACCGTTCTGGCCGACGTCACGAATCCGCCAAGCCTGCAGCTTTTCTCAGTTGTGCAGAGCACGCTGTCGAGTAGCGCGGCCGTGGGTGCCAAATCATTGTGCGTGGCGAGCGTAACCGGGTTCAACGCGAACGATCGGGTGCAGGTCGACCGGGAAACATACGACACGACCACGGGTCTCGTGACACAACCAGACCGGGCCAACATCACCAGCATCGGCGGCGGGTGCCTGACGGTCGATTGGGGTCTCAACACCAGTCGGGCCGTGGGCGTGATCGTGCGGGTGAATGCAATTTCAGTGAACCTGATGACGTCGCAGGTGAACGCCAACCAGCAGACGCAGCAGGTCAACCTGACATCAAAGGCCACGCCGAGGAACTGACGTGGACAACTTGAGAGGAACTGACATGGACAACATAACGGGAACAAGGGAACACGGGAACCCCCACGCCGGCTTCGCCGGCTCGGGGCGGAGCACGGGGACGCGGAACACGCTGTCGCGATTGCGCGACTGCGCGACCGCGCGACTGCGCGACCAGCGCGGCTCGGCCCTGGCGACGGTGCTGGTCCTGGTCGTGCTGCTGACCGTGGTCGGCGCCGCCATGGTGAACAGCGCGCTCACCGAGATCAGTATCGCCTATAATACCGGCGACTCCGCCGCGGCTCAGTACGCCGCGGAGGCCGGGTTGTCCCGGGCCATGTACGAACTGAGCCAGAACGCGGGCTGGACGGGGACAACCGGCACCATCGGAGACGCTCAGTACGTGGTCACGTTGACCTCGTCCGGGTCGGTCCGGTCCATCACGTCCACGGGCACCCGCGGCGGGGGCCGGCGGGTATTGAAGGCCGCAGTCCAGGCGGTGCCACAGAGCGCCACCTCGACCGTGCTGGTGAACACCACCGCGATGATCGGCAGCGCCACCACAGGCCTGACCGTGCGGAACGACTTCCCATCCAGCGCCGCCAGCGCGGTGCATTCGAACAACAAGCTGACCGCGGGCACGGCAATGACCGTCAACACCACGGGGGCCACTGTGATCGGCGAGCTGACCGCCAGCGGCACTATTTCCGGCGTGACTTGTGCGACCTGGGCGTGGACGTGCAATGCCAGCGCCAGCGAGCGATCGATCCCCGAACTGGATATGGACAGCGCCGCGGCCAGCAGCCTGCGGAATCGCGCCAAGAACACTACCGATCCCGCCGACGGCAAAAACCTCTATTTTCACGGCGGCGATGCCACCAGCCGGTGCAACAGCGGCGGCGCGTGGACCTTCAGCGCCACAGAAACTCAACGCTGCTGGGACTACTACATCAGCCAGCGCACTGGGACGATCGGGCAGAGCATCCCCAACGCGGTGTTCTTTGTGGAGTTCAACCCGAGCGAGGCGACGAGCTACACGACCAGCGGCGGCGGTGGCGGCATCGCGTTCCGCGCTATTTCACCCGGCGGTGGCGACAGCTATGCCGGTCTGGGCACCGGGAACTGCGTCCACGTGCCCACAGGCGTGGTCGATGGCGACGTGATGCTCGCGGCGACCTCCTGGACAGGTGGAACGGGGCAAACACCCACCACCCCGGCGAACTACGCCCTGAACAACACGAACTCCGACCTCACCGGCGGGTTGGACTTCAACAAAGAGCTCGGTGACTACATCACGGATCTGAGCATTGCGGTGAGCGTCGCGGGCGTGCAGACCGAAGACAGTTTCGGGTTCACGAAAGCGGGGGTACCGGGGGCGGTCGGGGTCACCGGCGATTACATCTTCTCGATGTATGTGACCACGGCCAACGCGAACATCCAGCTGTCCGCCGCGGTCGCCCGCGTAAACTCCGCGGGGGTCCAGCAGGCAATCAGCGGCTCCGCTACAGAGCAGTCCGCCGGGACAACCGGCCCGAAATCGTTTACGTTCACCGCTCCCGCCCTCGGGACATGGTCGGCCGGCGATCGCCTCAGGGTCACCTACCGGTTTCGGAACACTGCGGCCAGCACGCAGTCAGTGACCTTTGGCACCCCCGTGGCAGGTTGGGGATATTCCAACATGGTGACGGCGCCGTGGACGAATGGATGGACGTTGGTGCGCCGCATCGACAACGGCACGACGGTCAGCCTGGCGATTTACCGAAAGGTTGCCTCCAACGAGTCAGGTCGTGTCTGTCAAAAGTATAGCGGCGCCGGCTATGACTGGAAATTCAGCCCCGGCAGCGGCTCGGAGTACATGGCTGGCTCCATTTCGGCATATTCCGGGGTCGATACGACCACACCGATTGACGCCGAGAACGGGCAAGCAACCGCCAGCAGTACGACCCATTCGACGCCCAGCATTACGACCACGGTCGCGAATGCCATGGTGGTGGCGACGTTCACGGCTAGTTTCACCAGCGGCGGGATCACGAACAACTGGACGCCGCCTACCGGGATGACTGAGCGCATAGACAG